>JBOIDW010000113.1:0-12981 GCA_050740655.1 Gammaproteobacteria bacterium | reverse complement strand
ATCACGGCATGACCTTGGTTGCGGTCGGTCTCGAGCGCGCCAACGCGGTCGCTCTGATCGATGTCAGCAACCCCGTGGCTCCGGTTGTGATCGATCTCGCGCCGGTCGGCACGGCGCCCGAGGGTATTAAGTTCTTCCGCCGTGGTGAACAGCTGTTCGTGGCCGCGGCGAACGAGGTGTCGGGGACGGTATCAATCCTCGAAGTAGTCTTCCCCGAGGAGGACTGACAAACTATCTCCTTGACGGGTTCTGGTAAAAGGGGGCGGGGTCGCTGAGAGAATGGATAGGGCGCAATAGAACCGGCGGAGATACGAAGCGCCGCATTCCGCAAGCTCGATGTGGATCAGGTTACCGTCGTTTTTTGGCGGCTGGCAGTTTGGCTCTGGCAGTCACTGCCCGGCCTAACAAGTCGGTCGACAGGACGCACCGACCGTTGGCGGTTTTGCATGTTTGTTTTTTTAACCAGATTCGGTGGCTCGTTTACCTTCCGTGAACTGCGCGCCCCTTACCATTGCGTTATTGTGCCAAGGCAAGCTTGGCGTATCTTGCGGGGTGTGAGTCCCCGTCGGGTAAGGGCCAACCACCCACCCGTATCGAGTGTTGCGTCAGCGGCAGAGCGCCCGAAGGGTCACAATAATGGGGTCACATCTTGTAATATCACATTTGGAGAAAGACGGGGGTCAGGCCTTTCCTTTCGCCAGTGTCGGGCTAGCCAAACAGCGGCGAGGCCACGGAATCGCCCATGGCTCGCGACTCCAGCAAGCCGACTCAACAGATCCCCATGTGGCTATGGGAACCGGGCGCCTTACCCGCGTGCGCACAGCGGACCGAACGCTCGCTCACCCGGCAGCTTCCCGGGCCACGGGTACTCGCGCGCTGTGCGCCCGCCCCAATGTGTCAATCCTGGCATTCTCACACGCACGCGCACAGCAAAGAGGAGGCCAATCTGGAAACGAAGAGATCCGCTTGAGCGTTTCCAACGGAGGCGACAAGTACAGAGACAATTTTCGCTAGGGGCGGTAGCTAATGCGGGTATTGATGGCCGTCGTTGGTATACTAATCGAGGTGATGAAGATGGGATGTTTTCCAACGAGCACGCGGGTACGGGGCCTTGCAAGCTACGCTGCCCTGAGCTTATTCATCTCGATCGGGCTCGCGCGCCAGGCGGACGCGCAGGACCGGCATGACCACGCCGGGCCTGGTCGGGGCGAGGTCGGATCGTACGGCGCCCTTGCGGGCCGTCCTTCGGCCGCGTACATCGAGAGCGCCCCGCCGTTGTGGACCCGCCCCGGCGGGCTCGAATATAAGATCACCACGGGTAGCGAGCGCGCGCAGCGCTATTTCGACCAGGGTCTGCGATTGACCTATGCCTTCAATCATGCGGAAGCACGCCGCGCCTTCCGCCAGGCGCAGCGACTCGATCCCCGTTGTGCACTTTGTTATTGGGGCGAGGCCTTGGTGCTCGGCCCGAACATCAATGCGCCGATGGACGCGGAGGCCAAGGTGCCGGCGCTCGCGGCCCTACGCAAGGCCCAGCAGCACGCCCCTCTTGCCAGCGCAAAGGAACAGACCCTCATCGCAGCGTTGGCTCGCCGCTATTCGGATGATCAGCGCGTGGATCGGAAGACACTGGATGCCGCCTACGCTGCGGCGATGGGCCAAGTCGCGGCGCGCTTCCCCGATGACTTGAACATTGCGGTCCTCTATGCGGAGGCCCTGATGGATCTGAGTCCCTGGGACTATTGGGAGACCGGCGGCCGCCGCCCTAAGGGCAGGACTCAGGATATCCTCAAGGTTCTGGAGGCGGTCTTGGCGAAGCATCCGGACCACGCCGGGGCCATCCACTATTACATCCACGTGGTCGAGGCCTCGGCCCGACCGCAGCGCGCCGAGCGTTATGCCGATCGGCTGGCGGCCCTAGACCTCGGACCGGGGACGGGACATCTGGTGCACATGCCGAGTCATCTGTATTTCCGCATCGGGCGTTATCTCGATTCCCTCGCCGCTAACCGGCGGGCCGTCGCCGCGGACGAGACCTATCTGCGCGAGATTCGGGCCACGGGGATCTATGCTGAGGCCTATTATCCGCATGCCATCCACATGTTGCTGGTCTCCGCCCAGATGGCCGGTGACGGCAAGACCGCCATCGAAGCGGCGCAGCGACTCCAAACCGCCGTCTCTGATGAAGCCGTGCGCACGATACCCTGGGTGCAACCGATCAAGTCGGCGCCGTACTTCGCGCATGCCCAGCTCAGCGCGCCGTCAACGATCCTGGCGCTCCGCGATCCGGGCAATGCCTTCCCGTACGTCAAGGCCGCCTGGCACTATGCCCGCGGTGTCGCCTTCGCCGCGCGGCGCGAGGTCAAGGCCGCGGAGCGCGAGGCACAACTCATCGCCGCGCTACGATGCAGGCACGATTTCGCCGCTTTGATGGCGGGTGGCGTACCCGCCAAAGAGGTGTTGGACCTCGCGCAGCATGTCGTGCTGGCGCGCATCGCCCAGGCCCAAGGTAAGCTCGCGCGCGCCGCGGCCGAATTCGAGCAGGCGGTCGCGATCGAGGACCGCCTCGGCTACATGGAGCCCCCGTACTGGTATTACCCGGTGCGTCAATCGCTGGGCGCGGTCCGGCTGCTGGCGGGCGATCTCTCCGGCGCCGAGCACGCCTTTCGCGCGAGTCTCGCGCGAACGCCGAACAACGGCTGGGCACTGTATGGTCTTCGCGAGATGTACGCTCGGCGCGGTGACACGCACGCCGTGCGCGATGTACAACACCGGCTCGCCAAGGCCTGGGGAAACCAGATGCAAAAGCTCGATCTCAATCGCTTATAGGGAGGAAGAGAGATGACCACCGTGCAGGCACTAGGCTTACTCGCAGGCCGCATCCTGCTGGCGCTGATCTTCGTCGGCGCCGGCTATAGCAAGATCGGCGGATTTGAGGACACGGCGGCGTATATGGCCGGCAAGGGCCTGCCGATGGTAGAGGCATTGCTGGTCGCCACCATCCTGATCGAGTTGGGCGGCGGCCTGCTGCTCGCCATCGGGTGTAAGACCCGCTGGGCGGCGCTCGCGATCATCCTATTCCTGATCCCGGCAACCCTGGTCTTCCACGCCTTCTGGGGCCTCGAGGCAGGGGAGATGAATACGCAGCTCATCCAATTCCAGAAGAATCTGGCCATCATGGGCGGCCTGCTCTATGTGCTGGTAAGCGGCCCGGGCCGCATCAGCGTGGACCGATCATAGGGGGCAGGATCGATAGCGTCGGGGCCCTTCCGCGCCGACCGGCGCCGCGAGCGAGCCGCCGGTCTCGCCCTGCACGTCTACCCAGTAATGCGGCAGACCCAATCCCTGGAGCCAGGGCGGACCGCCGGCCTCCTTGAGCATGGCGATCGTAGAGGCGCTGCCGGCGACGACGCACAGATCGCCGACCACGCTGACCGAGGCCAGATGGCCCACCGGCCAACCGGTCTTGGGATTGAGGATATGTCCGTACCGCACGCCGTTCAGCGTAATACAGCGCTCGTAATCGCCGCTGCTGGCCAGTGCGCCGGCATGCAGCGAGAGGGTCTGGATGACGTCGTCCGGACGGCGTGGATGGCGTATGCCGATCCGCCACGGGCTACCGTCGGGATGTGCGCCGATGACCCGGATATCGCCCCCCAGATTGACGAAGCCATGCTGCACGCCGGCCTCGCGGCAGAGCGCCGCTGCACGGTCCACCGCGTATTCCTTGACCACGCCGCCGAAGTCGATCTCCATGCCCGGCAGCGGGAATTCCAGGACCGGCGCCGCCCAGCGCAGCTTGTGCCATCCCACCACGCCGAGCAGGTCCCGGACCTGTGCCGCGTCCGGCAGCTCGCCGCGGTCGAAACGCCAGGCGCGGCGCAGGATCCCGGAGGTGATGTCGAACAGCCCCTCACTCTCGCGATAGCAGATCGCGGCGTAATTCAACAAGCCTGCGGTCTCTTCGTCTACCGTGATGCGGCCGCCGGAGGCCGCGACCCGATTGATCTCCGAGAGCAGGCTGTCGCTGCGATAACGCGAGTATCGCGCCTCGAGTCGATGGACGTCGGCAACCGCGATCCCGGCGAGACGCCCCGCTGCCGCGTCGCTCGCGGCATAGAGCTGGACCTCGCAGGGAGAGCCCATGGCCTTGAACGTGCGCCGGTGCAACTTCATGCCATCCGCCCGTAAACCCGCATCGATGTAGCACGAAGACCTCGCCCCCGATGGGCCAGAGGCTCGCGCGCATGGCGCACGCTCTAAAACTTCAGGCTCCAGGTAGCGAACAGCGTGCCCTCCCGTTCCACCTGATAACCGTTGACGTTGTCCTCCACGGGGTGCAGCCACTCGACGCTCACACGGTTGCCCTTTAAGTCGCCGCTGAGCACCTCGGCATTGAGACCGAAGCCCACGTCCCAATACTGCCCGCCGTAGTTGCGCGGGAGATCGAGTGGGATGGCTTCCTCATGCAGGCCATCGAATTCGCCCTCGATCCGGCCCTGATGGGTATACACGCCGCGCACCGAGGCGGACAGCCAGCGGGTCAATCCATAACTGCTCCAGGCGGTGGTCTGGAACACGTCGCCGAGTGCGTAGCCCGAGGCATTCTCGCCCTCCAGGCGTTGGGTGCCGCTCACCTGGCCCCCCCAGGACAGCCGGTCCATGTGGCCAGTATAGGTGAGGCTGGGCCGGAAATCCCAGGTGCCGCTGCCGAGCTGCATGTGGTAGTGAATGAACCCGCGATCTGCCTGATGGGTGCGCCGGAGCTTCTCGTCGACGGCACCGCTCGGTGCACTGACCCCCAGCGCCAGGTGCAGGTGATGGCCGGGACTATCGAACAACTTGAAGAGTGCGAACAGGGACGTGTCGCCGACGCCGCCCGTGGCGTGGCCGCCATGTCCGGCGTGCCTGTCGGGCGCCGCGCCCTCGAGCGGACGCAGCGTCATGTCCATGTCGACAAACTGCGGCATCAGCATCAAATTCAACCAGTCGGTGGGTGCGTACATGAGGTCGAGCATGTGCATGTGCATGTCCATATCGACAGAGGTCGAGGTGCATCCGTCTTTGCCGCAGGCATCGTCTCGGATCGCCTGATCGCTCGCGGCATCCGTGCCGCGCAGCGTGTCGCCGTCCTGGCGGGCATACATATAGCGGTAACCGACCATGAAGTCGCCGGCCTCGGGCAACATGTGATCAAACATCACGCCGGCCGGTGCATGGCCGCCGGAGTGCGGCATGTCACCGGCGTCGGTGTGCGTGTCGTGACCGCCATCGCCCTCGATGGGGGCATAGCCGCTTTCGGCCGCGGATAACGCCGCCGATAGATCCACCCGCAATCCGACGTTGAAGGTCAAATAGTCGAAATCGGCGTAGTCGGCCTCGCTCCCGCCGCCCAGCTTGAGCCCGCCCTCGTGGGTGTAATACTCCATGCCCGCCTCTAGCGCGGCACCTTGTGCGAACTCCTTACTTACCGTCACCCCGCCGCTCAGGGCACCGTACCCCGACAGGCGGTGGTCGCTGGAGTATTCGCTGATTGGAATCCTGCCGTAATCGATATGCGAGGAAAAATCGGGAGGCCGGGCCGGGGTACGCGGTACCGCTTGCTTGAAGAGAAAGTAGGGTTGATAGAAGTCCGCCTCATCCTGCGTGTAATAGCGCACCCGCGGCGTGATCGTCCAGCCTTGGCCCAGGGGTTGGCCCCAAGCGGCCTCGAAGGTGTGGGCATTGATCCCCCAGTCGTCGTGAAAGAACCGGTAATCGACGTGCAGCGCCGCGTCCCAAGGGGCGAGATGATGAACGTAGCGGGTGTTCCAGGACCATTGATTGCGCGCGTCGGGCCGTTGTTCGAGCACGGCCTCGACGTCTGCGCTCCGCAAGGGCGGCACACCGGGGATACCGAAGTCCTCGGGGGCCTGGTCCGGGTCCACGAACACGAACTGCACGACCTTGTAATTGTTCTCCAGAAAGCCCGTGCTGCGGGTATAGCCGAGGCTGGTCTCGATGAGCGAGTCCTTGGTCAGGACTTGGCTTAGCCCCACCCGCGCCGACCAGTCTTGCCGATCATCGCGCAGGGTTCGCGTACGCACGCTACCGTCGGGGGCCGTGGCGAGCTCGATCCGGTCCGCATAGGCGGAGGCATCGAAGTAGGGAAACGCATCGTGATCGAGTATCGCCGCGATGTCGCTATGGGTGTAACTCAGGCCCAGGCTCAGGGTAGTGAGTTTCCGGTTGAGGTCCCAGCGTCCGTTCGTGCTGACCCACTGCGACTCGTAGTCGGGCTCCAGCGAGACGCCGCCGCCCACCTCCAGCGCTGCCTCGTTCCACTCATAGCCCAGCTTGAAATCCCCTTGTTTGCGCGACTCGGGCGAGGCGGAAGAGAGCGTATGGACCAAGCGCGTTTCCTTGACCGGGGGCGCGGCAAGAAAGGGGCTCGTGTAGGGATTGAAGCGGCTATCGAAGAAGAGATCGCCGGAGCTGATGAAGGGCGACGCCCCGGACACGGAATCGCCGCCGGTAGCGATGCTCCGGTTGCCGGCGAAGGCTAAGGGCGCTGTCGCGATCGGCGTGGCTCCCGACCAGGTGTCTTGCAGGTAATTGAAATAGAACTTGACTCGATCGAAGAGCGTGACGCCACCGCTGCCGTACAGGCTTTCGACCTGGATTGGATCGTAAATGCTGCGCTCACCGAACAACTCCCGTTCGCCCTCCTCATAGCGGCTATATTGAAATCCGGCTTGGTCCCCGGCGTGCACGGGTGTTGGCGCAAGCCCCGGCAAGGCCAGCGCCGCCGCCGTCAGCGCGCGCAAGGACGGGTTCGGTTGCACCGCCGGTCTCGGACGATGTGAACGGCGGGACCACCAGGGGCGCGCCTTCAGGCGCCCGGTAAGGCGCCGCAGCGCGGCGCGCAATCCTTGGCCGAGGGCGGCGAGGCGATGACAGAGGACGATCAGCCGCGTGCGGTCCATCGCCTGCGCGTCATCATGCAAGGTGATGATCGGATTTGCGATCGAGTAGCGGGTTCTCTCGAAATATTGTCACTTCGGACAACGCAAGCACGGCGGCTTACGCCGATTGCAATGACAGAATGTCGCAAGAGGTCTTACGAGTACGCCGCTAGTAACACCCGCAGCCGCCTCCGGCGGCGGCAGGTCCGCCTATAGCAGCCTCGCGGCTGCTATAGGCGTGCTCGCGCAACACACGCTCTGCGGGATTGGGCTCCAAGGCCATATGCGGTTTGGCGAGGTTGCCGCGTTCCCAGGGGGCGAGCGTTGCGCAACCCGAGGCCATCATGCTCAGGGCGAGCAGCAGAGCCGCCAGCGGCCCCACGGTCTTAATCGGTGCCGCGTTCATGGGCGATTTCGACGGGAGGTATGAGCACATATTCGACGTACAAGGACTGAACGCCACGGCCTTCGAACAGGTTCACCGGATATGCCAATATAAGTTGGGACCGAGCTAAATGATGGCAGGTCTCGTGGTGGTCTTATAACCGGAACCCGTCCCCAACGGGGATCATGGCGCGCTTGCCCCGGAGTCGACTTGGCCGATCGCCTCACCCGCTGCGCTTTCCCCCAGCAGCGCTTCGACCCGGGCCCGCAAATGCTCGGCCTCCCCGGCGCGAAAACCCAGGTGCACGTATCGGATGACGCCGTGCCGATCGATTAAATAAGAGGATGGCATGGCCTTGACGCCGTAATCCTGCGGACACTGCCCACCGGTGGCGGATAGCACAGTGAAGCTTGCCGGGTGTTTCTCCAGAAAGCGCTTGGCATCCTCCGGGTCTTCGTCCAGATTGATCCCCAGCACTTGCAGCCCCCGGTCCCGCAGCTCGCGATCCATTGCGTTCATGAAGGGAAACGACCGGGCGCAGGGCGGACACCAAGAGGCCCAGAAATCCACGTATAACACCTTGCCGCGGAAGCGCCGCATATCGTAGGGCTGCGTGCCGCCGACCGGTGCCAACGTACAGATGGGCGCCGCGCGACCGGTCTCGGCGCTGCTGCCGTTCGAGACGGCTGCGAACAGCAGCGCGGCGCAGAAGATAATGATGTTCCGATGATGCATATTCGTACGCGGCCGTAACGCCGCTTGTGTTAGATGCTTACGTTCCAATTGCTGAACACAACAACTCGAACAAATTCTATTTCATACGCAATTTCATAAGCTGTCAGCACCAGCTTGTTCCCTCCCCCTGGCAGGGGGAGGGTCAGGGTGGGGGTTGAGCGCTGGGGGCTGCGTCATTCCGATCGGACGCGCTCGACCCCCATCGTATCCTTCCCCCTTCCAGGGGGAAGGGACGACGAATTTCAAAACTCTTTGTCTAGATACTCACGTTCACAACGTTGAATACAACGAGGATAACGGTGCCCGCAGGCGACACAGGAGCTAGTGATTGAAGTATCAAGGCTGTTTACTGATTCTGAGTCCGTATGAGGTCCGTGCCGGTATGGATATATCCGGACGAGGGCGGGCCTTCACAATGGAACTGGACCGAGTAATTCTCCGCGTCCCGCCGGGATTTTGTAACCTTCATTACATACACCCCGTTGCCGTTGTTGTTGACCGCCGTTGCACTGTATCGTGCATTGCCGTCACCGTTGGTATCGGTCGTTTTGGTAGTCGTGCCGTCCTTTATGGTCCACACGCTCACCCGCGGTGGTCGGTTCGGCTTATTGTCCCGTACTTTGGTCATGAGGCGGTAGCTCGGCGTGGCACCGCCCTCTTCATCGGAACAGGTGACCTGGTAGACATCGGTAGCACTGGATTTCTTACCCAACGATCCGCTTACGTCGTGACTCACGGCAATACCGCTGTATGCCGTCGCGGACATACACAGCGCGATAGCGGCAGTGGCTTTCAAAGGTACGATAGTCATGACTAGCCTCCTTACAATCTCTCGATCGAGACCGGTTTCGTAAATTACGGATGCGCCGATGTCGCGGCGTGCCCCGTTCGCACCCGCTTCATGGTTTGTTTCAGCTTGATGGCAGCGGCCACGCGCACGGTCTCATCCTCATCCGCCAGGGCCTCATGCAGTAATGCCGTGCCCGGTTCACCTGTCCCCGCACTGTCTACCGCCATCAGTCTGACCGACGCGTCATCGTCCCGCAGGGCGTCGCGTAACACCTGCACCGACTGAGGCCCACCGCTTCTTGCCAGGGCGTAGACGGCCTGCGCACGCACACTGCCGTCCGGGTCCGCCAGCGCCGCTCGAAACACCGCTTGCGTCGTGGGATCCGTACGGTTTCCGCTCACGGCCAGCCGGCCCAACGCCCGCTCCCGCGTGTCAGAATCACCGAACGTCGCCATCGCAATGTTCGCGGCCGAATCGTCCTGGCCCGTCGCCGCGTATTTGCTCCCAGCCCGCGGTGATGGTGATTGCGTAGCAATCGGTTCGCGCTCACCGTCAGTTTCGGGTTGGCCCAGGACCCACACCTCCGTGGGCAAGGGATCCGGCCTTGCTTTGCTATGCTCAGGCGGATAACGCAGCACCAGCGCCGCATCATCACCCAACAGACACTCGAATTCGGCGAGCACCTGGGTCCATGAAGCCCGCGCGACCTTCGCGGTTATCATTCCCTCATGGAACTCAATATCCACTCTGCCGCTCAGGTTCACTGGCGCGGCCGGCGGCAGGTCCGGAGACGCGAGTACAATATCGATCCACAGCATCAAGCCCGAAGCCAGCAATACCGGGCCCAGTCTCCGTCCAGCCCCCTTGAATCTGTGTTTGCGTACCGTCATCGAGCAAGCGCCCTGTGTGAACCATTTCAGTCCCTGCCCCTTGCCAGGGGTGTGTAAACACCGATCCTATGTCGCGCGGCCCGGCTTGTACATGCGACAAATTGTCGCACCCCCCCTCATGAATCTCTCTCACCCCTCTCAACAAAACACCGGCGAGTATCGTGAGGAAGCGCAGCGGCGTGCCGAGCACGATACGCGGCGGGAATTTCTGCTGCACGGTGAATGACACGCCGCCATCGTATTCCGAGGGGGGTGCGACAATTTGCCGCATTTACACGGTTGAGGACGCGCGTTAGCATTCGTCGCGACCTGGGTAAGGGAACAGATCTCCCATTCACGGACCTCACCTGAAGAGCGATTTCTTGAAATGAGGGTATTCCGAATAGGGATGCTACAGGTTGCCAGCATGGGTCTTGGGGGCTAACCGCGATGAGACTGATTGTATAGGGGACCTCTAAAAATTCCCTCTCCCCCTGGGAGAGGGTTAGGGTGAGGGGTGTAACTCGATGATTTTAATCCCCTCATCCTCACCCTCACCTTCTCCCGGAGGGAGAAGGGATCTTTCAAATTTTTAGAGGTTCCCTATATTTTTTTAACCAGTAGTAAATATATCGATAGGGACACATTATGCTAACCTTAAAAATGCTTAACCGATCGGCGATCTATTCGCTCACGATCGCGGTATACGCGGCAGGGCAGAGTGTATTCGCCCACACCGGTGTCAGGGACCAGGCTACGGAAGGCAAGACCAGCTATAACGGTTTCACGATACCGCACGGCTGCAGACTTAATTCCACGGTGCCTTTGATCTTGCCGGTGATTGGACAGTCCGCGGTGTTTCCGTACGGTGACGCCTCGTCGAGCTCCGGTCCCACCGTATGGGTGGACCTGTCTACCAACACCGTCATACCCACGGGCGGCACCGGTATCGTATCGCTCGGCGCACCGCCGGCCTTGCCGATCTTCTCGCTCAGTGTCGGCGGCATCCAGCAAAACGATCCGTTTGATATCGTCCAGGAAGAGACAGACCCGGCAAGTCCAACGGTGGTGCGGGCGCTCAATTGGCAAGGGTCCGATGAGATTTACCGTCTCAAAAGACTGAAGCGCGGCAAGAACTATAAACTGCTCCGGCAACCCTTTGCGGGCCTGAGGACCGAACTGCTCGGCATACCCGAGTTTAGTGTAAGGGCGCCAATGATCATCGACGACTGCGTGTCGAGCCTGCGGGTGCGTATCGCGGTGGCCAACTGGTGCGAAAAAGGCCAGAACGAAGCCAGCGACCCCGAAAACGACCGCGCCGACTGGTGGTTCACGCACCCCGTCGTTGCGGCCGGGAGTGCCGGGGCGCCGGGCAGCGGGAGCACGAAGTTCACCGATGTCGATCTGACGCTTGACAACTTCTGGACGACGTTAACTGTCAACAACTCCAACCCCCGTGCCGATCCCACGACCTGCCCCGGCGGCGTGCTGCACGAGGTGGCGGTCCAACCGGCCGGGACGGAGATCGACACCTACCTGCCGAACTCGCCGTTTACCAAGGAGCCGGCGCCGTACTGATCGCCGGCAATCGGTTTGTAGCACGACGGCTGCTTGCTGGACGATGACCCCCCGACCTTCGCCCGCGAAGGTCGGGGCATGCTCGCCGCAACGCGGGCATCGCCTTAGTGTACTACCGCTGTATTCGACCTCCCGCCGACCTCCCGGCGTACGTGAAACCGGCCCTAGCCGGAAGCCGCGAATTTAGGTATCCTGCCCGCTCTGGAGTACAGGCGCGTAGCTCAGTTGGTTAGAGCACCACCTTGACATGGTGGGGGTCGTTGGTTCGAGTCCAATCGCGCCTACCAATTCATTCCCGCCGCTCTCTGCTTCCGCCTCGCGGTCAGGTGCTGTGTGCCGCTGAGAGGCAGGGACTTCGGTTAACCGCTAACCCTGAGATGCCCAACGTCACTTTACCCGACGGGAGCCGGCGCGACTTCCCGTCACCGCTGTCGGTCGCAGCCGTCGCCGCATCGATCGGCCCGGGGCTCGCGCGCGCGGCCCTGGCCGGCCAGGTCGATGGGCGGCTGGTGGACACGGCCTTCGTCATCGACCGCGACTGCCGGCTGGCCATCATTACCGGCAAGGACCCGGAGGGTCTGGAGGTCATCCGCCACAGTTGCGCGCATCTGCTCGCCCAGGCCGTCAAGAGTATCTACCCCGGCGCCCAGGTGACCATCGGGCCG
The DNA here is from genome assembly GCA_050740655.1 of Gammaproteobacteria bacterium. Taxonomy (GTDB): domain Bacteria; phylum Pseudomonadota; class Gammaproteobacteria; order JACCXJ01; family JACCXJ01; genus JBOIDW01. Next base: position 1,015 of record JBOIDW010000113.1, on the reverse strand, counting down.
GTGGTCGAAGACGGGTTCTATTACGATTTTGCCTACGAGCGCCCCTTTACACCGGAAGACCTGGAGCGGTTCGAGGCGCGCATGCGCGAGCTCGCGCAGCAGGACTTCAAGGTCAGCCGCTCGGTCCTGCCGCGCGACGAGGCCGTGGGTTTTTTCCGCGGACTAGGCGAAGACTACAAGGCCGAGATCATTGCCGCCATCCCCGCCGATGAGCCGGTCTCGTTGTATCGGCAGGGAGAGTTCATCGATCTCTGCCGCGGCCCGCACGTACCGAGCACGGGTAAACTCCAGGCCTTCAAGCTCACCAAGCTGGCCGGGGCCTACTGGCGCGGCGACTCGCGCAACGAGATGCTGCAGCGGGTTTATGGCACGGCCTGGCCGGATAAGAAGTCCCTTGACGATTATCTGCACCGGTTGGAGGAGGCCGAGAAGCGCGACCACCGCAAGATCGCCAAACAGCTCGACCTGTTTCACATGCAGCCCGAGGCGCCCGGCATGGTATTTTGGCATGCCAAGGGCTGGACCCTATATCGGATCGTCCAGGACTATATCCGCGGGCAGTTGCGCGCGCGCGGCTACCAGGAGATCCGCACCCCGGAGGTCGTGGACCGCTCGCTATGGGAGCGCTCCGGGCACTGGGAGAAGTTCCGCGAGGTGATGTTCACCACCCATTCCGAGAACCGCGACTACGCGGTCAAGCCCATGAATTGCCCCTGCCACGTGCAGGTCTTCAATCAGGGCCTGCGCAGCTATCGCGACCTGCCGCTCCGGCTCGCCGAATTCGGCTCCTGCCATCGCAACGAGCCGTCCGGGACTTTGCACGGCCTGATGCGGGTGCGGCACTTCGTCCAGGACGACGCGCACATCTTCTGCACCGAGGCGCAGATCCAAGGCGAGGTATCGGACTTCATCGATCTGCTCTTCGAGGTCTATGCCGATTTCGGTTTCGATGACGTCAGCGTTAGGCTCTCGACCCGTCCCGAGCAGCGGGTGGGCGATGAGGCAGTCTGGGACA
>JBOIDW010000112.1:0-1886 GCA_050740655.1 Gammaproteobacteria bacterium | reverse complement strand
GGCGTTACGCGCGTGCCTGGCTCTGGTTAGGCATTCCGGCCTTCGTCGCCGTGTTGATGATCTTCTATCTGATGGTCGCGAAGCCGGCATGAACGGGAAGCGCCCGGCGGTCCCCCGGCGAGGAGGTCGTGGCTACGCTTGGGCGCGTTATTCATGACCGGCCGCAAGCCACCGTTGGCGCCCGACGATGCGTAACGAACCGACCCTGCGTCTGGCGTTGTTCCTCGGCGTCTTCGTGGCCATGGCGCTGTGGGAGCACGCCGCCCCACGGCGAGCATTGTCGCTGGCGAGGGCCGCGCGCTGGCCCGGAAATCTCGGCATCGGGGTAATTAATACGCTGGCACTGCGGTTGCTGTTTCCGGCCGCGGCGGTCGGGTTTGCGCTGTTGGCGGCGCGTCACGGCTGGGGCCTGTTCCAGTATTTGCGGCTGCCCATGGCGGTGGAGGTGGTCCTGTCCGTCATCGTGCTGGACCTCGTCCTGTATCTGCAACACCGCGCGTTGCATCGCGTGCCGCTGCTGTGGCGCCTGCATCGCGTGCACCATACGGACCTCGATATGGATGTCACCACCGGCGTTCGTTTTCACCCGCTGGAGATCGTGTTATCCATGCTCATCAAGGCCGTGGCGGTGATACTACTCGGTGCGTCGCCGCCGGCGGTGCTGGCCTTCGAGGCGTTACTCAACGCGACCTCTATGTTCAATCACGGCAACGTCGCCATCAGTCCGCGGATCGATCGGCCGCTGCGGCTGCTCGTGGTCACGCCGGACATGCACCGCATCCATCATTCCGCAGAAACGGGGGAAACCGATAGCAACTTTGGATTCAATCTACCCTGGTGGGATCGCTGCTTGGGTACCTATCGCGAGGCGCCCCGCGGCGGGCATGGCGGAATGCGCATAGGCCTTCGGCAACCGCGCGATCCGCTGCTCTGCACGCATCTTGCGGGGTTGCTGCGGATGCCGCTCGGGCGCGTCGAATGACTGGCCCCGGGACGCGACGGGTAGGGCTTGTGGGGTCTACACGAATGCGAGAGCGTTAAGAACTACAGTTGCATTAGCAGGATCGACGCAGGCGGTAAGTCGCGATGGATGCAGCTGCTCGATTACCGCGACGCCACCACGGGCACGGCAATCGCTGATGAGCGCGTTAGGTAACGCAATGGAGTATGTATCGGCGCCCTGGAAGGGCTTCGCCGTATTCCGCGCGCGCCTTCCCGTGCTGCACGTGGCAACCGAAGATCCATGTTGCATCGTTCCAACTCCACGCTAGAGAGTGACTCGCGTAATGTACTACACTTGCTCGGGTCCAGCGAACAGGATCTTATCCGCCGTGCGGCAGCAAGGCGGAAGGCACCGAGTTTTCGGGAACGACAAGCTGATTTATAGTGTATTATTCCGGATGTCCTCGGTCATCCCGCAGTATTTCGTGTAACCCTCAAAATCTGTTCATGCCTCAGCAGTTCGACGATGTCGGTGATTGTGTCGACGCCACGCTCCGGCGTGTCGGCAAGCGCATCGTGCTGGCATTGCCGCTTGCACTCGGCAACCCCGTGCCACTGGTAAATGAGCTCTACCGGCGCGCGCTGCGCGATCGGTCGATTGAGCTTAAAATTTTCACCGGCTTGAGCCTGCGCAAGCCGCAAGCGTCGGGCGAGCTCGAACGCCGCTTCCTCGAACCGTTCCTCGCGCGGGTCTTCGGCAACTGCCCGGAGCTCGACTACGTCGCCGCCGTGCGCGCGGGCCAAATGCCGCCCAACATCGAAGTCATCGAGTTTTTCCTCGAGCCGGGCGCCTATCTGGGTAACGCTTACGCGCAACAGCATTACCTCAGCGCCAACTACACGCATGTCGCCCGCGAGCTGCTCGCGCACGGCGTGAACGTCGT
>JBOIDW010000111.1:0-13686 GCA_050740655.1 Gammaproteobacteria bacterium | reverse complement strand
GGGGATCCCGGCCACCAAGGACCAGGTCGAATCGTTCTTCAACCTGCCGAAGAAGTCCGCATGAGTGCCGGACAAGGGGATGAAGGGCAGGCGAGCGGGAGGATGCAGCGCTGGCACGGCTGTGAGGGCTCCAAGGGGATAATCTTCCAATCGTACGCACCGTTCGACGAACGGCCGGACTGTCTTCGTACGTGTCCGATGGCTGCGCCGCGCTTGACTATGGTGAATGGTCATTTATGATGGCTTTATGACCATATCAGTGACCGAGTTCAAGGCGAAATGCCTTCATCTGATCCGTCAGGTGGAGGCGAAAGGCATATCCATCGACATCGTCCGCCGGGGGCGGGTCGTGGCACGCTTGACGTCTGCCGCTCCACCCGACCTGCCCCGTGCCAAGCCTTGGGAGCGGTTGCGCGGCACCGGTCGCCTTGACGCCGCGCCCGGCGAATCGATGCTGGCCGACAGCGAGTTCGAAGCAGCGCGTTGAGCGTGCTGCTTGACACTCACGTCTGGATCTGGTGGTTGACGGGTCAGCCGGAGTTGCCGCCTGGACAGCGGGAAGCGCTCGATCGGCTGGCCGAGCGAGAATTGCCGTTTCTCTCAGCCATCAGCCTATGGGAAGCTCAAATGTTGCACGCCAAAGGCCGGCTGACGCTCGATCGGCCCTTCGATCGCTGGCTGCGCGCAGCTGCGTGCCCGGAGATGGTCCGCATATTACCGCTCGATGTCGACGTGGTGCTGAGCCTGAGCACTCTGCCCGCGCGCTTTCACGGCGATCCGGCCGACCGCATCATCGTAGCCACGGCGCGGGTGTTTGACCTCCCGCTACTCTCATTCGATTCGGCGATCCGCAAGGGGCAGGTGGTTCGGTTGTGGAAGGCTCCATAGATCGGGAGCCAGCGAGCGAAGCGAACAGGTACCTAGTCGGCCCGTGGGGCCGGTTCTTTCCACAGGATGGCGTGGCCGGACCCCGCCCTGGTGCTGGCTACCGACACCGGGATCACGGCGGCGCTGGGTCTCGTCCAGGGCGCGCGATTCGAGGCCCTGGCCTCGGAATCTACGATCATCTGGCTGCGCACCGTGCCGAGTATTTCCTGCCCGAGTCTCTGGCCTTCGTGTCTGGAGATGGGGCGGTAAACTACGCGCTACTCGATGACCTCGTGACGGCGGGGATCCCGGCCACCAAGGACCAGGTCGAATCGTTCTTCAACCTGCCGAAGAAGTCCGCGTGAGCGTCGCCGCGTCACGTCAACCACCGCCATCCCCGACTTTCCCCTCCAAGCGGGAAGGAGCAATAATGAAACGATGCCCGTACCTCCCCGCGATTCCAAAGGCCAGCGCACCGGTTTTACCACCGGCGCCTGCGCGGCGGCGGCGGCCAAGGCGGCGGCCCGTAGTTTGGTGAGGGATATCCTGCTGGCCGAGATTGAGAGCACGCTGCCCAATCGCAGGCAGGTCCGTTTTGCGCTGGCCCGTTGCGAGCGCGCGGGCCCTCGCGCCATCTGCAGCGTCATCAAGGACGCCGGAGACGATCCGGATTGTACGCACGGGGCGGAGCTCATCGCCGAGGTCGAGCTACGCCGCGAACCGGGCATCGAGATCCGCGGCGGCCCCGGGGTCGCGACGGTAACCAAGCCGGGACTGGGACTGGAGGTCGGGACCGCCGCGATCAACCCTGTGCCGCGCCGGAACATCACCGAGATGGTGCGCGAAGAGCTGGCGGATTGCGCGTTCCAAGGCGCGCTCGTCACCATCAGCGTGCCGGGCGGCGAGGAGATGGCAAAAAAGACTACCAATGCCAAGCTCGGGCTCCTGGGCGGGATCTCCATCCTCGGTACCACCGGGATCGTGAAGCCCTATTCCACCGCCGCCTGGAAGCGCAGCGTGGTCCAGGAGATCGACGTGGCCGTGGCCGCCGGGGAGCGGGTGCTGGTGTTCACCACCGGCGGCCGATCCGAGCAATTCGCGATGGCGCTCTATCCCGAGCTGTCGGAGGGCTGTTTTATCCAGGTGGGCGACTTCATCGGCACCGGCATCCGGCATGGCGCCAAGCAACGGATCGCACGCGCCGTCGTGGTCGGCATGATAGGCAAGCTCTCCAAGATGGCCAAGGGACACATGCAGACCTATTTCACCGGCTCCGAAGTGGACATGGAATTCCTGTCATCGCTGGCGGCGGAGCTTGGCGCTACGCCCGAGCTGGTCGAGAACATCCGCCGCGCCAACACCGCCCGCCACGTGCTCGATCTCTGCCGCGAGGCCGGATTGCTGGCGATTACCACGCGCATCTGCGAGAAGGTGGTCGAACACTGCACCCGGCATGGGGGCGGCCACTTGGAGGTGCATACCTGCCTGGTCGATTTCGGCGGGGCTTTGCTCGGACGCTATCCGGAGGGGGTTACGTGAGAGTCGACGCTCCGTGGCATACTTAGCCGCGTACCGCCCGGCATGCGTGCAATGCCTGCAATGCTGCCGCTGAGGATGCCGACCCTGGCCGTATTCAATAAACACCATAAACCCTCATGTCCGGGCTCGAAACAGGATTCATCCTGGATCGCCAGTGGTTCGGGTTGCAAGGTGAGATGGAACGCACGAAACGTCCCGCCCTACTGGCCCTGGCCCGGGTCTTGGCGGACACGCAAACGAGCTATGCGATCATCGGCGGGGTGGCGCTCCAGACTCACCAGGCAGAGCCACGCACGACACTCGATATCGATGTCGCCGTGGGCGCATACGCTCATATTCCGCGCGGGCCGCTGGAAGCGGCCGGTTTCGTCCGTACCGGACGATCCCCGCATCCGGAGAACTGGGTTGGACCAGCGGGAACGCCGGTGCAATTTACAGACGATCCGGCGCTGGCGGGTGCGATCCTGCGAGCCGAGGCGATCGAGCTCGAGACCGTACGCATCCGAGTCATCAGCCGCACCGATCTCCTGCACGAAAAGTTCCGCTCCGCGTCCGATGCGGCGCGACGCCGCTCGAAACGCTTGCAGGACCTTGCCGATGTACAGGCGCTACTGGAATCGACCCCAATCCTCGAACAGGCGCTCACACCGGAGGAGCGCGGCTTGCTCGATCGGTTACCGAAATAGGCCAATTCGCTCTTGCTCAAAAGCCGTTCAACAGGGTCATGCCGCTTGACGCCGCTTTGCGCACGGCGGATCTACGCGAGACCCTGCCAGCCTATCACCCCGAGACGACGATATGAATGACATGCGGCAGATGACGGCGCTGGGTCGCAGCATCGAGGACGGCAGCTTCGCCATCATCGATCGCGAGGCCGGTCCCCACCGGTTTACCCCGGCCGAATGGCAGGTGGTGCGCCGGGTGATCCACGCCACCGCCGACTTCGAGTTCAAGGACCTCATGCGCTTCCACCCGGAGGCCATCACGGCCGGCGTCGCGGCCCTGTGCGCGGGCTGCCCCCTCCTCGTCGATGTCAAGATGATCGCGGCCGGTCTCAACGAGGAGCGGCTGGCGAGTTATGCTTGTACCGTGCGCTCGTTCATCTCGGACGAGGACGTCATCGCGACCGCGAAGGCGGCGAACACGACGCGCGCCATCGAGGCCATGCGCAAAGCCCGGCGCCTGGGCGTCCTCGACGGCGCCATCGTCGCCATCGGCAACGCCCCCACCGCGCTCCTCGAGGTCGTGCGCCTCGCGCGCGAGGAAGACGCGAGGCCGGCGCTCGTCATCGGCGTGCCGGTCGGTTTCGTCTCGGCCGCCGAGTCCAAGGACGCGGCGCTCACGCTGCCCGTGCCCTACATCGTCGCGCGGGGCCGCAAAGGCGGCAGCCCGATCGCAGTAGCCATCATCCACGCGCTGCTGTTGCTTTCCGCGGAAACCGCCGCATGAGGCGCGCGGTCACGCTGGTCGGGATCGGCGACGACGGCTGCGTCGGCCTGACGAGCCGCGCCGCGAACGCCATCGCCAAGGCCCAAGTGCTCGCGGGCGGGGAACGGCAGCTCGGTTTCTTCCCGGATTTCCAGGGCGAGCGCGTGGTCTTGAAGGATGCGCTCGGCAAGTCACTGGATCGCATCGCGGCGCTGGCCGAGGAGCACAATGTCTGCATCCTGGCCTCGGGCGATCCGCTCTTTTACGGGATCGGGGCGCTGGTGATGAAAAGACTCGGCGCGGAGCACGTCGAGGTCATCCCGCAGCCGAGCAGCATGCAGCTCGCCTTCGCCCGCGCCGGACTCAAGTGGGACGACGCGGCGTTCATCTCGCTGCACGGCCGTGCGCTCGCGGGACTCGCCACCCGGCTCAAGCGACTCGCTAAGGCCGGGATCTTCACCGATCCCGACAACACCCCGGCCCGGATCGCCGCGCATCTGATCGAGCACGGCGAGAGCGCTTGGCGCGCCTGGGTCTGTGAGAACCTCGGCGGTCCCGGCGAGCGCGTGCGGGCACTGACCCTATCCGAAGTCGCGCAACTCACCGAGGGTTCCGATCTCAACGTGTTGGTCCTCCAGCGCGACGATCGCGCGTGGCGGCCACCGCCCGCGATCCCGTTCCTGCACGAGGACGCCTTCGCCAAGCGCATGCCCAAGAAGGGACTCATCACCAAGCGCGAGGTGCGCCTCCTGTCGCTGGCGGCCTTGCATCTGCGAGCGGATGCAGTGCTGTGGGACATCGGCGCCGGTTCTGGATCGCTCGCCATCGAGGCGGGCTTACTGGCGTTCGAGGGGCGCGTATACGCGATCGAGCTGGACCCCGAAGGGGTGGCGATCTGCGCGGACAACCTCCGCACCCACGGCGCCGACAACGTGCGTGTCGTGGCCGGCCGGGCGCCCGAGGCACTGGCCGATCTCGAGGCGCCGGACGCGGTGTTCGTCGGCGGCAGCAAGGGCAGCATGGCGGCGATCATCGAGACGGCGCTGGAACGGCTGCATCCGGGCGGGCGGCTGGTCGCCAACGCCATCACGCTCGAGAACGCCGCCGAGTGTTATCAGGCGATCCGGGGCCGCGGCCTCACGCCGGAGGTGACGCTGCTCCAGGTCTCGCGCGCCGAGCCGCTCGCCCATTATTTCCGCTACGAGGCGCTGAATCCCATTCAGATCTTCGCGGTCACGAAACCGGAGGCCGAGGCATGAGCGCGACGCTCTACGGCGTCGGTGTCGGCCCCGGCGCGCCCGATCTCATCACCCTGCGAGCCGTCGAGACGATCCGGCGTGTGCCGGTCCTGGCCTTGCCGCGCGGCTCGGACTACGGCACTTCCAAGGCCTGGGCGATCGTGCAGCCCACGATCGGCGAGATCGCCGGTCAAAAGCGGCTGTTTCTGACCTTCCCCATGAGCAAGGACCCCGAGCGCCTCAAGCCCGCCTGGGAGCGGGCCTTCGCGCGCATCGGTGCGGAGCTGGACGCGGGCCGGGACGTGGCCTTTCTGACCGAGGGCGATCCCTCGCTCTTCAGCACCTTCATCTATCTGCAAGACGAGGCGCGGCGGCGCTGGCCCGGCGTGCGCATCGAAGTGGTCCCGGGCGTGACCTCCATCACGGCAGTCCCGGCCGTGACCGGGGTGCCGCTCGCCGATGGCCAGGAGCGCATCGCCATCCTGCCCGGCACCTACGGCCTGCAAGACCTCGTCGAGGTGTTACGGCGCTTCGATACCGTGGTGCTCATGAAAATCGGCCCCGAGTTGCCGCGCATCATCGCGGCGCTGGAGCAGGAAGGTCTCCTGGATCGCGCCGTGTACGTCTCTCGCGCGACTATGCGCGAGCAACGCATCGTGCGCGATCTACGCGCGGTCGGCGCGGAGCGCGGTGACTGTTTCGCCATGGTCGTGGTCTCGCGCAAGGAGCGGAGCGGGCTCCTGGCAGGCACCGTGCCGCTCACGGAGCTCGCCGGGTAAGCAGAGCCCGGATCGCCCGGCGACGTGCAATGGATGACGGCGGCCTCGGGGGTCGTGCACGAGGACGATGCGTGTCAAGAATGCGGTTGACCGGCCCACTATGTGGCCGAACGCCAAGGTAAGCCGACCGAACAAGCGGGCGGCAAGAAGCGTCGATGGCAGCACCCGCATGATCCGCCCGCTTGTTCGGGTCGGCTTGACCGCCTGGTTGGGCGATTTTGCGGCTCGCGCCCTTTGGCCGTTCAAAGTTCCGGCAAAGATCACATATCCTACCGATAATTGAATAGCTGCATTCAGTCTCGTCTTCTCTTTGAACCAGAAGACACATCCGATGCGATAAAGACCGCCGGGCTAGGTGTCAGTTGCCGAGCCAACCGACGTCTTGAAGTCCTTCCACTCGACGCCGATTTTCGGAAGTTTGAAAAGAGAGAAATAACCGAATGCGACTACGCCAGTTGTAAGTGCGATTGAAAATGCAACGACCATCCAGACGCCGTCCTCGACGTGTGCCCACGCGACCACGATGGCGAGCGCAAGCACAATCACCATTCCAGTTAAAGTGGCCACCAGCGTTCCGTAGAACCCATACTGCGCAAACTGCACCGAGAGTTCCGCCCGACGGATTTCGTAGGCTTGACGGAGCTCGAGTTCCTTGAGAGTACGGTCAACGTCAGATTCGCTCATTCATATCCCCCCACTCGACGGGCATTGTGTTGTGTTCCGCGGTACAGACCATCAATCGCAAGCGAGGACCCTGTACGGGATCGAATGACTGCATACGTAAGGCCTGGATAATTCTTGTTGCTGAGATTCGGTCCTGCGGCTGCCCAGCTTGAAATGGAAGGCCGATCCGCCGTCTTGCTCGGCGGTTGTCCAGCCTTCTGGGAAAGTGTAGCACACGAATCATCAATCACTTGGCAGCAGCTTTGCCCGCGTCTTGCGAGACGATCCGACGTGTGCCGGTCCTGGCGCAGGAGACGGTCGAGCCTGATGGGAACCGTTTAGGATGCTTCGCCCAGCGCCTCAAACGCAAGGCCGCTGAAACGCGCGAAATCACGGTCAAACGACCCCAGTGTGGCACCATGCTCAATGGCGAGCGCGGCCAGATGCGCATCCGTTGTGAGATTGCCGCCGGTCCCTGCGGCGATCAGCAGCCTCGCGAGGATCTGGGCGTGGCGATCCGTCGGATGCAGCACGCTCGCCTACGGCTCAGCGAGCCAAGTCCGCACCATGGAAAGTGCATCCTCCACGGCGAGTGGTTTCGAGAAAATACCGCGGCGGGTCGCCAGGCGGACAAAACCCAGCAGCGCCACCCACGCCAAACCCACGCCTCCCGGCGCATCGAAGGCCGACTCCAGCCAAGATCGCGCTTGTTCATGCTCGGGGCTGGCTTTGTTCGTCGCAAAGAGGAGCACGTTCACGTCGGGCAGCTTCATTGACCCGACCGCCGGTGTTGCATCTTGGCGATGGTTTCGGTGTCTTCCAGCTCGGCCGCCAATGACAGTGCCATCAGCGGCTTGCCCAGGTCGAAGGTGCGCTGCTTGAACGGTTTGGCCGCTTTTCGCCGCGCGCTGACCAAGCCCTCGCGGATCGCGGCGTTTAGTACCTGCTTGAAGCTTTCACCGCGGTCGCGCATCGCCTTGCGAGCAACGCTTCCACGTCGGCATCGAGAGTAACGGTGGTTCTCATGGCGTCATGATAGCGAGAGTTTTGCTGTCATGATGCGTTCGGCGAGACGCGGAGTCAAGTGAGCGTAGTCAGCTATAAGAGAGAGGCGAAAACCCTCAGAATATGGCCTGGCAATCGCCAGCAACCCATAACGTGGGAGGTATTCCTCGCCATGAAGAAGCGTAGCTATCGTGCTCAGAAAGTCAACGAGGTTCGGTGGGAAGAGGTGGCCGATCGGGTCAAGGGCAAGTGGTTCAAGCACAACCCTCCCAACCGCCGCACGATGAGCCTGATCCATCGGCCGATGTTCTACGTCAGGGCGTTTTTCGAGACGCGGCGAGACGAATACTACGAGCGCCCGCTGGTCGTCTCGCGCGATGACGACTGGGCAGGGCGGGTGCCGGTTCTTCCTGGAGTCTGATCGTGCGCGAGCCGAAGACAACTGGTGTTAACACCGTGATTGACACCTCACAGGTCCACCCGTACTGTTTTTGTAGAAGAAAAAAGGCCTTATAATCCCTCTTCACCGCCGCTGCGGACAGGATCGGACAGGATCTATTCAACGATGAACGACCCGTGCAATAGGGGCTGGAGGGCCGGCGGAGGGTTCCCGCGGCTCAGGTCGTTGCTATTGACGATGCCCCTCTTGGGGATCGCCTGCGCCCCGCCACCGCGGACCGATGCCCCCGTCTTGACCGATGAGCCTCTGGCAGCGCCCGTCGAGCCGACTTCTCCCGCCGAACCACCATCCGCAAAATCGCTGTACGAGCGGCTCGGCGGCCTGCCCGCGGTCACCGCCGTGGTCGACGACTTTGCCGCACGCCTGCAGCGCGACCCGCTGGTCTGGGAGCGGTTCGAGGCGGTAAACCTGCCGCGCTTTCGCGCCAAGCTCATCGAACAGGTCGGCGAGCTCACTGGAGGCCCGCAGAAATATACGGGCATCGACATGCGCACCTTGCATACCGGCATGGATGTCACCGAGGCGGAGTTCAATGCCGTTGTTGCGGATCTCAAGGCAACCCTCGTGGCGTTTTCGGTACCCGATCGCGAGCAGGCCGAGCTGCTGAATGCCTTGGGGGCCTTGAAGGACCAGATCGTGGCACAGGCGCCCACGCTGGACGACCGGCTCGGTACCATCGAGGCCTTGCTCGGGCGCATGGATGCGCGCGTGAATACCATCGCCGAGCGCCTGGACGTCGCCCTAACTGCGGCCAGCACCGCGCGGCCGCCCGCACCCGTCGAACGGCGTCCAGCCGCCCGTGCGAGGACGCGGCCTCCCACGCCGCAAGCCTGGACCGAGGAGGAGCGCGAGCTCGTCCCCCGGCTGGTCGAGCGCTATGAGCACGCCAGCCGAGCGGTCAATGTCGGCAAGCGCCGCGACTTGGCCTGACCGCGTGGAGACCCAGCTCGCCGGTCAGCCCTTCGCCGCACTCTCCATGCGGGGCTTGAGCGGGCGCCTCGCCCTGTTCGTCGACCACGCCACCGCGAGCTTCAGGGGGCTGGTGCTGCGCCGGCCCAGCGCCGGCTCCGGCTTTGACGTAAACCAGGCAAGACCTACCGGCGATGCGACGCCTGGATAGGATCGGGATCACCCTCATCTCGGCCCTATGCTTGACCGGGGTCGGTGCGGCGTTCGCGAGCCCGGGTGACGTGGTCCTGGTGCTGGACAATTCGGGCAGCATGCGGCACAACGACCCTGATTTCTCCTTGCAGCTGGGGGTCGCCGCGCTGGCCGCAGGCATGGAGGGCGATACCCGCGTGGCCGTCGTGCTCTTCGATCAGGGAGTGCGGCTCGCGCTGCCCTTTACGCCTCGCGCGGAGATCACCGGCAAGGTGTTTCGACGGAGCCTGGCAGCGCTCAACTACCGGGGGCGTTACACCGACATCCCGGCGGCGCTCGATCGCGGTATCTACGAGCTTAAGCGTAACGGACGCCCGGAGGCCCAGAAGTCGATCGTGCTTCTTACCGATGGGGTGATCGACACGGGCAACGCGGGCCATGACCGCGAAGGGGCGCGCTGGCTGCGGGAGGAGCTCGCGGCCGATGCCGGCCGCCGGGGGATCCGGCTGTATGCCATCGCGCTGGGCAAGAAGGCGGATTTCAAGCTCCTGCAGTCGCTGGTGCAGAACACCGGAGGCGAATACTACCGGGTCGAGGGAAAGGACGAGCTTGCGGGGGCGCTGGCGCGCATCGGGACGTCGCTGGCCGCCATCCGGGTCGAGCCGGCGGACCAACCCGCCGTGATCGGCCCTCCGCGGGACCTGGAGACGCCGGCACCCGCAGCGACACGAGATCGGCCGGCCGAGGTCGCGACCTGCGTCGCTAGTGGTTCCGCGAACTGGATATGCCCCCCCTCGGCGACACCAGATCTGCCGGCGGAGGTCGCGACGGCCCCTTCCGGCGATGTCGCGACTGCCGCGGAGACCCCGGCGGAAGTGCCGGGCGGACCGCCCTCGGTGCCTAGCGAGCGGCCCGCCCCGGCCGTCCCGCTCGGCGCGAGCGCGGAGGGTCAAACCGGCCAGGCGGAAGTCCCTGCGGCCGGAGAAATGTCGGTGGCTGAGCGGTTACGGGATTGGGGGCCTTGGCTGGCCGCGGTTGGCCTGCCCTTGCTCGTCATCCTGATCCTGCTCCTGGGACGCAAGAGGGGTCCCAGGGTCTCGACCGCCGAGCAGGTCTTTGCTGCCCAGAGAGCCGATGCTACGCCGCTCGCATTCCTCGTGCACGAACGCCGGGATGGCGCAGGGCAGACCCGTCACGCGCTGACGATGCGGACCACGCTCGTTGGGCGGACGGCCCCGGCCCCGGGTGAGGAGGCCGATCACCTCCTGCTTGATCTCCCCGAAATCAGTTGCCGCCATGCGAGCATCGAGTACAAGAGGCTCGCCTTCTGGCTCGCTGACGAAGAGAGCACGAACGGGACCTTCCTCAACGGCCAGTTGGTCACGGGTAAGGTGCGGCTCAAGCATGGGGACCGAATCCTTTTCCACAACCTGGAGTTCGAGTTCAACTGGCCAGCGATGGAGGCGGCGGCGGCCAAGACCCAGGTCGTCGACCTGCGGCAGCTCGATGCCCATCGGCAGTCGAGGCCGGGCCGGACAGCGAGAGGCACGCGGATAGCGGCGCATGCGCCGGCGGCGGCCTCCGAGAGCGACCAGGCGCCGCCCAAGGCCGTAAGCATCTTTCCGCCGGCCGCATTTGCGCCCCAAATGGCCCGGATCGCTGATCATTCCCCGGAACAAGCCGAGCCGACTCCGCAGCCGGCAGGGGCGCCGGAAAGGGACGGCGACCCCTCCAATGCGCCCGTGCCGGAGGCCGACAAGACCGCGTATTTCGATGACAGCGTGACCTTGCCGTCCGCTAGGGAGGTGAAGCAGGCCTTGACCGATTATTTCGAGGAGTGATGGACTAGTAGTGCGTTTCATTTATACATTTACGAATTTAGATCGAAGAACGACCGTCATGCCAGCGGAAGCTGGCATCCAGAAAACTGGCGTGAATCCTGGATACCTGCTTTCGCAGGTATGACGACCTATAGCGATCCGAGGCGAAATTCAAAACTGCCAAAACGTAAATGAATTAGAGAAACGATCTACTAGTCGCAAGCGACCGGAATCTTCATCGCATCGTACGGCTCGTTAAAGACCCGCCAAGGATCGGCTGCGGGGCGCACACCGCCTCCTAAACGAACACCCCAAAATTTCTATCCACTTCCGCGGCCATGCTATGCTGACTGCGAATCTCGCGAAAGCACGCCGGTAAGCGCCGGAAATCCAGTGCGGACATGGTCCGCTTAGAGGGGAACCACTGCATGGCCTATGTCCCAGGGTATAAGAACGATATCTTTGTGAGCTATGCCCACGTGGACAATATCCCGTTGTCGGGCATCTCGAAGGGCTGGGTCGAGACCCTCATCGACAATCTATCCACGAAGCTCGCGCAAAAGATTGGTCGTACCGATTTGTTTAAACTCTGGGACGATCGGCTGCTGGCCCAAAATGCCCCGCTGACACCGGAAATCCTCGAGGCCCTCAAGGGATCGGCTACCTTGGTCTTGGTCCTGTCGCCGGGTTATCTGAAGTCAACGTGGTGCCAGCGCGAAAAGAACGCGTTTTACGATCTGCTAAGGTCCAAAAACCGCGGCAGTCACAGCGTATTCGTGGTGCATCGGGACCGGGTCGAGCACGAATCCTGCCCCGAGGAGATCCGCGATCTGCTCGGCTTCCGCTTCTGGGAGGAGCGCGGGAAGGGCAAAGAGCCGCGGATCGCGGGCGAGCCTGTTCCCCAACCGACCGACTCGCTGTACTGGGACGAACTTTCGGACCTTGCCGGAAAACTCAGCCATGGCTTGGAGCAGCTTCGCGGCTCCGCACCGATCGCGCCTAGCAGCGGCCTGGCGCCACCCCGTGATCCTACGGAGGTGCCCGCCAAGCGACCGAAGGTCTTCCTCGCGGAGGTGAGTGATGACCTCTACAAGGCACGCAAGAAGCTCTTAGGAGCGCTGGAGCAGGCGGGCGCGGAGGTGTTTCCGAAAACCTTTTACCCCCAGACCGCCGTCGAGTATGAGGAGGCGCTCGGCCGCGACCTTGGCGGGTGTTCCCTCTTCGTGCAACTCCTGAGCGACCTACCGGGTAGAGAGTTGCACGCATCGACCAAGACCATCGTGACGGCGCAGTTTGAGCTAGCCCGGTCGCTCAACAAGACCCTACTGCAATGGCGCGAGCGCGATCTCGATCTGAACGAGGTTGAGGAAGACTCGCAACGCCAGATCCTGGAAGGGCCCAGCGTCATGGCCATTTCGCTGGAGGAATTGCAGTACGAGGTATTGCAAAAGGCGTTTCCCAAGCCGGCGCCGGA
Source organism: Gammaproteobacteria bacterium (assembly GCA_050740655.1). Classification (GTDB taxonomy): domain Bacteria; phylum Pseudomonadota; class Gammaproteobacteria; order JACCXJ01; family JACCXJ01; genus JBOIDW01. The sequence continues at coordinate 1,312 of JBOIDW010000111.1, read as the reverse complement.
GAGTCATGCACCGCTGCCGACCGGCGATGCCTTGGTATTCGTGCATTCCGATGCGATCGACCAAGCCCTGGCAAGGGAAATCTGCGAGGTCCTCGACCGCGAACAAATAGGCTGGGTCGTCCCGAGCGAGACGGAATCACCCGAGCGCGTTAGACACGAATTCGAAGACCTTGTGGTCGGCTGCGATGCGTTGATGCTGATCTACGGACGATCGCCCGGCGGCTGGGTGCGGCAGCAGCTCATGAATTGCCGCAAGCTCCAGCATAAACGCGAAACCCCATTACGCGCCCTGGCCGTGCTCGAGGGGCCGCCGCCCGCCAACAAGGGAGAGCTTGGGATCAGTCTGCCCAGTCTGCGCAAGCTGATCTGCCATCAGGGACTCGATGCATCGCGGATCGCCGAGTTTATCAATGAAGTGAGGAGCGCGAGCTCCTCAGCATGACGCCCCACCCTTACCCCGGCCTGCGCCCCTTCAAGCGCGAAGAGTCGGACATCTTCTTCGGCCGCGAGCAGCACGTCGATCAATTGCTGGAGAAGCTCGCCCAGCAGCATTTTCTCGCGGTCGTCGGGACCTCGGGCTGCGGCAAGTCCTCACTCGTCAAGGCCGGCATGCTGCCGGCGCTCGAAGCCGGTTTCCTGGCACAGGCCGGGGCGCACTGGTACGTGGCCGATCTGCGTCCCGGCCACCGACCGATGTGGGCCTTGGCCGAGTCACTCCTCGGCAGCCAAGCATTCGGCCCGGCGCGCGGGACCGCGATGGAATCCCTAGCCCTACTGCATGCAACGCTCAGGCGGGGCCCGCTAGGCCTGGTCGAGGCGCTCCGCGAGACGCCGCTACCGGAGCGTGCAAATCTGTTGGTCCTGGTCGATCAGTTCGAGGAGATCTTCCGCTACCGTCGCGATATCGATAGCCAAGAGGCCGACGCCTTCGTCGCGCTGTTGGTAGCCTCCGTCAAGCAGCGCGAGGTCAATGTCTACATCGCCCTGACCATGCGTTCTGATTTCCTGGGTGATTGCGCCGTGTTCTTTGATCTGCCCGAAAACATCAATGAATGCCAGTTCCTAGCGCCGCGTCTCACGCGCGACCAGCGTGCGGCCGCGATCACCGAACCGGCGCGCGTCTTTGGCGGCGACGTCGAGCCTGGTTTGGTCAACCAGATGTTAAACGATATGGGTGCCGATCCCGACCAGTTACCGCTCATGCAGCACGCATTGATGCGGATGTGGGAACTGGCGAGCGGTGGCCATAGTGATCAGGCTGTTGGCTTAATTACCCTCCCCCTTGTAGGGGGAGGGCAGGGTGGGGGTGGTG
>JBOIDW010000110.1:0-2386 GCA_050740655.1 Gammaproteobacteria bacterium | reverse complement strand
CCGCATCGTAAGTAAAGGTGGTGAAGGAGCCGTCCGCATAGTCGGCGCGACTCCGGCGATTCAGCGCATCGTAGGTAAAGGTCGTGGGCTGGGCCTTGCGATCCGTGAACTGGGTGAGATTGCCGGCGGGATCGTAGAGGTAGCTCTCCTGCCGCAACAGCGCATCTTTTCTGGTACTCAGCCGGTCCATATTCTCGTACGTGTAGGTCGTCGGCTGATTCTTGGCGTCGGCGACCGTCAGCAGATTCCCATTGGGATCGTAGCCAAAGCGCGTGAGTCCCTGCCGCGCGTCGGCGATCGCTTGCACCCGATTGAGGGCATCGTATTGGAATTGCGTCGTCAGCTCTCGCGGATCGGTCAGGCCAATCAGGCGACTCACCGCGTCATAGGTCCGGGTTGTCACATTGGCCAGTGGATCGGTCGTGGTGATCAGATTGCCGTTGGCATCATACGCAAAGGTGGTCGGCGGTTCCGTAAGGATTGGCCCCTGCACTGAGGTAGGCTGACCGAACTGATTATAGGCGATCGTCGTGATGTGGTTGAGCGGGTCCTTGGTCGTGAGCAGATTGCCCTGCGCATCATAGGTGAACTCGGTCACCTGGTTGAGGGCATCGGTAATCTTGCTAACCTTGAACAGGCCTGGGTGGTTGGTGGGATCCGGCTGGACATACTCAAACTGCGTGACCTTGTTATCGGAATCAGTAATTTTCGTCACGTTACCGGCCGCATCATACTCGGTAGCGGTCTTGCGGCCCAGCGCATCCGTCGTCGCTTTCACCTGGTTGGTGGCCGAATCGCGCGTGAACAGAGTCGCCTGCCCCAGCCCGTCCGTCTGCGCCAGCGGATAGCCCCGCCCGTCGAACCGATGCGTCGTCGTTTTTCCCGCCGGGTCCGTCACCACCGTCTGCGTGATCACGCCCGCGCTCACCGTGTAGGCAAATTGCCAGATGCCGCCGTCCGCCAGGGTCTGCCTGCTGACCCGGCCGGCGCTGTCGTACTCGTTGGTCAGGAACAGGATGCCGCGCGCGTCCGTGATCGTCAGCAGGCGGCCCGCCGTATCGTAGGTGTAGCGTGTTTCCCCGGTCTCGGCATCCGTCACGACCGCCAGCCGTCCCGACCCGTCATAGGCATACCGCACCGTCCGTCCGATCGGGTCCGTGATCTGGGTGATGCGATTACTCCCATCATAACTCAACGCAATCTGCCTCCCCCCCGCATCGGTAATGGTAGTGAGCGTGCCCAGCGTGCCCGTGCGCGTGAACGTCAGCGTATTCCCGTTCCGATCCGCCTGCGAGGTCAAGGCCGACAGCTCCACCGTCAGCGTGCTGAAGGTCCATACGGCGCCATCCTTCCAGCGCAACGTATGCCCGCTGCCCGCTGCCGTGAGCACCGCGCCTCGATAGGCCGGATCGGTGAGATTGCGGAACGTGCCGTCGGGCTGCTTGGGAAACGCCAGCCGTACTCCACTTGGTAATTGCAACGTTCGCAAATCGCTGTCTAGCCGCAGGATCACATCGTAGGTATGGCTGGTCCCCACGCCAAATGGCCCCAGATTCGTTCCCAGCGTCCGATACGTCCGTGTAAGCGTCACCGGCAGCCGCCCCGGCAACACCAGGTCCGTCTTGCTCAGCACAAAAATCCCTGTCGCCGCATCGACCGGCTCGCCCGCCGTCACCCCACCCGGCGACACCGGCGGGCCGCCGAACAGACTGTAGATGAAATCCAGCAACGACCGCAGCCACGCCGGCATCCGGAAGCCGCAGCAGAACCGAGGCTGCCCGTACGCCTTGCCCGTCGCTGGGTCAATGTCCGGCACGATCAGGCTGCCATCGGCGGACACCGTCCCTGTCCCGTACTGTGCCATCTGATTGGGCCGCGAGCCGTCCGGGGCTTCGTCGTAATACCACAGCTCAATCTGAGTACCAGGCGGCGCTCCCAGATCATTCGGGAAGGTGATGGGAATCGGCTCAGACGGCGTGCCGCCACCCGGCTTGCCGAAGTAGTCCATGTACGCACTCACGGCCACACGCCCGCCGGGCAGAGGGGGAAGCGGGACCCGGTCGATCGGCACACGCCGAGTCGAGACCTGGGTGTTGGGTTGTCCATCCCAGCCGATAATCGTGGCGCCTGCGGGGATCCTCATCTCGAAGCCCGGAATCTCCGGATCGGTTACGACTCGCTCAACGCTGCTGTTTGAGATATCCACCATCCCCGTGGTTTTCTGGAAATGCAGATGGGGGGTGAAACCCAGGGTATTGTTCTGCCCGGCCACAATGGTGACCTTGTAGGGAATGATCGGGAAATTGTGCGTTGGGGTAGACGCCGGACCGCCGTCAATGAACAGCAGTTGGTTGGCGCCCGCGGGCGGATTCTGGATGAGGAAATT
>JBOIDW010000109.1:0-1838 GCA_050740655.1 Gammaproteobacteria bacterium | reverse complement strand
GGAGAAGCTGCTGCCTACCAAGCCGACATCGCCGCTGTCGCGCTGGCGCAAGCACCTGTTCATCCTGATGTCCAACAACGCGCTCGACGCGACGGAGTTCTTCCGCATCCCGCCCAACCCACGTGCGCGTGAACCCCGGCGGACGTCGTCTCGCCTGCGCCGGTGCGCCCTGCGTGCACTCGGCGACCATGCGTCTAGCTAGACGATATGAGGGTGCAAGCCCGCGCGGTTGCGCGGGGCTCGGCGTCATCCGGTCGGTGATCGTTCACGTGCCGGTCGCGCGGTCAAGGCGGGAGTGCGTGCCTTGACAGCGTGACCGTCACGCGAGGGGCGGCCACGATCGGATGATGCCGGCGGTGTGATCGCGTCGGGCCCCGGTTGGGGCGAAGCATCCGGCGCCTCCGCTGGCACATGGACGCGGGTCGGCCTCGTCGCGCCAGCATGGGCGCTTGCGGGGTCGCCGCAGGTGACATGGGAGGCGCCGGATGTCTTTGCAGCGTACGAGTGTTGGTCTGGACGTGCACGCCCGCTCGGTGGTGGCGGCGGCGTTGGACGGGGTGAGCGGGGAGGTGCGCCGGGCCCGGTTGACCCCGGCGCATGAGGACATCGAGCGCTGGATACGCGGGCTCGATGGGCCTGTCGCGGTGGCTTATGAGGCCGGGCCGACCGGGTTCGGGTTGGCCCGGTTCCTGCGCTCGCGGGGGATCGCGTGTCAGGTCGCGGCGCCGTCGAAGTTGCAGCGCCCGGTCGGGGACCGGGTCAAGACCGACGCCCGCGACGCGCTGCACCTCGCCCGCTTGCTGCACCTGGGCGAGATCGTCGAAGTCGCCGTCCCGACCGTGGCGCAGGAAGCTGCACGTGACCTGGTGCGGGCCCGTGAGGACTGCCGCGGCGATCTGATGTCGGCCCGGCACCGGTGCTCGAAACTGCTGCTGCGTCAAGGAATCGTCTACTCGGCCGGGAACGCGTGGACCCTCAAGCACGACGCCTGGCTGCGCTCGCAGCGCTTCGATCAGGCGGCGTTGCAGGCCGCCTACGACAGCGCCTATGAGGCGATGACGTTGACCGTGGCCCGCCGCGACCGTCTCGACAAGGCGATCGCAGGACTGGCCGCGGACAGCGAGTTCACCGCGGTCACCGACCGGCTCGGCTGCCTGCGCGGGGTCGCCACGTTGACCGGGTTCGCCCTCGCGGTGGAGATCGGGGACTGGAACCGGCTGACCGGCCGCTCGATCGGTGCCTACCTCGGGCTGGTCCCGACCGAGTCCTCCTCCGGCGCCCGCCGCGTGCAGGGCGGGCTGACCAAGACCGGCAACGGCCATGCCCGACGCCTGCTCGTCGAAGCCGCCTGGCACCACCGCACTCCCTGGCGCGGCCCCGGCCTGGACCTGCGTCGCCGCCAAGAACGCGCCCCTGCCGCAGCCGTGACACGCGCGCAGGCGGCCAACCGGCGCCTGGCCACCCGCTGGACGAACCTGCGCGAGCGCAAGAAGAACCCCGTCGTGGCCAACGCCGCCATCGCCCGCGAGCTCGCCGGCTGGTGCTGGTCCCTGGCCACCCTCGAATAGCGCCGGCCCCCGAACGGCTCCCGGCCCCGGCCGGTGGTGAATCGCAGCGTGAGGAGCAACCCGCGACACGCCCTATGAGCAACCCCCTACCAGGGGGGCCACGCTCGATCTCTAGACCCGCGGCACGCTCCCGCCGAACACCCCGTCCTGCGGTAACCAACCCGCGCATATCAGAGTGACCACGCGTCGACACCGACACGCGCGCCACCCGACTCGGCCTGCCCCTTGACAACCAGGGCCCCCATATCAGGACGGCGGGCGGGCCTGTTT
>JBOIDW010000108.1:0-2015 GCA_050740655.1 Gammaproteobacteria bacterium | reverse complement strand
GCCGGGCCTGGAGACCGAGCTCGAGGTCGGCGATGTCCTTGAGAAACAGGGTTCCCCCGTTGGCTTTCTCCAGGGAACCGAAGTGCACGTTCCCCTCTTCCTCGCTGCCGAAGAGTTCCGCGGCCGGATTTTCCACCGCCAGTCCGGCGACGGCGACGCTGACGAAGGGCGCCTGCGTGCGCGAGCTGTGATCATGAAGATAGCGGGCGAATACCTCCTTGCCCGTTCCCGGCTCTCCGCGCATAAATACCGCAGTATGATGCGAGGCGATGCGCTTGACTTGATCTCGCAGCCGGATGAATGCGGGGCTGCCGCCCACGGGCTCCCGGGTTGCCTGGCTTCTGAGCTTGATGTTCTCACGGGTGAGCGCCGCGGCCTCCAAGGCGCGTTTGATCGTGAGCAACAGCTTGGCTATCGACAGCGGTTTCTCGATGAAGTCGTAGGCCCCGAGGCGCGTTGCTTCGACCGCCGTCTCGACGCTCCCGTGTCCCGACATCATGATCACCGGAATGTCGAGCGGGGCACCCTCGGACCATTCCTTGAGCAGCGTGATGCCGTCGCAGTCCGGCATCCAGATGTCGAGCAATACGAGGTCCGGCCGCCGGGCCCGGCGCGACTCGCGGGCGTGTTCGGCGTTATCGGCGAGCGAGACCTCGTAGCCCTCGTCTTCCAGGATCTCGCCCAGGAGCGCGCGGATATCGGGTTCGTCATCGACGACCAAGAGATGCTGGGCGCTCATAGCGCTTGCGCTGCGCGGGCGAGGGAATCGGCGCCCGTCACGGGCAGGCGGATCACCGCACAGGCGCCTGCGGACGGCAAGTTCTCCACCCAGACGATACCCCCGTGCTCTTCGATGATTTTTTTTACGATGGCCAACCCCAGACCCGTACCCTTGGGCTTATTGGTCATGTAGGGCTCGAACAGGCTCCCCAGCAATTCCTTCGGGACGCCCGGGCCGCGATCGGCGATGCGTAGTTCGACGAAGCGGTGGCTCGCGTCCTCGACACTGCGCGTGCTAATGGTGATGAAGGGGGGGGCGGACTGGCCGTCATTCGCTTCCAAGGCGTTCTTGATGAGATTGTTCAAAACCTGGCGCAGGCGTCCTGGATCGGCGTGGGTCACGGGCAGCTCCGGATCGAGATCGGCCGCGAACACGGCGTCGCGATCGACGCTCTGATAGAGATCCAGTATCTCTTGAATTAATTCATTGAGACGGCACGCTTTCGGCTGCATCTGGGGCGTGCGGGCATACTCCGAGAAGGTATTGACCATATTCTTCATGGTTTCGACCTGCTGCACGATCGTATGGGTGAGCCGATCGAGCACCTCAGCTTCTTTCGGCGCTAGTGTGCCGAGATATTTTTGCCGCAGGCGTTCCGCGGACAACTGGATCGGCGTCAAAGGGTTTTTAATCTCGTGCGCCAGACGGCGCGCGACTTCGCCCCAGGCTGCGTCCCGTTGTCCCTGCAGCAGGGCGGTAATGTCGTCAAATACGATGACGTGTCCCCGTACTCGCGCGCTGGCGCCCGCTAAGGTCGTACCGCGGCACATCAGCACCTGCCGCCCACTGGTGCCGAACAACTGCACCTGCTCGCGCCAGTCCGAATGCGGCGCATCGGGGGCATTGCGCAGCGCGTCGCCGAAGGGCTGCAAATAGGGGAAGGCGGCACAAATTCTGCCCACGCTTTGGCCAAGGAGCGGCACCAGCTCGACGCCGAGGATCTTACTCGCGGCTGCATTCGCGGTGCGCAGGCTCAGATTGGGATCCAGGGTCAACACGCCCGAGGACAGGCGCCCCAAGACGGCCTCCAAATAAGAGCGCTGCGCCTCCACCTGATCCTGGCTGCGCTTGGCCTCATCGCGCGCCAGTGCGATCTTGCGGGTCATCTCGTTGAACGATTCGACCAGAAACCCCAATTCGTCCTGGCTCGAGGCGTGTAGCTCCCGCCCGTAATCGCCCTCGGCGATGGCCCGGGTTCCAGCGGCGAGATCCTGGATCGGGGCGACCATGCGGT
>JBOIDW010000107.1:0-1687 GCA_050740655.1 Gammaproteobacteria bacterium | reverse complement strand
GACCAAATCCAGCCGGGAAGGCGCTGATCCTCGCGCGGCAGCCTGAGTTCCAACCAGCGTCCCCACCCCGAGAATACGGCAAAGAGCCCGAGCGGGGCGTGCGTCACCTCGGTGAGGAATTCGGATTTGAGGTTGAACATCGCATGGGAATGGGTCAGCAGGATCGTTCCGCCGAACGCACACAGCAGCGGAAACACGAACCGCCAGCGCGACTGTAAGCGCCCGGTGCGCACCATCCATTCGAAAACCGCCAAGCCAACCACGACGAGCACCGCGATGCGGTGCTGAAGGACATCGGGAAGCAGCATGCTCTCCCAGAAACCCGCCGGTCCCAAAGGCCAGGCGCGCGGATCGTTACGCAAGAACATGAAAACCGCGAGCCCCAGAAACAGCAACGGCCAATGCCGCGCCCAAGGGGCCTTACCGGTGCGCTCCAGCAGGGCTAAAAGACCCATCGCGAACACGAACAGGCCCGAGATGTTGTGATTGAACTCCGACCATGCATACTCCTCGGGTTGCCGGGCCGCGAGCGTGTCATCGATCGGCGCGGCCACGGCAAGCAGATCCGATACCGGCGGCGAGCTCAGGCGCGGCATCTTGGGGACGAAACGTTCGATTACCTCCTCCGGGGCGGCCCGATCGGCGAGGATGTCGATCGCGGGCGGGAGGGAGGTCAGGGAAGCGGCGGCCAGCAATAGGGTAACGCCGAGACCCGCCTCGGCCTCCACAAAGGCGCGCACGCGCAGCGGCGTCGCCACGGCATCGAGCTGCCTGGCCCATCCGCGCACGAGAAAGAAATTCATCGCACCCAATAGCAAACCGGTAGCGAGAAGCGTGGCCTTGGTCAACACCATCACCCCGTAACCAGTCCCGGTTAAACCACCCCAATCTCCGATATATCGCCAGGCGATAAAAAGACCCGGGCCGAGTACCAAGACCATGCTGACGATGGCGAGCATCGAAAAACGGCTAAAGACGGCCGGAGCTAAGGCCCGCTCCTCGGCATGCGGATTCCATATGCTCCAGAAGACCAGTAAATGCACGATACCGCCGACCCAGATGAGCGCCCCGGTCTGGTGCAATACAGTGCCCGCCATGAGTTGCGCTCGTCCCTGCAAGCGGCTGACGCCGTGCGCGAGCCAGGCGGAATCGATCAGCAGCGCGATCGATATCGCCCCCGCAACCGCCCACAGCGCGCGCTTGCTCGGCTGGGTTAGAAGACGGGCGGCGGCGCCAGCCAACCCAAGCGCCAAGATTACGCTGCTGAGAACGGTACGGGCATAATCCGTATTTAAAAATGCGGCGACCGGCCAGTGTCCGGTGGCATCCGCCAAAGCCCACGGATGCAACACGAACAACAACAGGGACCGCGACAGCGCCAGCACCAAGCTCCCGCCAATGACAAACTGTAGCGATCGGCTTAGCACACGGGCCTTGAGCGGCGAGAGGGCCTTAAAGGGCCGCAACGCCCAATGGATGTATGCCATCCCCCCGGCGGCGACGGCGAAACCGATGAGGCTGATTCCCCGGAGCAGGACGTCCAAGAAACCGGCGAGCTGAGTCATCGGGATCCCGGCTTGAGATGGAAACGCAGGACGCCCTCGGTAATATGGCCATCGGCGGCTAACACACGGTAACGGAGCACAAAGGTGCCTGGCGCTAATGCGGGCATGTGCACGACGATACG
>JBOIDW010000106.1:0-13176 GCA_050740655.1 Gammaproteobacteria bacterium | reverse complement strand
ATCATCGAGTCTCTGGCGCAGTTGGTGCGTGCCGGGACCCCTTTCATTCCCGGCAGCCTGGGTGCTCAGGAAGGCACCCTGACCCTGGCCTGTGCGGCGATCACCGGTAATCCGGGGGTCGGGCTGGCCTTGTCCTTCGTGCGCCGGGCGCGCGAGCTCATCTGGGTCCTGGCCGGGCTGGGGCTGTGGTGGACCTATTCCAGCGGCAGGCTGTCGCCGGACAAGATTCGGGCGGCCGGGAGCGAGGCGACGGTTCCCTAAGAATTAAGTGGTCTAGCGGGCGAAGTACCTCTCCTCTTCCGATAGCAATCGCTTCCGATGCTTCGGACGGCGCATCGGCAAGAGGTCCTGCGTGGAAGGGGTCGCCCCGCACCGGTCGTCGGCGCCCACGGGCCTGCCTCCCAATACGCCGTTCACACGCTCTCCGCGCCGTTCGCAATCGATGGGTTACCAGGGCCAGCGTGGGGGTCCCGCGTTGTAGTGCGGCCTAGCCACCGTGATTTATCATGGATGTTTCGGCGCATACCGTTAACCGAGCGGCGTACGTTGCGTTCGCCAATCTCCGTAACAACCTAGCCTTTGCAGATGCTTGCTCACTGTCCGCATTGCGACAGCGTATTTCGCGTCGCTCCCGAGACCCTGGATCGCGCCCGCGGATTGGCGCGCTGCGGTCTATGTCTTAAGGTCTTCGATGCCCGCGTCGGTCTCCATGAAGAGCGTGAGGAAGCCGCGGTGCAGGTCGGCGACACGGTCGTGGAAGGGCCCGCCGTGGCGGCCATGGCACCCGCCCCTGCTCCAGAACGTCCGGCCGCGGACGCCGTACCGGGGACCGATCCCGCACTCGGTCCACGTTTTCCCATCGATGCCCTGGATGACCTCACGCCCCTGCGACGCCCCTCGGACCGGCGCGCCGCGGGCTGGCTGTGGGGGCTGGCCAGCTTGCTCCTGCTGGGAACCTTGGCCGCGCAGCTCGCATGGTTTCGCGGCCAGCAGATCCTGGTGCGCCAGCCGCTGTTGCGCGATGGCCTGGAGCAATTCTGTGCGTGGGCACCGTGCAGCGTGCCCATACCGCGCGACCCGGAGGCGGTGCGCCTGGTATCGCGGGATGTGCGCGCGCACCCGCGTTTGGACAAGGCGCTGCTCGTCAACGCCATCGTCGTTAACGAGGCGGGCTTTGCGCAGCCCTATCCGGTAGTACAGCTCGGCCTTTACGATACCAATGGCGTTCTACTGGCGGCGCGCCGATTCCGACCCGATGAATATCTAGAGGAAGGCGAGCCACTGGATAGTCTGATGCAACCCGGTGTACCGGTCCATCTGGTGCTCGAGTTGGCCGGGCCGAGCACGCCCGCCGTGAGCTTTGAATTTCGATTTATGTGAGCACAGACCACTTTGCCCCAGCCATTACCTGGGGCGTCCCGCGCCGACCGCTCGGAAGATGGGAGTATGTCCAGCCCATCGGCAATCGTGGGGAGGGGTACGGACGCAAAGCACGCTGTAATACCAGCATTTCTCCTGACACGACACAAATGTGAATAAGTCACAGATGTCGGGCCTTCAGGCACGTAACATCCGCCAATGCGGGCTTGCGCCTATTTATGAGACACCCGGGCACCCATGCTTGAATAGTCGTCTAGAGGTTCCGTACCTCCCTAAACTCCAACCGTCAAGACCCCCGTTTGGAATGGGGAGCGATGGCTGGGGGCGGTGGGTCGGAGCCGCGCCTAGTAGGGCAGCTTAACTGTACCCGGTTCGCGTGAGACAGTGCTCGATCCGAGGACTAGCGTCCTTCCCCGGGAAAAGGCGTTTGTTGTTCCTGTCTTCGAACGAGATGCAAGTCTGCACAGGTTGTATCCCATGAAGTTCGACGAGTTATATGAGGATTATCCCATGTACGAAACGAAACTAATCGATCCGCGCGTTACTCGCTTTCGAGCCCGTGCCCGCGCGGCCTTGCGCGGCTCGCTCTGCGCGCTGTGCTGCTGGATGCCGTTCGCTGTTGCCGGCGAGGCAGGCTTAGGTGAACCGGTCACGCCGAGGAGTGTGACGGTTCCCGAGGAACAATTAGCACCCAGCCCGGATGCCGGTGGCGTCACGGTACCGGAGGGCGAGCCCTTGCCGAGCGGACCCATAACCCCGAGTCAACCGATCGATGACCCGAGTATTCAGCTCGAAGACAAACCCGGGGCCGACTCAAAAAAAGCCCCGGGCCCTGCGGTGCCCCGGGCATTGGGCAGTCCGCTGGTCAACGTGCCCGGGATGAGCCCGAACGTGAACCCGCCGGACACGGTCGGCGACGTAGGGCCCAACCATTACATACAGATGGTCAACGTGACTGACTTTCAGATCTTCAATAAGGCCGGCGTCTCGCTTTTGGGGCCCGCTGATTTCGGTCTGCTGTTTCCCGTTGGCACGAATTGTCGCAGCAACACAGGCGATCCGATCGTCGTCTACGACCACCTGGCCGACCGCTGGTTGTTGAGCCAGTTTGCGTTTCCGAACCACATGTGCATCGCCATCTCGCAGACGCCGGACCCGGTGGCAGGGACGTGGTTTACTTATGAGTTCGATGTCGGGGTCTTTCCCGACTACCCGAAATTCGGCGTGTGGCCGAACGCCTATTACATGTCGAGCTATGAGTTCCCGAACCTCGGTGTGTATGCCTTCGACCGCACGAACATGCTGGCCGGTGCCGCGGCGGGTTTCGTAAAGCAAACCCTGCCGGTCCTCGCGGGTGCACCCGGCGTGCGGGATACCCGAATCCTCCCGGCGGACCTCGATGGCCCGGCCCCACCCGTTGGCACGCCGGGGATCTTTGTGCGCACCGTCGATGACCTCCAAGACCTGGCGAACCCGACCGACCGCATTGAGGTCTACACGGCAACCCCGGTATTCGCCGCGCCGACCAGCTTGACCTTCACCTTGGTCAATACGCTCGCGCCGGCTGCCTTTCAGATCATGGTGTGTAACCGGAACGGGCAGGGGGTTCGAGACTGCATACCGCAGCCCGGCCAGGTGGACACACTGGATGCCCTGTCCAACCGGCCCATGATGCAGCTCAAGTTCCGCCGCTTCCATGCCCATTGGTCGATGGTCTTCAACCAGACGATCGACGTGGGCGGCAGCATCGCCGCCACCGCTCTGGAGGTCGCCGGGATCCGCTGGTATGAGCTGCGCAAGACCACCGGCAACTGGTTTATCCACCAGCAGGGCACCTATGCACCGCAGCCGGCCGGGGCGACCGAGAGCCAGTTGCTGCACCGCTGGATGGGCAGCGCGGCGATGGACAAGAGCGGCAACATCGCGATCGGTTACAGCGTAACTAATTCCGACGCCGTAAGCCCGGTGTTCGCGGGCATACGCTATACCGGCAGGCATGTCTTCGATCTGCTCGGGCAGCTTCCGGCGGGCGAGCAGACGATACTCGCCGGCGTCAATGCCCAAGGAAATGCAAATGCAAGCGTTGAACCGCAGCGCTGGGGCGATTATAGCGCGCTCAGTGTCGATCCGACGGACGACTGCACCTTCTGGTATACGAACCATGTCGCGGGCGCCGGTGGAACGGGCGCGAGGCCAACACGGATCGCCTCATTCAAGTTCAGCAACTGTGGTGTCCCGGTCCTATGCGGCCGGGCGACCGCCAACATCGTCGGCAGCAACAGTAGTGAGTCGATCGCCGGCACGCAAGGGCGCGATATCATCCAGGCCTTTGGGGGTAACGACATTGTCAGCGGCCTGGGGGGCAATGATGTCATCTGTGGCGGCAAAGGCAACGATAAGCTCACGGGCGGTAAAGGCAGCGATACGCTCAGGGGCGGCAAGGGCAACGATAAGCTCAGGGGCGGCAAGGGCAAGGACCGATTATTCGGGGAATCCGGCAACGATGCCATGAGCGGCGGGACCGGCACGGACCTCTGTGACGGAGGGACCGGCATCGACACCGCGTCAACCTGCGAATTCACGAACAGCGTGCCGTAGACCGTTTCAACCAGGGATGGCTTAGTCCGGGGCTCATGCCCCCCGTTGAGCGGCGCGGCCGGGCTCGCAACGAGCCCGGCCCCTCCGTCTTTGAGGGTACCGCGTACTGCCGGGTATCGCAGGATGCGGAGCCGAAGTTCAGCATTATTGGTTAGCCCCCGGACAGGGCGCGCGCGGGGTTGTCGCTCGTCTGCCGGTGACGCCGGTGCGCCACACCGGACTCGGTGTCGTCGCTAGCGCAGAAAACCGATCGCCTGCTCCCCTAGGAAGGCGATGGCGAGAAAGATAAAAGCGAAATAAATCACCCAACTGGTTGTTGAAGGGGATGCCGATCAGCAGCGGCAATACCACCGCCATAGTCGGCGACGCGCAAGAAACGCACGCCGCCCGCCAAGACCTGCACGCTGATTTCACGCGCCGGCGTCGATGCTATTTTCCAGCAACTCTTTCAGCACCGAGGCGGGACACTCGACCACTTCACCGGCGGCGATCTTGCCGATGAGCAGGTCTGGCAGTGGCAAAATACGCGACATAAGACGGTTTCGTGTTGGAGTAGCACCAATCATAGCTGCCCGTCAAACGCCATCAGGTAAGATATAAGGGGGCATTTTTTGCACGACAGATAGAATAGAAACTCGAATGGAAATTCTGCTTTATTTCTGGGATATGCTGCTGCACCTCGACCGCCATCTGGCGCTGTTGTTGCAGCAGTATGGCGTCTGGGTTTACCCGATGCTATTCGCCATCGTCTTCTGCGAGACGGGCTTGATCGTGACGCCGTTTCTGCCCGGCGATTCCCTGTTGTTTGTGGCCGGGACACTGGCGGCAACAGGCGGACTCGATCTTGGGTTGCTGATGTTGTTACTGTTCATCGCCGCGGTGCTGGGCGACACGGTGAATTACACCGTCGGCAATTATTTTGGCGCCAAAGTGTTCAGTTGGGAGGATTCGCGTTTCTTCAATAAAAGCGCATTCGATAAAACCCATGCTTTTTATGAGCGGCACGGCGGCAAGACCATTGTTATCGCTCGTTTTATGCCCCTTATTCGTACTTTCGCCCCTTTCGTCGCCGGCGTGGCACGCATGACCTACCCGCGCTTTCTTGCTTTCAATATCATCGGTGGCAGCCTGTGGGTCGTTTCGCTTGTGCTCGCCGGTTATTGGTTTGGCAATCTGCCTGTCGTCAAAGACAATCTGACTTGGGTGATTCTTGGCATCGTCGCCCTGTCGTTGCTGCCGCTGTTGATCGGGTACCTGCGGCATCGGGCGGGCTCCTCCTAGGGGTAGCCTCTTGCGTTATGATGACTCATGCCCCGGGAACTAGGCCGCCTCCTCGATGGAATCCAGCACCTCGCCCAGCGCGAGCGGTCCCTGGCGTGCGCGCTCGGCGCAACGCTCCAGGGTTGCAACCAAGCCTGCGTAATCCGCCATGCGGTCAACTCCAGAAATAGGCCAGTGCCAAGCCGCCGAAGACGATGCGGTAATAGGCGAAGGGACGAAAGCTGTGCGTGCGCACGAAACGCAATAAGGCGCTTACCGCAAGCCAGGCGGTGAAAAACGAAACCGCGAAACCCACCGCGAACATCTTGAGATCCTCGACCGCCAACAGCGGCCAGCTCTGCCAGAGGTCGTAGAGGACCGCGGCGAAGATGGTCGGGATGGCGAGAAAGAATGACAGCTCGGTGGCCGCCGGCCGGGACAGACCGAAGACCAGGCCGCCGATGATGGTGGCGCCGGACCGCGAGGTTCCCGGGATCAGGGCGGCGAGCTGCGCAATCCCGACCTTCAAGGCATCCTGCCAGCGCAGCTCATCGACCGAGTGTATATGCGCCTCGCCCTTCCAGCGTTCCACGATGAGGATCACGAAACCGCCGATGATCGACGCGAGCGCCACGCTGCCCGGGCTGAACAGGTGATCGCGGATGTACCCATAGCTCAGGAATCCCAGCGCCGCCGCCGGGAAAAAGGCGACCGCAAGATTGACGGTAAACCGCCGCGCCACTTCGTCGCCGGGCAGGCCGGCCACCACGCCGAGGAGCCTGTCCCGGTAGTACCAGCAGACGGCAAGAATGGCCCCTAACTGGATAAAGATCTGGAAGGTCTTGGCCTTCTCGCCGCGCAAGTCGATGAGGTCGCCGGTGATGATGAGATGCCCTGTGCTGGAGATCGGCAGGAACTCCGTCAGGCCCTCTATCGCGCCCATCACCACGGCTGGCCAGAACCAAAAGTGGCTCATCGCAGGTGGGGACTGTTGGGGTGGGGCGGCATGCCGGAATGGGGGGAGAGGCTCGCGGCGCATGATACCGGTTTTCCCCGATAAGAAAACCCGCCGCGCGGCCAGCGTGCACCGCGCGCAGCCTGCGCTACTGAATGTATTTCAGGTGGCCGACGGCTCGCAGCCACCGCGCGGGGTTGAGGCCGGCGGGCTTTCGGATAGGTGCAGGCTCGGCGCACCCTGCCCAAGCGAGACTCACTCCCTATCGTTGGTTATTTCCGAGCAGGTCTTTCAGACCCTCGACCAGGCGTCGTGCGCCCTCGTCGGCGAGATCGGGGCCCGCGCTGCCATACGATACCCGCACGTAGCAACCGGACTCTATCCCGAAGGCATGGCCGGGTATGACCGCCACGCGATGCCGTTCAATCAAGCGCTCGACCAGGTGCATGGCGTGCATGCCGGTGTGGACCTTGACTAGCAGATACAGCGCCCCTTGGCCGGCGCCTACCGAGCATAGCTCGCCGATCTCCCCTAAGCGGACAAGGATCGCGTCGCGCGCCGCCTGCATCGCCGGCAACCGCGACTCGCAGTAGCGGCGGCCGGACTCCAGGGCGCCGAGCGCCGCGTACTGGGCGATCCCCGTCGCGCAGATGAGGTTGGTGTCTTGGGCCTTGAGCACGGCCTCGTACAGGTGCTCCGGCAGCACCATATAACCGATGCGCCAGCCGGCGAAGCCATAGGCCTTGGATAGGGAAAACAGCGAGATCGTATGTGCCTCCGATCCGTGCAGGGCAGCCGGCGAGAAATGCCGCGTGTCTCCGAAGGTGAAATATTCATAGGCCTCGTCCGTGATGTGGTAGAGGCCGTGGTCGCGACACAGCGTATTGATGGCGCGCAACAGGGGCTCGGGATAGACCGCCCCGCTGGGGTTGTTGGGCGAGACCGTGACGATGGCCCGCGACCGGGCGGTGATGGCCCGCGCCAGCCCCTCGATCGTGGGTAGGCATTGCGCGTCGCCAGGCACCGGGACGGGACGGCAGCTCAGCATGCGCGCCGCCATCTCTTGATTGAAGTAATAGGGGCTGGGCAGGATGACCTCGTCACCCGGATCGGTGATCGCCCACAGGGCGTTGAGAAAGCCCATATTGGCCCCGGCGGTGACCACGATGCGCCGCCCCTGCGCGCAGTCGATCCCGTTCTCGATGCTGAGCTTGTGGGCGATGGCCGCGATGAGCTCCGCGTGTCCTTGCACCGGACCGTAACGGTGCTCGCCGCCCGCCGCGAGGAAGGCCTCGGCGCGCCGCAGTGCGGCCGGCGGCGGGCCATAGTAGGCCACGCCCTGGCCTAGCGAGAGAGTCCCCGGATGGCGTTGCACGAGCCCCGCGACCACGGGGATGACCGGGGCTTGCACCTGCGCCATGCGGCGGCTGACGCGCGGGCTCATCGCAGCACTTCAGAATAATTGAACGCGAGCACCTGGAGCTCCAGGCAGCCGGCCGGCCGTTCCCACAGCACTGTATCGCCGGTAGTCCTACCGAGCAGCGCCTGGGCCAGGGGCGAGACCCAACTGATCCGCCGCCGCGGTGCACAGGTCTCATCCTCGCCGACGATCGTGAATGCGTGGGTCGCGCCGTCCGCATCCGCCAGCATGACCGAAGCGCCGAAGCGGATCACGTCCCTTTGCTGCAAGGCCGGATCAACCACGAGCGCTTGCTCGCGCCGCTGATACAGAAATCTCAAGTCCCTCGTAAGCTGCCGGCGGCGGCCCTGTGTCTCGAGGTCCTCGTTGTCCTCGCCTATGGTCTGGCGTTCGCCCTCCAGGGCCTCGATCCGCGCCTGCAAGCCGCTGAGCCCCTCGGGCGTGATGTAATTGGGGTGCGGGCTCGCGGCGCGCTCAGGGAGGTCATCGCCGGCCTCATCGCCGTCCGGCTCCTTCACGAATGCGCGGCTCATGCGAGATCCGAAAGGGGGGTATGCACCTATGGGAAGAACGGGGACAATGCGGATCGCCGCGAGCCCGCGCGTGCGGCGCGGGCTATTGGCGAAAGCCGATGAGACGCCCGCGAGTGTTGAACTGGCCCTTCAGGAACTCCATCTGATCGGCCAGGATGCGGCGGTTGGACAGCGCCAGATACTCGGCCCAGTTGGGCACGTAGGGCACGGCGAGCAGCGACAAGCGCACCTCCTCGGGCGTGCGATTGCCTTTGCGCGTGTTGCAGTGTTTGCACGCGGCAACGACGTTCGACCAACGGTCCTCACCGCCGCGCGACATCGGGATCACGTGGTCGCGCGTCAGTTGCCGGTCCGGGAACTGATCGCCGCAGTACATGCACAGATTGCCGTCGCGGAAGAACAGCTCACGGTTATTGAGCGGCGGCACGCCTTGGCGGTTATAGCCCCGCCCCCGGTAACGCTTGACCGCGATGATGGAGTTGACGCGTACCGACGAGCGCTCGCCGGTACGCCGCGACACGCCGCCCCAGAAGGTAAACACGCGCTCGCCCGCGGTCCAGGCCACCATCTCCTTGCTGTACAGGCACACGGCGTCCTGCCACGGTATCCAACGTACCGGGGAGCCGTTAACATCAAGTCTGAGGATCAAAGGTGACATTTTCCGAGGTGCTGGCGTGCTGGCCCTGTTGGATTCCTGTACCTAGATGACTACGTCGCTGCTATCGAATAAGACGGCTGGGATGACTCCACACTCTTACACCCTCGCCCTATCCCCGCCCCGCAGGGCGAGGGGATTCAATGCAGGGAACGGCCGCTGCCGTCCCGGCGCTAAACGCGATAATCGAGCGTAAGATCCCGGCCTTTGTATGCGAAAGACCGCGTAAAATCAAGTGAAGCACGGCGATCCCTCCATCCAGACATTGCTTGCGCTGATGGCGCAATTGCGCGACCCCGTACAGGGTTGCCCTTGGGACCGGGCCCAGGATTTCCGGTCGATCGTGCCCCACACTATCGAGGAGGCCTATGAGGTGGCCGAGGCGATCGCGCTTGCGGATTGGCAGGCGCTACCGGGGGAGCTGGGCGATCTCCTGTTTCAAGTGGTGTTCTATTCCCAGCTCGGGCGCGAATGCGGATACTTCGATTTCGCCGATGTCGTGCAGGCCATCACGGACAAGCTGGTCCGGCGTCATCCGCATGTCTTCGGTGGGGAGCGGCTTACGAATGGTGCCGCGCACACCGAGCGCTGGGAGGCGCACAAGGCGGCGGAACGCCGGGGCGCGAGTGGCGGTCCCTTGAGTGCCCTGGACGGCGTGGCGCGCGCCTTACCGGCCTTGAGCCGGGCCGCCAAGCTCCAGCGCCGGGCCGCGGCCGAGGGGTTCGATTGGCCGGCTGCGGAACCGATCTTCGCCGCCATCGAGGACGAACTGGCCGAGCTGCGCGAGGCCATGCAGGGCGAGGATCCCGCTGCGGTGCAGGAGGAACTGGGCGACCTGTTATTCAGTTGCGTGAACCTGGCGCGATTCCTGGGCGTCGATCCGGAAGCGGCCTTACGCGGTTGCAATGCGAAATTCGAGCGACGTTTTCGCTATATCGAAGACCGCTTGGCAGCGCAGGACCGCAGGCCCAAGGACGCCACCCTGGCGGAGATGGACGCGCTGTGGAATGAGGCGAAGCAGCGGGCTCAGGGGTACGGCCGGGTACGCTCCAAGGACTGAACGTGCCCCCCGGCATCGAATACGATCTCGGTGATCCATCCGCTCCGCGACTCGGGGATGTAATACCAGCTCTTACGCACCGGGGCGCGCCAGTGGTCGAAGTATATCGTCTCGTGATCGTAGGGCCCCAGCCGGTACAGGACCTGCGGTACTCTCGCTGCCGACCGCGCGTGAGGTTAACCGGCCGCGGGCTGAGTAGCGCTGCGAACATTGCTTCATCGAAGTGCGCAGTGAGTATGGTTGGCATCGCCCTCAAATCGGCATCGGGCAGGTCAGCAGGCGGTGGGCAATGCCCACACTGCCCGACTTATCGCATAGATCATCATATTACAAGGCGTGACCCTTGCTCCTTCTTTCTTTGATGCACGGCGGGTGGCGTCTCATCTTCTATTCAGGATTTGCCGTTGATTGCTGCCTGAGTTTAAACCAGAGAAAACCGGCACTCTGAAGGATGACCACGATTGAGAACCAAAAAAAATCGAAGACCGCCAGTAGCATCGCCAGAACACCTAGTGATCGCGGCTATCGTGAACAACAGCTTGTTGTGCGTTCGTGACAGGCATCCGAGCGCAAGAGCCGCGGCGATCGCCGCGAATAACAGTTGCACGAGAAGATATCCGGAGCCACCAGGAAGCAATGCGTGAGCTGGATCACTGAACGCCGCATTAAGCGTCTTCGGGAGATCAGGTAATACCAACAGAGCGAAGAATCCCAAAGCCAGCGCGACCACCGCACCAGAGAGAAGCTGCAATAAGAATCGCACGGCGCCTACCTGATAAGCCCATCTATGGGCGGTGTGGGAGCCCCGTACTTGCGGAGAAATCCACCAAACGACTTCACGCAGGCAATCTTGCAATTTAGAATCCAAGCATCCCTATCTTGGCTGCCCTTAGGGTCACCCGTGTGCGGTATTGGGGAGACACTTGGACACTTGCTTGCGCAGTCATACGTGGCGTAAAGGGTGATTCCGCCTGCGGTCGCGGTGACGCTCGTCAGGCGGTCCAGGGCATCGTAACCGTAAGACTGGGACTCGCTGTCGGCGATGCCGGTGATGCGGGAGGCCAGATCGTAGCTGACGCTGTGGACGGTATCGCCCAGGGGATAAGCGGAGATCCGCCCGTCGAGATCGAGGCTGCGGGCGTGGGGCGTGCCGTTGCCCCAGGTCCAGCCCGTGGGCGGGCCGAAGGGGTGGTGGGTGATTGGGTTCACGATCGTCTGCCCGTCGGCTTGGAGGTTGGTGGCTCGCCCGGCGGCATCATAGCCGAGGGAGAGTATTTTACCCGAGGGGTAGGTGATTTGGATCAGGCGGCCCCGGGCGTCGTAACTGTAGTGGAGGGTGAGATCGATGCCATCGAGTCGCTGGCGGCGTTGGGTCACCCGCCCTTGGTTGTCATAGCTCCAAGAGGTGCTGCCGTTCGGATCGGTGAGATCCATCAACCGGCCGCGGTTGTCGGCGCCGGTGTCGTAGGTATAGGTGATCGGGCTGCCGTCGTCGAAGGTGGTCTGGGTGAGGCGATTCAGGGCATCGTATTGATGGGTCGTGGTGTTGCCGCGCGCGTCGGTCTCGGAGAGGACGTTGCCGGCTGCGTCGAAGCTCCTCTGGGTGATCCCGGTGTCGGGACTGTCGGTCGCTTCGGTATCGCCCAAGCCGTCGATCGTGTAATCGGTCGCCGAGCCCAGCGGATCGAGGATGCGGGTCACCCGATCCAGCGGATCGTACCGGGTCTCGGTGTGACCGAGTAGCGGATCGCGGACATCGACGAGGCGGTTCAGTTTGTCGTAGGTGCTCGCCGTCACCTGGTTCAGCGGATCGGTCAGGGTGGTGAGGTTGCCGTTATTGTCATAGCCGTACTGAGTGGTCTGACCCGTGGCGCCGATGGCCTTGATCAAACGGTTGAGGCCGTTGTAGACGCGGCGGTGGGTTTGTTTGAGCGTCCCTTGCGGATCGCGCAGGTCTTCCTGGGTGCGGTTGCCCATCAAGTCCAAGCTGTAGTGGATCGCGTTGCCGAGATTATCCTGGATGTCGATCAAGCGGTGCGCTGTATCGTAGGTGTAACTCAAATAACTATTATCGGGTGAAGTCACTTTCTTCAACTGACCGGCGCCATCGTATTCGTAACTGGTGGTCTCCGTGCCCCGCGCACGGGAGATCAAGCGGCCGCGGGCGTCATAGGCGAGTGTCGTGACCAAGCCATTGGGGTCCTGGATGGTCAATGGATGTCCGTGGGGATCGTATTGGGTGATGTGAGTGACGTGACCCAAGGCATTGGTGATGGTCGCGACATTACCTTGCGTGTCGTAAGTATAAGTCGTGGTGTCGGCGACATCGGTACGCGGACCGTTGACCGTCAGCACCTGACCGAGACTATTGTAGATATAGGTCCAGGTGCGGGTCTTCGTACCGGCGGTGACGGTCTTCTGCAGCAGGTTGCCGGAAGCATCATAGGTAAAGTTAGTCACCCGGCCCGGTTCGGTGATCTGGGTGGGGAGCCGGTAGAGCGGATGCCATTGGGTGGTGGTCGTACGGGTCTGCGCGGTCGTGCCGCCAGTGCTCGTCAAGGCTTCCACCCGCTGCGTTTCCAAGTTCCGGGCTAAGTCGTACGTGTAGTTGGTGCGGTTGCCGTTGAAGTCGGTGCGGCTCGCGACGTTGCCGTTGACATCGTAGGTCATGGCGGATGCCCCGCCGCCGCAATTGGTGCAGGGCTGGGAGATCCCGGTGTTCTTGACTACGCCGAGAATGGTCTGGAAGGTGTAGGTCCGGGCCGTGCCTAGCGCATCGGTGACGATGGTGCTGGTGCTCGTCGGATAGCTGAGCGTGACTTTGTCTGCAACGCCCGCGTGCTCGGTGGAGATCGCCCGGCCAAAAAAGTCGTATTTGTAAGTGGCGAAACGGTTGCCGTTCTCGTCGATAATGCCGGTCAGGGCATAGGGAAAGCTGTAGCCCGAGGGGATGTTGGCGGATTCGTTGTAGACGTAGGTCCGCACCTTGCCGTCGGGGTAGGTCACAGTGCTGACGTTGTTGAGGCTGCTATAGCCGTAGGTATACACGCCACCGGCCGGATTGGTCATGGTGGCGATCCGATTCGCGGCGTCGTAGGTGAAGCTCAAGGTATGGCCGAAGGGATCGGCAACCGAAATCAATCGGCCGGTTCCATCATAACTCAACGTCTGGGAGAGCCCAGCCCGGTCGGTGGTCGCAACCAGTCGACCGTTGACATCGTAGCGTTCCTCCTCGTCAGTCGCGGCGTGCGTGTAGATCCAGCCTGTCGTGGTTCCGCTCGTATCGGTTAACTGATTCAGTTTGTCGGCAATATC
>JBOIDW010000105.1:0-34689 GCA_050740655.1 Gammaproteobacteria bacterium | reverse complement strand
TGCGCTCAGATGGTAAGTGCCGCCGTTGACGTGCCAGGATTGCCTGCCGGAAAGCCGCGCCAGGATTGCCGCCGTGGCGTCGGCAATCAGCCGGGCGGAGGTCGGTGCGCCGAACTGGTCGGCGACGATTTTGAGTTCCTCCCGCTCCGCTGCCAGATGCAGGATGGTCTTGACGAAGTTGTGGCCGCGAGCGGCATAGACCCAGCTCGTGCGCAGGATCAGGTGGTCACACCCGACTTGCCGGATAGCCGATTCCCCGGCCAGCTTGCTGCGGCCATAGGCGTTGATGGGATTGGGGGTGTCGTTTTCGGTGTAGGAACCGGACTTGGCGCCATCGAACACATAATCGGTGGAGTAGTGAATCAGGAGCGCGTTTACCTTGCGGGCTTCTTGGGCCAGAACGCCGACAGCATTCGCATTGACCGTCATCGCCAGCGCTACCTCCCGTTCGGCATTATCCACTGCCGTGTAAGCGGCAGCATTGACGATCACATCCGGGCGGGTTTCGCTGATGAGCGCTGGCACGGTTTCCGGCCGCGAGAGGTCGCACCGGGTGCGACCAACCGCAATAACTTCCCCCAGTGGCATGAGATTCCGGGAAAGTTCCCAACCCACCTGACCCGTCGCCCCTGTGACCAATAGCCTCATGCAAACACTTCGGCCTGGTGCAGCGGCAAACCCGTTTTGTCTTTTTCTGAAAGGAGGGGGTCGCCTGCCAACGGCCACTGAATGTCAATGGCTGAATCGTTCCAGAGGATGCAGCGCTCGTATTCCGGCGCATAATAGGCACTGGTTTTGTAAAGGACATCCGCGCGGTCGGTAAGCACCGCGAAGCCATGCGCAAAGCCCGGCGGGATCCAGAGCTGGCGGTAGTTGTCCTCGGTGAGTTCAATACCGTGCCATTGGCCGAAGGCCGGCGAGGATTGACGGATGTCCACCGCCACGTCGAACACAGCCCCGCGCACCACCCGCACGAGTTTACCCTGGGGTTGACGGATCTGATAATGCAGGCCGCGCAGGACACCCTGTTGCGAGCGGGAATGGTTGTCCTGGACAAAGGTCACATCAAGCCCGGTCGCCTGGCGAAAGCTGCTGACGTTGAAACTTTCAAAGAAAACCCCCCGGGTATCGCCAAAGACCTTGGGCTCCAGGATGAGCAGATTGGGGATGGCCGTGGGAATAATCTTCATGATGGGACCTTCCCTTCCGCGAGCAGGCGTAGCAGGTATTGGCCATAGCTATTCTTGGCGAGGGGTTCGGCAAGTTTTTCGAGCTGGACGGCATCGATGAACCCCTTGCGCCAGGCGATTTCTTCCGGGCAGGCTACTTTCAATCCCTGACGATGCTCGATGGTTTCGATAAAGTTGGATGCTTCGATCAGGGACTCGTGGGTGCCGGTATCCAGCCAGGC
The DNA here is from genome assembly GCA_050740655.1 of Gammaproteobacteria bacterium. Taxonomy (GTDB): domain Bacteria; phylum Pseudomonadota; class Gammaproteobacteria; order JACCXJ01; family JACCXJ01; genus JBOIDW01. The sequence goes on along the minus strand of JBOIDW010000105.1, from coordinate 33,278 downwards.
GTAGCCGCGCCCCATGATTTCTACGTTGAGTTCGCCTTGTTCCAGATACAGGCGGTTGAGGTCGGTGATTTCCAGTTCGCCGCGTGGTGAGGGCTTGAGGGTCTTGGCTAGCTCGACTACGTGCCGGTCGTAGAAGTACAGCCCCGTGACGGCATAGTTGGATTTGGGCCGGGCGGGCTTTTCTTCCAGGGAGGTGGCGCGACCTTGAGCATCGAAGTCCACCACGCCGTAACGCTCGGGGGCGTGCACATGATACGCAAAGACCGTAGCGCCAATTTGTTTGGCCACGGCCCGTTCGAGCCGGGTGGGCAAGTCATGGCCGTAAAAGATGTTATCGCCCAGCACCAGGGCAGATAGATCAGTGCCGATAAACGACCCGCCAATAATGAAGGCTTGCGCCAGCCCATCCGGGTTGGGCTGCACAGCGTATTGCAGGTTGAGACCCCAGTCGCACCCGTCACCCAGTAGTTGCTCGAAACGCGGGGTATCCTGCGGGGTGCTGATGATCAGTGTGTCTCGAATTCCGGCCAGCATGAGGGTGCTGAGCGGGTAATAGATCATCGGCTTGTCGTAGATGGGCAGGAGTTGCTTGGAAACCGCTTTGGTTACCGGGTAGAGCCGGGTGCCGGACCCTCCGGCCAGGATGATGCCCTTGCGCTTCATGCGAACGAATGCCCATATTGGTGCGATATCCAGTCCCGATATGCCCCACTGGTGACATTGGCAACCCATCGCGGATTGTCTAAATACCACTGCACCGTCTTGCGTATTCCAGTCTCGAAAGTCGTGATGGGTTTCCAGCCGAGTTCGCGCTCTATCTTGCGGGCGTCGATAGCGTAGCGCCGGTCGTGACCAGGGCGATCCTTGACGAAGGTGATCTGGGTTTTGTAAGACTGGCCATCAGCGCGGGGATGAAGGTCCTCGAGAACGACGCAAACGGCGTGCACAACCTCCAGGTTGGTCTTCTCGCTCCGTCCGCCAACGTTGTACGTTTCGCCCTGCCTGCCCGCTTCCAGCACCCTGCGGACGGCGCTGCAATGGTCTTTGACGTAAAGCCAATCGCGGATCTGCTGGCCATCGCCGTAGATCGGAAGCGGCTTGCCTGCCAGCGCGTTGTGGATGACGAGTGGGATTAGTTTTTCCGGAAAGTGATACGGCCCGTAGTTGTTTGAGCAATTGGTGGTGAGCACCGGCAGGCCGTAGGTATGGTGGTAGGCACGCACCAGATGGTCGCTCGCCGCCTTGCTTGCGGCGTACGGACTATTGGGCTGGTAGCGATCCGTTTCCGAGAAAGCAGCGGCATCCTCGGCGAGGGAGCCATAGACCTCGTCGGTCGAAACATGCAGGAAACGGAAGTTGGCTTTCGCTTCGCCCGTCAGCCCGTTCCAGTAGGCTCGCGCAGACTCCATCAAGCGGAAGGTGCCGACGACGTTGGTCTGGATAAAATCACTGGGTCCCTGGATTGAACGGTCTACGTGGCTCTCTGCGGCAAAATTAATGATGGCACGGGGTTTGTGTTCAGCGAGCAGGTCCAAGACCAGGGCGGTATCCCCGATGTCTCCGTGCACAAACGTGTGTCTTGGATCGTCTTGCAGTGCAGCAAGGTTCTCAAGATTACCGGCGTAGGTGAGCTTATCGAGATTGATAACGGGCTCGTAGTTTTTACGTAGCCAATCGAGCACAAAATTGGAGCCGATAAACCCGGCGCCACCAGTAACAAAAACGCTCATTTTCTTTTTAAAGTTCTCTGATTGCTTCCGCTTCTCGCCCATGCCACCGCCAAACCGTTATTGTGCCAAGCGATGATGGGCGTATCTTGCGGGGTGCAAGTCCCCGTCGGGTAAGGGCCAACCACCCGAGTGTTGCGCCTGCGGCGGAGCGCCCGAAGGGTAAGGAGACTATGAGGAGCGTGAACAAGGCAGGTGAAGCGTACACAGAGAAGCCTGTAGGCCATAGGGGGGCCGTACTCCCTGAAGTGCTGGTACAGCCCCGAAATCGAGCTTGTTGCAGTCGACGAGTGTGAAGTTAGCACTCCTATACCTAGGCCGCAACCTCCTGAACCGTGAGATACACGTGCTCCCGGAGATGCGCCTCCATCCCTTGCATCTGCGTCTCGTCGAGATAGCCAAGCCCGCCAGCGTAGCTGTCCTTCCAGAGCGTTCGAGCCGTCCCTCCCGGCATCGGTCCCAGTAGCGCCGCACCGTGCCCTCATAGAGTAACAAGCCTCTGCCACCGCTACCGCTGTCCAGCCATTGCCCCGCAGTACCACCGCCTTGATTCGATCGGCTTCACGCCGCGTGTTCGCATGACGATGTTCCATCTTGAGCTTGGCGATCCCAGGCGGCGGCAGTAATAGTTCAACCATAACTTTAAGTTAGCACACTAACCTACCGAAACGTAAGCCCTAACTCAGAAGACTTGTTCGCGATGGGTATATTCGGCACACCTCCCCTCTATCGAAAACCACTCGTCGAAATCTTGGAGCGTTCGAGGGTAATCTACCCCTCCACCCGGATACGAATCATGTGGTCCACCCGTATATGTTAATATTAGGCTAGCGAATTGGATAGTCTTTTCGTCTTTTTCAACATGGTATGTGTCTGAAAGGAGGCGTATCCAACGAGGAATGAGTCTGAACGGTAAGCTTTGGATCGATCACCGGGAGCATGGTGATCGACATGAAAACGAAACCGACGACGCTGGAGTATCTCCGGCAGTTTTTCGGGGGCACGTGTTCTAACCGTGGCGGGATGAACAGTGTTACGAGCACATCGCCGACATATTGCGGCGTTTACAAATATTACCGCCTCAAACGCCGGACGACGGCGTGGTCCTGCTCTACCTGGAACGGACGACGGGCTACTCCCGCCAGCCAACTGACTCGCCGACCGCGACGGTCAGAACGCCAATCTCGACCACGACGTAGCCGCCCCGATGGGAAAGTCGTTGTCCTTCATAACGCCACCAGGTGGCTATTTTACGGCTACGTTGAAATGGGGTGGAAGACAGATCGTGCGCGTTAAATCGCTCCAGAGAGCATTGCGGCTTGCGATTGCTCATGCTGGAAGCTTAGCGGAGGACTTTACTAGGGCCATCGGCATATTTCAGCGAGAAGGCTGGCAGGGGATCCGAGTCAGGATCCGCATTCTGTTGAGACGAGACAGACATACCCACTCAGGGGTTGTCACCCCTGCTATCGTAAAGCGAAAACCCCGCCCCGCTCGCAACTCAATGGAAGTGCCCGCGCGGCGGCAGAATGTGGATATCATCGTGTGCGTTCACGACGCGCCGGACGATGTTCGACGATGCCTTGAAGCAGTGTTATCGCGGACACTCCCCCCTTATGACCTCATTATTGTCGATGACGGCAGCGGGCCGGAAACGAAGGCGTACTTGGAACAGTTTGTCGTTGGCCAACCCGCTACGATAATACGAAAGGATTCTGCAGCAGGATATGCCGGGTCCGCTAATACTGGGATGAAGGCATCAAAGAGTGAATTTGTTGTCCTGCTCCACAGCGACACGATCGTCCCAAGTCGCTGGCTTGATCGTCTTATGCAATGCGCCAATTCAGACGACCGAATAGGCATGGTCGGGCCCTTGAGTAATTCGGCTGCGTGGCAATCGGTGCCACACGTCATAAACGCGGGTGGAGAATGGGGGGAAAATCGCCTGCCTAGTAGCTGGTCGATCGATGATTATGCGAACGAAATGGTTCGAATGTCACCGAAAAGTTATCCGCGCGTCGGTTTTCTAAATGGCTTTTGCCTGCTCATCAAACGCAAGCTTATTGAAGACATCGGGGTGCTAGACGAAGAGACCTTTGCCCGTTGCGAGCTCGAGGTGGATGATTACTGTTTGCGAGCGACCCAAAGGGAATGGCAATTGGCGGTTGCCGATGATTGCTTCGTCTTTCATGCGGAGCCAATAAGCCATGCACGCGACCGGCGTGCCGAGCGTGATCGTTTGGTGGAAGAAGCACTGGGTAACGCGCATGGTCAGAACCGTGTTGGCCATAACTTGGCGATGACGCGATCGCATCCCGTCTTGCAGTACCTACGCAAACGTTGTGAAAGCATCGATTACGAGTCTCGTATCCGCCGCACCGCAACCCATCGCTTTGAGGGTAAACGGGTGATGGTCTTGCTACCAACCGAGTGTGCGGGTGCGTGGGAGAATATCGTCCTCCGTGAAGCGGCCCGCATGCGCGAGTTTGGCGTAGATGTTTGGGTTGCAAGACTGGAGGGCCACCGCACTGGACCGCGTCACCCTAGGCTAGGTATACCCGTGTTGTATTTGGGTGCGTTGGATGAACTGGTCGGCGCGGCGGTCGAATATGATGCCGTGATTGCGACGCACTATCTGGCCGTGCTCTGGATGGAGTCCCTGAAGGACTTGGTAGATGGTCCGGTGTTAGCGTATTACGTGCAAGATTATGAAGCGGATTTATTATCCGAGGACACCGAAGACAATAATAAGGCCGTTGCAAGCTATAGCGCTATTCCTGGCTTGCGCCTGTTTACCAAGAGCACGTGGGCTCTGGAAATACTCAAGAATAAGCTGGGAGTGTGCTCGGATATTGTCGGCCCAAGTGTAGATCGCGATACACACTATCCGACGTTCGTCGTACGAGATAGGAATAGAATCATTCAGATACTGGCAATGGTCAGACCTAGTGCGCCTCGATCTGCACCCGAAAAGACCATGCGGGTGCTTAGACGGTTGTCTCGGCATTTTGGGAATCGTGTTGCGATTACGATTAGTGGAGTCAAACCTAATAACCAACAGCTAGCGAGCTACAATCGAGCTTTCCCTTATTATTATTTGTCGGAACGGGATGCTTACGGTGTCACAAGCGCGCTTTCTGACGCAGATATTTTTATTGACTGCTCGCCTTCTGACGCAACCGGTCTGACGGCGATCGAAGCGATGGCCGCTGGTGTTGCCGTAGTAGGCCCGATAGATTGGGGATTGACGGAGTTTGTCCGGCACGGTCATAACGGTCTGCTTGTCAACAAGCATGACGAGAGCGCCGTGCTATCGGCGGTTTCTCAATTGGTCGCTGATAGAACGCTTCTCGAACGGATTCAAGCGAATGCATTGGAAGTCTTGGTCCTTTCCCCAGTCGTTTCCGCATTTAGAATTCTAGATTGTTTGTTTTCACCGACTCATCAGGAGCTTGAAGGCTGCGGGCTGCACAGCGGAGACCATTCATAATGTCCGCCGCCGCTCTTTGTTCCCATGTGCTTTATTCGATTCCGCCCAGGCGCAGGTTACCTCAAACCTGCAGTCTTATTCGCCTACTTCTTCCACTTTCGCATCCTTCGGTCGAATCCGATCTATCGCTGACCCACGGGCTCCAGGTCCCTAGCCACCCCGTAGATGTGTTGATAATAGAGCGTCTGTGGGACTATTCTTGCGACTGGCGACAGCATCTTCCGCTAATGCGGGCGATCCGCCAGCAGGGCGCCAAGATTATTTATGAAACCGACGATGACTTACTCAGCCTCAATTCGGAGGGTGGTGCTCCACTGCGACCCTCTGAGGAGAAGAAAATGTGGCTGCGCCAAGTGGTGAAATATAGCGATGGTGTAATCGTTTCGACTAAAACGTTGGCTTCTAGGCTGGGACGATTGAATCCCAACATTGAGGTTGTTGAGAACGCACTTGATGAGCGCGTTTATAGTCGAGCACGCGCACGCAAACCGCACAACGCTCAAGAAGGACTGGTCGTATTCGGCTATATGGGTACCTATGGTCATATGAATGATATGATTTCTATCATCCAGCCGCTGCGTTCTATTCTTGCCCGGTTCAGAGACCGAGTACGGTTTGAGATAATAGGAATTGGAGATAGCGCCACACTAACAGGCGCATTTCATGATCTCCCTGTTAGGTATATGAACATCCCGGACGAAGCCGTTCCATACGAGAAATTCGTAAGCTGGATGATCGAAGAAGTTCGCTGGGATTTTGGAATCGCGCCCCTAATAGACTCAAACTTTACGCGCTCAAAATCAGACATCAAATATCTTGACTATGGAGTGCAAGGTATTCCCGGTATATTCTCCGACGTTCCCGCTTACCGATCGACGATCCGACACGGAGAGAATGGAATATTGGCTACGGATATCCCCTCCTGGGAGCAATGGCTTAGTCGTCTAATTATGGATAATCAACTTCGAATGCGGCTCGCGACGCGGGCTCACGAAGATGTCTGGAAAGACCGCATGCTTAAAACAGAGGCGAAAAACTGGTTACGAGCGTTAAGAAAGCTCATGAGTTATGGTTCGTCAGAAAAATCTGTGAGCGAGTTTTGGCTCCGGTAGTTTTTTCCACGTAGGTGATATACCGCGAGTTGCAGGAGTTTGAAGGATTGACAAACCGTACGATGTTCTCATCGCTAGGACTCACCGAGGATGATCTTCCGGTAAACCCCTTTACATAGATTCCGGTCCAGTGTGGTTTGCGCGATACGGCGCGATGCGGATCCCAGTCGCGCCGCCAGGGACGGATCGTTATACAGGCGCAATACGGAATCAGCAATCGATTCGGCGTCGAGCGGGGTTAAAAGCACATCTTCCTCGTGGCGGAACATCTGGCCAAACGGCTCTTCAGGCAGTATGCAGGGCTTGCCCATGGCCATGGCCTCTGCCACGACCTGCGGAAATCCTTCTGTCCTGGAGGTCAGGACCAGCGCATCCGCCTGATCATAGAGCGCCGGCAAGTCCTCGCTTTGAACAAAGCCCACGTATGTTCTATTGCCGTGTTGCTCCACGGGGAAGTTTCCTGCAAACACGAATTCGATCTCCGGCCGTTTCTCGCGCACGACGTTGGCGGCGCGTTCGATCAGATCGTAGCCTTTCTCCAGTGACTTCCTGCCTACGTACAAAAAACGCACGTACTCGGGTGCATTGCGTTCCCGCTTCGGCGAGAACTTGTTCAGGTCAACGCCTCGGATGCAGACCCTGACCTTGGTGCCGTCCGTCACTATGTCCTGCATCCGTTTCTGCTCCCAAGGCGACATGGTGATGATCGCATCCGCGAGCGCAATGGCTAAGGTCTGGTCCAGCAAATCACGGCCGAGCCTCTCCGGCTTCTCGTCATAGGTGCCCAGCAATTTGCGCGTGCCTATCTCGTCTCCCGCGAATCGCAAGACACTGCGGCAAGATAGGAGGCGACCGATCATGCCGATGGTGAACCCGAGCGCTATCGCGCCGAAAATATTCGTCACGACATCAGGGCGAATCACGTTGGCCAGTTGCAGGGTTTCTGAAAACCATACATCGGTCCTTATCCCCACGCCACCTTCCGTAGAAGCCTCGAAGTGCATGATGCCGTACCGACCGCAGAGGGCGTGCAGACTCTCCTTGGCGAACGGCGGTACCGGGCCCGTCATCATAAAGATATCCGCCTGCTCGTGGATCTCCTCGAACAAATCAGGGAATATGTATTTCGCCCGCGTGTCCCAGATCCCTTCCGTGAACGCCATGGGTCCCAAGTACAACACCTTCTTTCTGGATTTCTCCGACAGAATACCCTTTTCGGCAACCACGTCGGACGCAACAAGCGGGAAGTCTCTTGAAAGACTACGCAACGCGCTTTCGACCACGCTTCCATCGGAAAGAAGCATATCCATCAAGGTCATCTTCAGGGACCAGGAATGCAAAGTCACCTCTATTCTACGGGCGGAGTGCGATCCGCTGGACAGCCGTATCCGGAGGTGTTCCAGTTTCTCCCTAAGCGACTGCGCGTGCTCCCCTGGACCGAACAGAAAGCGCCAGCACCGGTACGGTAGTTTGAGAACCTCAAGATACGAATGTGAGGCTTCCGTAAAATACTTCGACAGAATAAAGGCCCTCGAGCTTCGGGTCTCGTCCAGCGCTCGTTGCACCGTTTGCAGATTGACGCGCAGCGCTTTCTCCTCCTTTGTCTGCTCCCGTAATACCTTCTCTAATTGATCGCGCCGCTCCCTGACCGCTCGGAGTTTCGCACGCAACTGGAGATCCTTAGCGCGGCGGGTTTCGATACATTTTCTCCAGCCTTTCTGTTCATCGCAGAAACGCATATACTCGTCAACGCAGTCCCGGACTGCTTCCGTAACCCTGGTCACACCTGAAAGGCCCCTCAGCGCGCGATACATTTGCGCCGTCAACGGGCTGGCGGGAGGACTTGCCCGTGTGGCATGGTTGAGCTCATGCTTCACAAGGTTGTTGGAGCCGAGCAAGGGCGCGAGACTGATTTCGGCCTCAGGACGCCCTTGGACATAGGCGAGGAGCTGGCGAGCCAGCGGTGCCGGATCCGCCAGTAGATCCTCGTAATGCACCAGGCAGAACTCGTCCTGCATGTGCGAAAGGGATACGGCGACCCGGTTTAGCCAGACGGCCTCGCCGATGGCGGCGTCCAACCCGTACGCATTGTGCATGGAATTGGCAACGGAGCTTGGGTGTCGCAGACAGAAAACGTAACGCGTGGGGATGTTGACCTCAAAACAGATCTCCTGCCACAGGGGTATCAGCAGCGAAAGCCGGGGATCCTTGATTCCCCAAGCTTTGTTCTCCCATGCCATCGCGGCTTCGATATAGGCCTTGAGTTTCCCTTTCGCCACCGATGCCGCCGGGTGCTTCATCCAGTCGCCCGGCAAAGGTACGGTAGCACTGATGAGATCATCAAGACCCAGTGCGTCTAATAAATCTCGGTGGATCTCCACGATATACCGATCCTCCCAATAACCCGCGGGATTAGCCTGATCGGCGGGAACCAGATCGCGCGACAAACCAACCCCCGCAAGATGCAGGAGCTGCGTGACCAGTGACGTACCGCTTCTGCCCGGTCCTAGTATGAACACGATTTCGAGCTTCATAGCACCTATTGCGTACCCTTCCCTTAGTTTCCCGAGTATATTGCTATCTATCGTCGCCGACCGTGTTGCCCAAGCTCCAGCAGCCGCCGGATGACGCGATAGGAACGCCGGACCAGTGGATGATGAAGCGCCAGGCGCAGCCTCCTAAACGTGCCCACCATGGCGCTTCCGGTACGGTAGGCTTTGGACCTAAAATAGGCGGGTAGGTCATCAGCATGAACCTTACCCATCTCGGCATTGCGCACACGCAATTCCTCGATCTGATCGGATAAATCCATTGCTATTACCAATCCGTCATTGATCTGCCCGACCATTGCAGTCAATTCCCGCTCTAACGCGCCGTTGCGTCCAACCAGATCCGAATCCTCGTTCGCACTCATTTCTCTCGGCTCCCTACTCGCGACGGTGGGTCTCAGAGGTCGTTTCTCGTCGAATATCGCGCGACTAGGCTGGTTCGCAGCCCTCTTGTATGAAGTAGTCGACAGTTCTCCTGATACCGCCGCGCAGGTCCATGATTGGGGTCCAACCCAGGATCGATTCGGCCTTGCGGGTATCGGCGAAGTTGCGCGTGACATCGCCCGTTCTGCGGGCCCCGTGCGCAATGCTCATCGTGATCCCATGCTCACCGAGTAATTCCGAAATGATCGCCACGACCTCGGCAACCGTGTGCTCGCGGCCGGTGGCGATATGGAACAGCTCCCCAGCGACGTCCCGATCGATGGCGCATAGCACGGCATTGACGAGGTCGTCTATGTAGATGAAGTCGCGGCTCTGAGTTCCATCCCCGTAGATCTCGCAGGTCTGTCCTAGCAGTGCCTGGCGGGTCAGCTTCGCGACGACACTGGACTTGTGCCTGGACCCGGGGCCATAGACGTTGCCGAATCGCAACGATACGGTAGACAAGCCGAAACTCTTGGAATACGCGCAGCAGTATCCCTCTCCGGCCAGCTTGCTCGCCCCATACGGCGATACCGGTCGCGCCGGGATCTCCTCGTGGAACGGTGGTTGTGCCTCGCCGATAGGGGCCCCCGATGAGGCGAATACGAATTTCGCGACGGCGTTGTGCCGGGCGGCTTCCAGCATATTGAATGTCCCGATCACGTTGTTCTCCATGTCGGTTCGAGGATCCTCAACCGAAATCGCGACGCTGGTGCTAGCCGCCAGGTGGACGATACAATCCACGCCTTCGGCGCAGAGCAGCGCCGTTTCGTAATTCCGGACATCCCCCTCGACCAGGACCACACCGGTTGCCGTGCGGCACTCGTCTCCGGGGCGTCGGGTAAACGCGGAGACCCGCCCCAGATCCTCCGCCGTTCCCACCAGCAGATTGTCAAGCACGCAAATCACCGCGCCGGGCTCGACCTGAAGAATACGTCGGATGAGGGCCGTGCCAATGAATCCACAGCCACCGGTTACCAGGTATCTGGTCGGCATGGTATTACGGCGGTCACCTCTCGGATTGTAAATCGATCACAATCTATCCTGGCCTAGCTTTGCGTAAACGGGCAGCAGGTCATTCGCGACGATGTGTTCCCAATCGAATCGTTGGACTGCCGTTCGATTCACGGCGACGTCGTCATCCAGGTCTGGTTTGGCGCATATCCGATTCAACCCGGCTACGATACCTTCTTGTGAATTCTGGAAGGGTGTGAAGGAGAATCCAAAGCGTGACGCGTAATCCATGTGCCCGATGGTGTCCGAGGCCATGAAAGGCAGTCCCGCGGCGCTATATTCCAGTACCTTAAGGGACGGCGCTCTGGAAAACTTGTCGTAGGGTACGTAGGCGATACCGGCGTCGTATTCGCGCAGCAGGACATAGATTTCCTTCTGTAGCACCGGTCCTGTCAACCTGATGCAATCGCGCAGCCCGTCGCATTCGACCAGGTTACGTAGCTCGCCCAGGGCGTTCCCACCGCCGATGATGTCCAGGCACGGTCTCACGCCGTTATTCCGTGAAAACCTTGCGAATGCCCGGATCAGCAGTTCCAGTTGCCGTATCTTGCTGACGCTGCCGATATAGACAAACCTCCGAGGTGTGTCCGCCGGCCTTCCGGCTGACTTGAAGTGCAGCGTTTCTACGCCCGGAGGCAGCTCCGTAATCCGCCGGAAGCGCAGGGGGAGATTGTCCTTGATGGTCCCAAGAGAATGGGTGAAGACGTGATCGACGTAGAACTGGCAGAGGAAGTATCGGCACAATACGGCTGCACGGGCTACGTTGCCGTTGACCAGCAACGGCGAACGAAAGTCGATAATCCGACTAACCCGTGGGAGCCGGTGCAGCCCATAGAGGATCCGTAGGCAATATCGACTATGAAACACATGGACGATCTCAGGTTTGAACTTCTGCAGGGCACCGAAAATCTTTGCCACCCGGTTCTCCGCCGAGCCAGCGCCTACGTCGCAGATATTGAGATCGTCGTTCTTGTAGACCACTTCCTCGCCTGATTTCGGGTTACCCTGGCACAACACCAGCACGTCGTGCCGTTGCGCAACGTACTTCGGCATCAAATAGCTATCGGTGCCCCCCAGTACACCGAATGCCGCTCGCATGATAAAGGCTATCCTCATCTTCGCGTCATGGCTTCCTAGATCATGAACTCCGTAAAATCTTGGCACAGCTTCTTGGCTTTCGTTTTCAGCAGCTCCGGGCTGGCGCGCCACGTATGATCAGCAGTATCGATTCTTCGACTTACGACCATATTGAACTCATCAAGAGAGGCGATAACCAGGCGTCTCTCAATCGCCTGCATGAAGAACGCGGTATCCGCGGTGCCGAATACGGAGTCCGGGTAGCGGGTCCCCAGGAGTACGTCTTTCCTACCGCCGAGGGTATTCCCGGACAACCATAGTTCGTAAGACGCGGGCAACACGGTCAGCCCCGGGATCTCGAGCTGGCGCTCATAGGTGTCGCCCTCGCCCTCGAAGTAGCAGTATTTCGGGGGCTTGCCGAAGATGTCCGCGCCTACGGACCGCAAGTGTAGCATTATATCCAGTAAATAGTTTTCACCGTAATAGTCGTCGTCATCTACCCGCAAGCAATACGCTCCTCTGGCCAGGACGTTGCCCAGGTTCAGGCATGCACCCGCGTACCGCTCCTCCGGGACATTGACAATCTGCACGTCATCCCTGCCCTGCGTGGCGCGAATAACCTCCTCGGCACCAGCCAGGGATGTCCGGTTGATCACCAGCACCAGGTCCTTCCTGGGATAACTCTGGCGGTCGAAGGTTTCCAGGCAACGTGGTAACAACTCGATTCTGCGCGTCGGGGTGACGACCGTAGCCCCGGGGTACTCCTCCCACTGGTTCGCGATGCCGATTTTTCTGCAGACGTCCCTGAGCCGGTGGGAAAAGGTGTGCTGGCGATAAACCGCCCGCCAACCGAGCTGCCCGCATTTTCTCCGGTACAGGTCATCCTCTGCGAGCTTGCCGATCTCGGCTTCCACGCCCGACGCATCTTCCCTCTCCATGACGATGCCCTTCCGTACATCATCCTGCGCGAGCCGGCCCGCGTGGATGGCCGGCACCCTACACGCCGCCGTTTCCAGCGCCGCCCACTGTTGTGCCGTCTTCGTCCGGATCGTGGAGTCCAGAAACAGGGCCGTCTTCGAGTATTTCAAGGCCAGCAGCCGGCTGGCGGCGTCGACACAGCCCAGGATGCAGGATGAGAAGTCGGGTATTCCGGCCAGCTTTGATGGATCTTCCTCGCTGCTCGATTCGATGATTTGCAGCCCATACGATTTCGCACGGCGTAGAATATCGAGCCCGCGGTTCTCGCCCGGGAGATCGACGAGGCCCTCATACAGCACGCCGACGTCGAGGGCGTCGGCATGGCCGAATGCACGGAACGGGTTGAAAATCTGCGGCTGGATCGCGGGGAGGAGGACCTCCGCGTCCAGGCCGATGCTGCGCAGATCGTCGGCCTCGCGGAGATCGGCGCAGAACACATAATCGAAACCCCGAGCGATCGGCCGGAACCGGCCGGCGCAGGAATGATCCTCGGTGTTCCACAGTACCGTCGGGATCCCGAGTGACTTGGCAAGGTTGAGCATGCGGTTGAGATCCGAGCCTTCAGCATCGCCGGCCATGCGCCAGTCCGCGACCGATGCTTCCGAGCAGGCCTCGACCAGCAGCAGATCCGGCTTCCTCTCGTCGAGCAGTCCCTTCCAACTCAAGGTGGTCAAGGGCAGCAATTCCGCTTCATGCGCGAATCCCGAGCGCAGCCGTTCACTCGCGACTGCCGCTATGCAGAGCCCCGGCATCGTTTTCAGGCACGGGGCCGTGAACGCCGGAACCATCGGCTTCCACCACGGGATCCGGCCTACGCTATCTTTCGGTACCGAGCACATTCGATGGCGATAGCTGACTGGATTGCGGCGCGTTAGACAAATACGTCCTCGATCGGGTTTGCGAGCGGGTGTCCCTGGCCCTTGGGGTCCCCAGCCCCTGACACCCAAGTGCGATCGTCCCGGTCCGATCCGCGGACCGTGACCAGGTTCAGCGGATCCAGGATCAGCACCTCGAGATCCGTGCGTCCTAGTTGCAGGGTGAACGTCGTATCCGCCGTCGCATTCAGCGGATCCGAAAAGCGCACATAGGGTGCCACCGCTTTTTTCCCGGCGAGGGAACTGCAATCCAACCAGGCTTTCCGTCTCGTCAACTCCTGCGGTGGCAGGATGCACAACTCGGGAAGGTCCGGCGGGACGACTTGGTAGATGAGAGGCTCGCTAGCGAAGCTGTAGTAACGCGGCGGCTTGCCGACGACATCCGCGTCACGCGCGCTGAGGTGCAGCATGATGTCGGAAACGTATCGGTCGCCATACCGATGGTCGATATTCATTTTAAACCAGTATTCGCCGTGAGCGGCGTTGATCCCGGCCTTCATGCCACTGTCTGCATCTTCATCCCGCGGAAGATATATTACCCGTAGGTCCTTGCGCGCGGCGACGTACGAGGCGAGCTCGGCCGCGGCCGGTCCCTCCTTGTAGAGGATGAGCAACTCCTTGTTGGCGTAGTCTTGCCGGTCGATTAAGCTCACGCAGTCCGGTAAGCGCTCGGTAGTGAAGGTCGGAACGATGATGGAAACCAGCGGATGCTCGATCCAATCGTGGGTGATCCCCGCTTTCGTGCAGATCGAATTGACCCGGCGGGAGAAGGAATGCTTGACGCACGCCTGACGCCAAGCCAGGTGGCCGGTCCTCTTCCGATACGATTCATTCTCGCGCAGCTCCGCGATCGCGGCCGGCAGCGAGTCTTCGCTCGCCGCCTCGATAACGAGGTCTTTCCGGAGGTCGCCTTCCGGCAACCGCCCAAAATGGACGATCGGCGTGTAGCATGCGGCCGTTTCAAGCGCCCGCCACCGCTGCTCGGTCACCGTCAGATGGGACTCCAGCATCAACGCGATCCGGGCGTATTTCATCGCCGTGAGCCGCCCCTGTGCGGTCACGCATCCGAGCAGGTTGCCCTCGAAGCCTTCGAGATCCCGCATCTTCTTCGCGAAGATGAGGCTATGCGAATCGATCAGCTTCAACCCCTGGGAACGCAGTCTGCTCAAGACCTCCCGCTGGCCGGAATCCCGTAGGAGGTCTACAATCCCATCCAGCAGCAGTCCGATGTCGAACGAGTCGTCAAATCCATACGGCCGATACGGGTTGAAGATCGCGGGCTGGACCGCCGGCGACAACAGGTCGGTATCGACTCCGGCCTCGCACAAGGCCTGCGCTTCGCGCTCATCGGCACAGAACACGAAATCGAAATGACGGGCAAATTCCCGGTACTGGCCGTGATAGCCATGATCCTGCGTATGCCAGAATATGCGCGGGGTCCCGTTCGCTCCGGCGAGCGCCAGGATTTCCCGCAGCTCGGCGGATTCACCCGTGCGCCCCGTCTGTGCCAGATACCAGTGACCGGTAGCGGTCTCCCAACAGGACTCGACGATCAGTAGGTCCGGGCGGCCGTAGGTCAGCACGGCCCTCCAGGTGTGCGGGGTTAGCAGCAGCAGCGTTCCCTCGTAACGAAGTCCGTTCCAGAGCCTGTTACCGACGATGGCGGCAATACGAAGGGAAGAATTCAAGCGTTTCTTGCCGATCAGTGGGTGGACTGGCGCTGGCCCCGTCCACCAGTGAATGCGTCGGATGACCTCGTCCGGCAGGCGGGTACGGTCGAGCGGGAAATGCCCGGCTAGCGGTGCCGTGTTCTGATCGCGATGGTCAGGAATGGGCATGCCAGGTTAACCCGTATTGGAAACCGGCGCCCTGGTGTCGTGATGCCGTTGCAGCCACTGCTCTTTGTTCAGCGAGAACTCGGTGTAGCCGGCTATTACCGCCTGCGGCTCGCCGTCCATCAGCACCTGGCCCTTCTCCAGCCAGATGACCCGCAAGCAGATCTTCCTCACCTGGCTTAAATTGTGGGAGACCATGATGACCGTTTTCGCGGCGGAGCGCATCGATTCCAGCCGGGCGAGCGCCTTGTTGCTGAACGACTGGTCGCCGGTCGCCATGACCTCATCCAGTATCAGGATCTCGGGCTCGACGGCGGTGGCGACGGCGAACGCAAGCCGGCTGCGCATCCCCGAGGAGTAGGTCCGCAGCGGCTCGTCGATAAAGTCGCCGAGCTCCGCAAAGGAGACGATGGCGTCCATCTTCTCGGCCACTTGGCGTCTCGACATCCCCAGCAGCGTCCCGTTGAGCAACACATTGTCGCGCCCCGTCAATTCGACCTGGAAGCCCACTCCAAGCCCGACGAGCTGCACGCGGCCCTTGGTCATTATCCGCCCCTGATCCGGTGCCAATGTACCGGCGAGCAACATACATAGCGTGCTCTTCCCCGAGCCGTTTCCTCCTATGACGCCGAGCACCTCGCCCTCGCGGACCGAAAAGCTGACGTCATGGATCGCCCGGTAATCCTTTGCCTCGCGCAAGCGTTGGGTGCGGCTGAACCACGACCTTGCGCTCCTATGGTAGGACAGACTGACACCGTGCAACGCGATGCCGATCGGTCTGACGTTCACGATCGGCTTGGTTTCCGTCGCTGCGCCTGCATCGGGGGTGCGCGGCGACGCCAGGACTTCGGCCGGGACCCGGCGCCCCGATTCGAACAGGGTCAACCCCTCACCCGGTGCGAGCTCGACCTCACCCGGAAATCCCGCCAACGTGCACACCTTCATCCGCGGGTATCGCGCCAGGATCGGCATCGCGAATTCCCCTCGACGTTCCCCCGATTGCGCGTCGAACCCCGCGATCCGGAATGGGACCTGTCGTTGATCGCCGTCTCCGACGTCTGCGTAGTCGCCGATGCCGCAGTATACCGTGTCTCCGCATACGGCGATGCCGCGGAAACGGGGCGGGGCCGGCGCATGCTGAGCGTCCGAAGGGAACAGCTCGGCGGACCATGCGACGGATGGCGAGAGGGCCCCGGTCTCCCAGTCCGCTGCATGGGCGTTCAGCCTCAGCGCTCCGGCGTCGAGCAGGTAATAACGTTGCGTATCGCACGTGCCTGCGCAGGGATCCTGTAGGTCGTTCAAGACCACGGCGCCGCTGTCCGCGTCGAGGACGACGCCCCGGCCGGAGTTGTTGCACTCCGCCACGGTCAACCAGATCCTATCGTTCATGGCCCTGGTGATGCCGCGAATCGCACCGAACGTGAACGCCTTCCCGACGCCGCTTGGGAGTCGAAAGACGTCCGGTGCAAGCTCCCAGAGATAGCGTCGCCCCAGGAATTCACCGTCGAGACCGAATTCCTCTATCGCGCAGTCACGGGTGTTTACCAGGTACACGCGCTTGCGTGCCTTGGCAACCGCGACCGCGCAAAGCCCGGCCTGCTCGTGACCGCCGACGATCCAGTCCTTGCGAACCACCTCCCGCTCCAACGTGAGAACCGGCACATCGGCACCCGTATTATCGCCCACGTTGTAGATCCTCAGGCTCGCCTGGGTGACGGCATAGAGGTTGCCGTCGACCGCATCCATCCCCCGGACGGTGCCGGTTCGGACGAGGCGATTCGAGCCTACCCATTGCAGGTAGCGCAGTCCCAGTCCCGGCTGGATGACGCCCAAGGCGCCGCGGCGTTCCTTGATTCCCGTGAACGAGACCAGAATGCTCGGCATGGTTCGACTTACAGCATCCTCGCGATCTTCGTGGATTGCCGTCTCACGCAATAGAGTCCCAACTGCACTATCGACAGGGCGATGATCAATAGGCCCGCAAACGTGCCCCACTCAAACGTTGTACCGGTCAGGACCAAGTCCCGAAGCCGCGTAACGATCCAGGCCATCGGGTTGGCCATATACAAGGTCTTGGCATATTCGGGAACGGCGGGGGCTTCCAGGATCCTCGATACCGGGTACAGGACCGGCGTCAAAAAGAACCCCAGCCGCAGGACGTAGCCCAGCAGGGCATCGGTGTCCTTGTAATAGGCATTACAGACGGACAGCAACAGGCCCAGCCCGTAACTGAAGAGCGCAATCAGCAGCAACAGCGGGATGACAGCAAGGGAATGGAGCCCCAGCGCGCCATGCCTCCAAAGCATGACGATGGCTAGACCGATCACCGCGTAGACGATCTGCACGAAGACCGGGATCGCGGTGATCGTAGCGATCGGTATTCCAATCTGGCGGATGAGTGCCCGGTTGGTGGATATCGATCGGGATGACTGCCGCAGCGCCTTTGCGAAGGTCTGCCACGCCAGGATGCCGGACAGGAGGAACAGGTGGTAATTCTCCTCGCCGCGTTCGAAGATGATCTTTACGATGAAGTAGTAGATGGCCATCTGGACCAGGGGATCGAGGATCCACCACACGAATCCCAAGCGCGTTGCCGATACCGTCGATTTCAGATTGAACTGGACCAGCGTCAGCAAGGCGCTCCTGTTCTGTGCCAATTCCGAATACAGCCTATACATGGTATAGCGCCGGCGGGAACCAGGGGTGCCGCCCGAACCGCAGGGTCTTCGCGCCGCTAAGCGCCGGCACCTAGCCGTTCCTTGCCAAAAGTCTGCGCGCCAAGCCGCGTCCGTCATCCGCCGTCAGATACCGCACGCCGCTCTGCGCGGCCGCCGCGTCGCCGGGAAACGGACACACGACCGTCACTTGGTGGCCGGTCCGCTGTAGCGATTCGGCCATCCTGACGACCCGTCGCGTTCGCCATATGTTCTTGCGCGCCACGATGCAGATCCGCAGGCCCCGCGACCCCGAGGCCAGTCCCTCGATCGCACTGACCAGCGTCTGCTCTCCCCGCTCCCAGCACAGGTCTACCGCGGCCCGTTCCGCGCGGGCCCGGAATTCCGCCTGACGTTCGTCCTCCAGCATGGCCTCGATAACACGGGCCATATGCTCGGGCCGCTGCTCGTCAAAGGTCATACCGATCCCGTAGTGGTCGATGTATTGCACCACGGCCGGCAGCTCGGACGCGGCGATGGGCAGACGGGCCATCACGCAGTCGAAGAAGCGATTGGGCAAACTAAGCTCCATGTTCAGGACCTTCCTGTGCAAGGTCACCACGCCCACGTCAGCGCCGCTGGCATAGCACGGCACGGCGTCGTTGGCCACCGGCGCCAGGACGTGGAACCGAGGGCCGACCTGCATCTGTTGCACGAGACCGGTAATCTCTGCGGCGTAGCTGTCTGGCATAAAACCGAGAAAGCCGACGTGTACGCGCGGCGCCATCATCGGCAGGGCCCGAACCAGCTCTTCCAGCCCATAGTCACGCTGGGCATTACCTATGTACAGGACCAGCCGTTCGTGCGGTGCGAGCCCGGCATCCTGGCGGATCTGCATCGTTCGGGACGGCGGCTGATACGGCCGCGCATTGCAGACCAGCGCCGGCTCGCGGTGCAACCGGTAGTGCTCGCGGTGCCAGCGGGCGTGACCGGGGCTGTTGCTGATCACGAGATCGGCGCGCCGGATGGTCCTGGGCTCTATGCACTCATTGATGAGCTTGATCGCCAGGCCGTTCAGATGGTTCGCCTGATACTGGCCCGAGCGCTCGCGGATCAGCGGGATCTCCACCGCGTCGTAGACCAGCCTGGCCCCGCGGGGCCTGGCGATCGCCACTGCGGCATTGAGCGCATGCGTGTCATGCGCAATGCAGATATCGATGACGTTCCCCTTCAGGGCACGCCTCGACCGGAACGCGAAGTAGTAATTGGCTAACAAGAGTCCATATCTTCTACCAGCCAGCGCCAAAGCGGGGCGAATGATCCTGATCGGCAGCCTAGGCCCCGATGCCCTAAGCTGCACGGTCCTTATTCCGGCTTCGGCATCCGGCCGCGTGGCCCGGAGCGGGGCTGGCCCGGTGCATTCAGGGTGCATAGGCACGGACCGGAGCATCGATGAACTCCAGAAACGCCGCCGCTTGGCGTTCCCAGTTGAATCGCTCGGTGAATGCCTGGCGTCCGCTGCGGCCATGCTCTCGAGCGAGGCCGTCATCATCGAGGTAAGCGCAGATCGCAGCGGCCGCTGCTTCCGGGCGTTCGCCGTCTATGCACACCCCGCAGGCCTGCGCGCGGACCAACTCGCCCACCGATCCGACGTCGGATACCACGATAGGCAGGCCGCCCTGCATGTAGGTGAATATCTTTCGGCAGTTGCCGGCGCCCGCCAGGCGGTTTCTTCCTTTCAGCAACACCGCGAGCCCGACCGCCGAGGCGCGCAGATAGGCCAACATGCGCCGGTACGGCATCGGTGGCTTGAAGATCGTTACGTCGCCGATTCCCAGGTCGCGCAGTAGCCTATCGATGAGCTCCCGTCGCTCTTGCAGGCCGCCGATAAACAGGAATCGAGCACCGGGAAACCGCTGCTTGATCACCGGGATCGCCCGCAGCATGACCTCCAGGCCCTTGTCTCTCTTCAAGGCGCCCACATAGACCACGACCTTTGCTGCACCGAGATCGCGGACCGCCTCGAGCAACTCCGATTCGGCCGGATCGTCCTCCGTGGAGGGGGTGTTCCATACCACATGCACGGGCCGGTTCATCCGCCGGTAGTAATCGGCAAGCCAACCATTTTTCGAATCGATGGTAAGCACGGCGTCAACCCGCGCCAGCATGGCGCGCTCGGCGCCCCGGACCACCGGCCGTGCGAGCCACCCCAACCGGCCAAAATAGCGGAGCAGGTCCTCGCAGTAGTATTCCGGCGCGTCGTAGAGCATCCGCGCGCAGTACGAGCGCAGCAGAGTGGCGAGTGGCAGCAGGCCGAAATGCGTGATGAAGATCGCCTCCGCCCCGCCCGCCGTACGCACAACGCGACTGACCTTGCGGAACAGGCGGGGTAACTTGTACACGAGGGCCGCGGTGCCTGTCCCCGCCGCCAGCGGAACGCAGTGCCACTGCGAGACCCACGGCTCGTGAACGGCCTGATCCTTCGGCCAGTTCCGGTTCCATGACACGACGTCGATCTCCCAGCCGTTGTGGGCCAAAGTTCTGGCCATCAGCCTGTGGCGCGGGATGAGATCGGCGTAGAACAGGATGAAGATCGCGCGCTTCACGGGTGGGCCCGCGGCCGCCAATCCGTGTTCCGCTGCGGCTACGGCGGGGGACTTCACGTGGACCAGCGCACCCGCGGCATGATCCGCTTGCGATCGATCCGATCCCGGTACGGCAGCACCCGTTGCAGCATGTCCGTGAGTACCGCTTCGCTCAGGTAACGCGGTTTCAGACCCAGCTCGAGGAGGCCGCTGTGGCGCGGATTGTAATAGTGCTCTTCCAACTCCTTGCGCGGATTGGGAATGGACTCCACGGCGACGCTGAACCCTAGGCCATGCGCCGCGCGTTTTACCTTGTCGGCCAGGTCATTGACGGTGAACTGCTCGGTGAACTGGTTGAATATCCGCAACTGTCCCGCATCCGCCGGGCGGGTCATGGCCAGCTCGACGCATTGGAGGGTGTCGTTCAGATTAAGATAACCGCGGGTCTGCCCGCCCTTGCCGTAAACCGTGAGCGGTATCCCGGCCACGGCCTGTACCAGAAAGCGATTCACGACCGTGCCGAAGATGTCGTCGTAATGGAAGTTCGGGAGCAGCCGCTCATCGAGGTCCGTTTGCGCCGTGGACAGGCCGTAAACCGGGCCTTGCATGAGATCGGTTACGCGCAGGCGGTAGGTGCGGACGTAAAACCAGAGCAGGTCCGTGTCCAATACCTTGGTCGTGTGGTATAGGCTGCCGGCCTGGCGCGGGTATAGAAACCGGTCCTTACGCCCGCGGTGTTCGATGTCTATCCAACCCTCCTCGATGTCGATGTTGGGCGTTCCATATTCTCCCATGGTGCCGAGCTTGATGATATGACACTGCGGGGCGTGCTCGAGCACGGCCCAGATGACGTTCAATGTCACGCCCAGGTTGTTCCGCAGCGTCCGCTCGGCCTCCCGAAAGCCGATCATCGAATAGGGGGCGGACGGCTGTTCCGCGTAATGGATAATCGCCTCCGGTTGGAAACCCCGGACGATGCGGGAGAGCAGCGCATAGTCCGCACAGTCGGCAATCTCGACCTGAATGCGCAGACCGGTGACGGACGCGAAGACCCGCGCCCGCTCATGGAGATTCGGGGTGGGTATCAGTGCCTCGGACTCGGTCTCCATGGCAATGGACCGCCGCAGGTAATTGTCTACCACGCACACGTCATGCGATTTCGCGGCGACCGCCATGGCGGTCGGCCAACCGAGATATCCGTCTCCCCCCAAAATCAGCACGCGCACGTCAAATACCCCCTCGTTCGGCTACTTGCAGTATCCGATTCCGCTTGATGAATTCTCTAACCTGATCGGTGCTCATTGGTTCACCGTTGGCGCTGGTGTACGGCGTCTCGACGCGAGCGCTGACGACCTCCGGGTAGCTGTAGTCGATGTCCTCATAGACGTGCCGGAACGCCGGCAGGACCGCGTACATCTCGCGCAGCTCGAGCGCGCGGTTCGTTTCCTCCTCGGTCATCAACTCTTCATACAGCTTTTCCCCGGCCTTGGCGCCAATCTCGCGGGTTGCGATTGCGCGGTCGCCGGGGACGGCCAGCATATCGATCATGGCCTTCGCCAAGTCGGCGATCCTCAGCACCGACATCTTGGTGACGAACACCTCCCCGCCCCTGGCCAGCTCGGCGGCACGCAGGACCAGGCGGGCGCTGTCCTCGATGGTCATGACGAAGCGGGTCATACGCGGATCGGTCAGCGTTAGCGGTCCGCCGGATCGGATCTGTTTATAGAAGAGCGGCACGACCGATCCGCGCGAGCCGATGACGTTGCCGAAGCGCGTCGAGGAAAAGATGGTGCGCCGCGACCCTTTCAGGCTGTTCGCGGCGCTCATGACCCGTTCGCCCATGAGCTTGGAGGTCCCCATCACGCTGGTCGGATTCACCGCTTTGTCCGAGCTGGTGAAAATGACCCGCTCGACATCGTGCGCGAGCGCGGCATTGACGATATTCTTGACGCCAAGGACGTTGGTTTGCACCGCGTCGAAGGGCGAGCGCTCGCACAGCAATACATGCTTGAGCGCCGCGGCGTGGAATACGATATCGACGCCGCGCATCATGCTGTCCATCTTATCCGGGTCGCGTACGTCGCCGACGTACGCATGAAAACGGCCTCGCCTGGCATCGGCCCCACCCGCGTAGGCCCGGTAGGATACGCCGAACTCCTCCTCCAGGTTGAAGACCTCCGACTCGTTGCTGTCGACGACCCGGAGCCCCGCGGGCTGCTGCCGCAGTACCTGGCGGATGAGTTCACGCCCCACGGTACCCGCACCCCCGGTGAGCAGCACCGTCTTTCCCGTGAGCAGATTCATGGCGTATCTCCCCTAAGCCGTTTCAGCGGTTCACCCCCGCGTCCCGCGGGGAAGCTCCATAGGGGATTCCGGCGCTGACGCGTCGCGGGCGAATTCCAGGCAACGCGGCAACAGGATGGAGGCCAGCGGGGCGAGGCCCAGTAACTGCCGATAAACGGTGCCGGCATCCGCCAAGGAAGTCAGGACCAGCGCGTCTGCACGCTCGTACCGTTCCCGTTCCGGAGGCCAGACCGGGTATCCCACAACGACCTCGGGCCGTGGCTCCGTGAAGGCACACACCCCGAGGACCACGACATGCCACTCATGCGCACGCAGGATCGCGATCTCGGCCAGCTCGGAAACACCGCACAGCACGACCCGCGTTACACCTTGCTCGCTACAGCCCCGAAACAGATCGCCATAATCCGCGCTCGCCCTCCGGTATAGCAGGAGCGAGGCGGACAAATAGCGGGCGGTGAGCCGGCTCTTCTCGGCAAAACCGCGGGGCGTGAGGTAATAGAGGTAACGGTTGGCGGGCGCCTGCTGAATCTTGATCAACCCCTTGCGCGTACAGCGTTTCAGATAGGAATTGGCCAGCCCGAGTGCGATGCCCAGATGGTCGGCGAGATGGCGCTGCGTCAGGTCGCTGCGCCCCTCAATCGTCTCCAGGATGCTCAGGGTGAGGGACTCTTCCCGATCGTTACCGTTCATCGCTTGAACATTATAATCCCATCGCGTTCAATTTGTGAACTTCATTTCTTATCAGCAACTTAAACAGTAGCACCCGGCGTGATGCCTGACGGGCAAGGGTCGGGGATGGGGGTGTGTAAGCGGTGACGCGCAGCGTGGTCAAAGCATCGCGCGCGCAATGACCCCGGGCATGCCGCGGTGCTCGCGCTCGCCGCCAGCGCGTAGGCGTTCGCATGCACGTAGCTAGTGACGCCGATCTTCATCCGGGGTCCTCGCGGGCCTCGGTCATCGCAAGCGGTTGGTTCTTCGTAGGGGGTGGAATCGTCAAGTCATTTGGCGTCAAATGCCGCATATCAGGGTTTTACAAGCTTCCGGGGCGACCATCCCTGAATCCGCGTGCAGCCCGTCTAACGCCTACGGAGGCGCAACAATCCAGTGATGAGAACGACACATTGCGTTGGCAAAACTGTCCCTCTTCCTTCCGAGGACAAGACCGTGGGCCGGATCGTTGGGGGGAGCCGTATCTTTGACTATCGGATGACCTAAATTGCGGACACGGCCGGCGCTGATAGACGTGAGGAAGTCACCGGGATGGTTCTTAAGAGTATCTTCCGGAGGGCGTCCCTGCGCTACCATGAGGGACTCGATGTTGACCGACATCTCGTCATGCTTGAAGACGGCGGAGGAGGGACGGCGGGAGCCATCCTCGCACATGATCAACTGATTCGGCGGTACGCGCCGGAATAGCCGGTCGGTGTTGGGGATTGACGGGTCGTCTGCTCGCGTCTCCTCCGGCATGCGGAGCGCCTTTAGAAGTCGGCAATGAGGGTGCGCAGGTGCTCGAAACGCGGGGGACTCAATTCGCCTCCCTCCTCTTCCTGCGTCGCGGCGTTGTAGTAGAAATACCTTGCAGATTCGCCGGCGGGCAACACAATTTCCAGATCCTCATTATTGCGATGCCATTCGGCTTGCACGCCACCGTCCGACAGCGGAGTAATTATCGGTGGGGTGGAGCTATCGCGCAGGAGTTCAGAAAGGTGATTAAGCAACCGGACGACATGCTGGATTTTTGTTGGCTCTGCGTCGTAGCTGTCCCATCCTGGCGCTCCGCCCCAGCGGTCATCCAGTGACTGTAGCACGGGCTTGACCCAAGATGGCAACCCGCCGCTGGCGTCGAAATAGATCTCAATGACGTGGTTGCCGATTCGAAGGCGTTTGTTGACGCGCCTCGGTTCTAGTAGCGATATAGCGGCTGGCTGTCGTTCTCGACGTGCGAAGACATCGGCGCCTTGAGTGGTCCAATCCTCTGCGACCGCGACCATTTTAATTTTTTTTCCCCCAGACCTGATGCATATGCTCGGTGGTGAGGTGCTCGAACGATTTGACTATCCACCGCCGCCCGATGTCGAAAAAATCAATGCCCTCACCGTACATGCCGCGCGCCGTCAAGTTCATCGCATATATCGGCTGTTTGTCGGGTAGTCTAACGGCAGCTTGCACCTCCACGTGAAGGCGACCGATCCACGCATTATTTGGCCCTATAATCGGGAAGCGCGCACGAAACGCGAAATCTTCCGCGCGCCCCGGGTAAGGCGTAGCGGCGGGCTGCGTCCAGAACGTGAAGACCTTGTCGAATTCATCCCAACGGCTCCACCCCTCGCCAGCGACGATGTGATTTACATAGGTCACTTCACACTGGTTCGGCCTTGGTTCGCCGAGCCGTTCGGCAGTGAGAAAGGACTGAAATTCGAGGAAGTCGCGCTCGAATGCCGGTTTGATTACGGGCTCGTAATGGGGATACTCTTGGTCGCTCTTGCGCCAGTTCTTGATAAAGCGATCGTTCTGAATCTGTATCATCTCTGTCCCGGCGCCGTTCAATAGCCAAATTCGCTGCAGGGGGAGTACTTCTTGAGCCTCGAAGCGCAGCTGCAGCGCTTGAGATAACGACCCCGGCGGTTGTTCAAGGACGGGAGCCAGGGCAGGGTGGTCTTGAGTACTCGGAAATCGCTCGCGGACCCGCTGCCAGAAGAGCCCGAAGTGCACCGATTGCATCGCCAGGAGCTTTTCGAACTGGACGGAAAGGACCGTTTCTACAACAGGGGGGTTGTGAAAATCCGGAAGGTCGCGCTCCGCATGGTCAACCATGGCCAATCCGAAATCGCTCTAAGCCAACATTAAACAAAACTCATGATACCATTATAAGTACATTGGGTAGCAGCTTCAATCAGCAACCGAAGATCCACACGGCGAATACGTTTAGCGAGAATTCTCAAGTGAGTTATGGACATATCCAGGGAAGCCGTGCCCACCGACTTGCGCCTAGGACCAGGGAGATTGCGCCTACTACCAATATGCTATGGCTTTGAATAATTTGGATTTCAATGCCAAAACGCCGGGCAAGTATCGGCGTAGACCAGCTATCGGTAAGCTGGCTTGCGGTCAGCGCGAAGCCACCCGGCGCACCCTTACGAGCGGTTTTCCGTAGGTCGCACCTGCGCATTAACTACCGGGCTCCTATTATCCTTTTTCATTTCTATGACGTAGCGGGCATTCGACAGTATAGAGCCGAAATTTTCGCCTCAACATATCCTGCACGAATGGTTTCTGGATCGCCCGCCCGGGGGATCGCATGCGGGCATTTGGGGCACGGCTAAGGTGTGAACGTTTTCAACGAGCCCATTGACAACCGCCACAGATTTAAGTAACCCTGTTAACTATTAGATGTAAGCGATGGTCTGAAAAAAGGAATTCCAGATAATCCTGGGAGGTAACGGGCCGTGAACAGCCCGATCGGAAAGATGAATATCTGGATCGTCAATCATTACGCAGTGGCGCCCAACGAGTCCGGGGGTACGCGCCATTACACCCTGGCCCGTGAGTTGACGCAGCGCGGCCATCACGTGACGATCATTGCCGGGAGCTTCAATCACTTCTCCCGGTTGGCGAGGGCGGACAAACTGCGCCATGTCGGACAACCGCGTGACGAGGATGGCGTGACGTTCCTCTGGATCAGAACCTCGGCCTATCGAGGCAACGGCCCGGCCCGCGTCTTCGGATTCTTGCAATTTGCATGGCGCGTATGGGGATTGCGGCGCGCGCCACCGCTTCCGCCACCCGATCTCGTCCTTGGATCGAGCCCCCATCCCCTCGCTGCATTGGCGGCGGAACGCCTGGCCGCGCGTTTCGGCGCGCCGTTCGTCCTCGAGGTTCGCGATCTGTGGCCGCAGACGCTTATGGACGTCGGAAGACTAGCGCCGCATCACCCCATGGTATGGTTGTTCGCGCGCCTGGAGCGCTATCTGTATCGCCGGGCCGATCATGTCGTCACGCTATTGCCCGGCAGCGCCGAGTACTTGTGTGAGCGCGGTCTGCGGGGGGCGGACATCACCTGGATCCCGAACGGCATAGACCGCGCTCGCCTTCGAGAACCGGCCTCGCCCGGCGAGCCTCAGGGCGCGTTTACACTGATGTACGTCGGTTCACATGGGATCGCCAATGGGCTGGAAAACCTGATCGCGGCGGCGGCCATTTTATTCGCACAGGGGTATGCGGACCGCCTACGCATTCGACTGATCGGCGAGGGCCCGGAGAAATCCCGTCTCGCGGAGCGGGTGCGCACCCTGGGTCTTAGCAACGTCTCGTTCGAGCCGCCGGTCGCCAAGCAGGCGGTCTTTGCATTGTTGCAAGAGGCCGATGCCCTCGTGCTATGCCTGCGCGACTCCCCGGTTTATCGCTGGGGCGTGAGCCTGAACAAGCTATATGATTATTTGTATTCGGCTCGCCCTATCGTTTTTGCGGCGCGCACGCCGCTTGATCCGGTGGCGCAGGCAGGTGCCGGGGTCACGGTCGAGCCGGACGAACCTGCGGCGCTCGCGGCGGCCATCACCCGAATCATAGAGACTCCGCTAGGCGAGCGCCGCGCGATGGGCCGGCGCGGCTTGGAATACGTCTGTGCACACCATGACCTGCGGACCCTTGCCCGGCGGCTCGGCATGGTATTGGAACGGGTCGAGCAGCAACGTCGGACCTCGCAGGACACGGCGACCCGTGCTTCAATGGCTGCGCGCGTCAAGCGTGCGATGGACATTGTCGGGACGGTGATTGCGCTGTTGCTCTGCGCGCTGCCCATGGCCCTCATCGCCGTGCTCATCCGGATGGTGATGGGACGGCCCATACTGTTTCGCCAGCAGCGACCCGGTTTGAACGGCGCGCTGTTCGAGATTATCAAGTTCCGCACCATGCAACCGGGTGCGCTGGGCAGTGATGCGGAACGCCTCACGGCGTTGGGTCGCTGCCTGCGCAGCCTTAGCCTGGATGAGTTACCAGAGCTTTGGAACGTCCTCAAGGGGGAAATGAGCCTGGTTGGGCCCCGGCCTTTGCTCATGCAGTATCTGCCCTTGTATACGCCCGAGCAGGCCCGGCGCCACAATGTGAAACCGGGGCTCACCGGCTGGGCTCAAGTCAACGGGCGCAATGCACTTGAATGGGAGGAACGCTTTCGGCTGGACCTCTGGTACGTCGATAACTGGAGCCTGAGCCTGGATATGAAAATACTCGCCCGGACCGTGATCAAGGTATTGCGCCGCGAAGGGATTGCGCCACCGGGCCAGGCCACGATCGATTTCTTTACCGGCTCGGGTTCGCGTGCGGAGGACCTGGGTGCCTAGTTGGCGCGAGGGGGGGCTATGTCGTAGCGCCGCTGCACGCCGGCTTGTGGGCCTTGACGGACCACGCCGGGTACGCCGTGTCTCGATCCGGGCCGAGGCCGAGCCGGGGCCGACCCATGCCGATTGAATTCTCTGTCCCGATGTCCGCGCCCGACCTCGACGAGTCGGATATCGAGGCGGTGGTCGAGGTCTTGCGCTCCGCTCGCCTCGCGCTGGGTTCGAGGGCCGAGCAATTCGAGCGCATGCTGGCCGATTACGTCGGGGTCGAGAACGCCATCGCGGTCAGCTCCGGGACCGCGGCCTTGCACCTTATCGTACGTGCCCTGCAGATCGGATCGGGTGATGAGGTGCTTCTGCCCTCCTTCACTTTTATCGCAAGCCTGAATGCCTTGCTCTATGAAGGCGCCACGCCCGTGTTCGTAGACATCGAGCCCCGGACCTTGTGCCTCGACCCCGGCGATTTGGAGCGCAAGATCACGGCGCGGACCAAGGCGATTATGGCGGTCGATGCGTTCGGTCACCCGGCGGATTGGGACGCAGTGACCGCGATCGCCGCTCGCCATCGGTTGGCGGTAATAGACGATAGCTGCGAGGCTCTGGGGGCGGAGTACCGTGGGCGCAAGATTGGCCAATTCGGCGCTGCCGCTGCCTTCGCGTTTTATCCGAATAAACAGATGACCACCGGCGAGGGCGGCATGGTGGTGACCAACAATGCCGATCTCGCGCGCCGCGTGCGCAGCCTACGCAATCAAGGGCGCGATCGGCACCATGCCTGGTTGGAGCACGCGCGTCTCGGCTTCAATTATCGGATGGATGAGATGTCGGCCGCGCTCGGCGTCTCCCAGCTGCGGCGAATGGAGTGCTTTATGGCCCGTCGCGCACGGGTCGCGCGCTGGTATAACGAGCGCCTCGCTACGTTCGACGGCGTCGAGGTCCCACACGTGCAGCCGCAGGTGCGTATGAGTTGGTTCGTGTACGTGATCCGGGTTGCACCGGAGATCGATCGGGATGCCGTCATGCGAGGCTTGGCGGCACAGGGGATCCCGAGCCGAGCCTATTTCAGTCCCGTGCATCTACAACCCTTCGTGCGGGAATACGTGGATTGCGCTCCGGGCGATCTACCCTTGACGGAATCGATAGCCGCCCGGACCCTGGCCTTGCCGTTTCACAATCGGCTCACGGAGCATGAGGTGGAGCGCGTAGTCGCGGCCTTGAAGCGCTCGCTGCGCGCCGCGCCGCGGCCCCTCGTATCCCGTCGTGCCAACGCATAGAATTCGAGGGGAGGGATGAAATGAAAAAAAACGGATTGTTGTTGGAGGTCGTGACCCTGTTGCAAAGGCGCAGCGCCGCCTTTTTACATGACCTTTTCATGGTGCCGGTGGCCTGGATGGCGGCCTACTGGATCCGTTTCAACCTCGATCCGATCCCGACCTGGTTTTTTCAGCATGGATTACAGGCCTTGGTGGTCGTGGTCCCGATACAGATGGCGGTGTTCTGGTTCTGCGGCCTCTACCGCGGCGTGTGGCGTTTCGCCTCCATGCCGGATCTGATGCGGATAGTCCAGGCCTCGGTGGCGGGCGCCTTGCTTTCGGCAACGGTGCTGTTCATGATTACCCGGCTGCACGGAGTACCGCGTTCCGTGCTGGTGTTATATGCGGTTCTGTTGATCGGTGCCCTGGGCGCGCCGCGCTTCATCTACCGTTGGTTCAAGGATTATTACCTCTTGCGCGGGGGACAGCGCGTGGTGGTCCTGGGGGCCGGGCAGGGCGGTGATCTGCTGGTGCGCGACCTCATGCGCGACGCGCGGCAGCGCTACCGGCCGGTAGCGTTTCTGGATGACGATCCGAACAAGCTGGGGCTCGAGATCCATGGTGTCCGCGTCCTGGGTGGCTGTGACAGGCTCGGACCGATCGTCGATCAGCTGGATGCCAAGCTGGTGATGATCGCGATCCCCTCGGCCGGGTGGCGGGAGATGAAGCGCATGGTGCAGCTCGCCGAAGCCACCGGCCTGCCGGTGCGCACGCTACCGGGCGTCCATGACGTGATGGCCGGACGGGTCGGGCTTCAGGCCCTGCGCGACGTGTCCATCGAGGACCTCCTGGGGCGGCAACCGGTGGCCCTGGATTGGGGCCTCATCCGCCGCAACCTCACACAAAAGGTGGTGCTGGTGACGGGTGGCGGGGGATCGATAGGCTCGGAGCTGTGCCGCCAGGTGGCGCGGCTCGGTCCCGAGTCGCTGGTGGTCGTGGAACGCTCGGAATTCAGTCTCTACGACTTGCAGCGCGGCCTCGCCCAGGCGTTTCCGGGACTGCATGTCCATCCTTATCTCTGCGACGTATGCGATGCCGACTCGGTGCGCCGCATCCTGAAACTGCATCGCCCGAGTGTCGTGTTCCACGCCGCCGGCTACAAGCACGTCCCGCTCCTCGAGTCACAGCTACGCGAGGCGGTACGCAACAATGTGCTCGGCACGCGCAACGTCTGCGAGGCGGTGCTGGCGGCCGGGGTCGATGAGTTGGTGTTGATCTCGACCGACAAGGCGGTCAATCCCGTGAACGTCATGGGCGCGACGAAACGCATTGCCGAGCTGGTGTGCGGGGGATTGGCCGGGCAGGGACATACGCGCATCATTACCGTGCGCTTCGGCAATGTACTGGGCTCGGCCGGCAGCGTCGTACCGCTGTTTCGGGAGCAGATCGCGGCCGGCGGGCCGGTCACCGTAACCCACCGGGACGTGGTGCGTTACTTCATGACCATCCCCGAGGCCTGCCAGCTCATCATGCAGGCCGGCGCCATGGGCAGGGGCGGGGAGGTGTTCGTGTTGGACATGGGCGAGCCGGTCAAGGTCGCCGAGCTTGCCGAGCAGATGATTCGGCTCGCCGGCAAGGTGCCGGGCGAGGAGGTCCCGATCGTGTATACCGGCCTCCGGCCCGGTGAAAAGCTGTATGAGGAGTTGTTCTACGAGCAGGAGGTGCGCGGGATCACCCCACACAGCAAGATCCTCCTGGCCAAGCACCGGCCCGTGCATTGGCCCAGGGTCAAGGGCCTGCTCGACCAGTTGGAGCGCGCGGTGGCCGCTTGGGACGAAGAGGCGCTGCCGGCGCTGCTGAAAAAGCTAGTCCCCGAGCTGAATGACGTTGATCGGAAGGTGCCGGTAAAGGTATTGCCCCTGCACGCGGCCACCGCGGATCGGGGCGGAGGGGCGCGGGTCTAGCGGCGAGAGGAGGTCGCCGGCCGGAGAGCCGGGCTCGCGTCCGCTCCGGCCAGCCGCGCCAAGAGTCGCTCGCGCAAACCGGGAATTGGATATTCCGACGCCCCCGCGCAACCTGGGAACAGGGGATTAGGCGGGTGATCTGCGGGACTTCGGCGCCGCCGATAGGCACCCCCGCTGCGTTATACTTGTCCCCGACCCGCCTTGCGCAGGTGCTGCCCCTCGATGATACATTTAACCGTAAACGGCAACGAGACCGCAGTCCCGGAAGGCTGCACGGTCGGCGCGCTCATCGAGCGCCTCGCCGTGCAAGGCCGTTATGCGGTGGAGGTGGATGGCAGCATCGTACCGCGCAGCCAGCATGCCGAGCTCGTGCTCCGTCCTGGCGCCACGGTGGAGGTGGTGCGGGCCATAGGCGGTGGGTAAGGCGGGTGTCATGGCCGCGGTGAATCCGAGCACGAGAGGACCCGAGGACCCGCTGGTGATCGCGGGCGCCGGGTACCGCTCGCGCTTACTCCTCGGCACGGGCAAATATCGTGACCTGGACGAGACCCGCCGTGCCGTCGAGGCGAGCGGCGCGGAGATCGTGACGGTAGCGATACGCCGCACCAATATCGGACAGGACCCGCATGCGCCCAATCTACTCGAGGTCTTGCCGCCGGACCGCTACACCATCCTGCCGAATACCGCCGGTTGCTTCGACGCGCAATCGGCGCTGCGTACCTGCCGGCTCGCGCGCGAGCTGCTCGACGGCCGCAGCCTGGTCAAGCTGGAGGTGCTCGGCGATCCCCAGACGCTGTTCCCCGACATCCCCGAGACCTTGGCCGCGTGCAAGACCCTCATCGCCGAGGGTTTTCAGGTCATGGTCTACACCAATGATGACCCGGTGATGGCCAAACGCTTCGAGACGCTGGGCTGCGTCGCGGTCATGCCGCTGGCGGCACCTATCGGATCGGGCCTCGGGATCCGCAATCCCTACAACATCCGCCACATCGTGGAGCATGCCCGGGTCCCGATCCTGGTGGATGCCGGGGTCGGAACGGCCTCCGATGCCGCCATCGCCATGGAACTGGGCTGTGACGGGGTGCTCATGAATACCGCCGTGGCGGGGGCCCAGCGGCCGGTGCTGATGGCCTCCGCTATGCGCAAGGCGGTGGAGGCCGGGCGCGAGGCCTATCTGGCCGGACGCATCCCGCGGCGCGCCTACGCGAGCGCGTCGTCGCCCCTCGCAGGCTTGTTCTCTTGATTCGGCCCGCCACGATGAACGGGGCGGCAGGCGTCGAGCCGCGCCCGCTGCGCAGCTTCGTGCGCCGTGAGGGGCGTTGCACCGAGGCCCAGCGCCGCGCCTTGGCAACGCTGGGCCCCAGCTATCTCGTCCCGCCGGGCGCGATCGATCCGGTACGGGTGTTCGGCCGCCCCGCCGAGCTGTACCTGGAGATCGGTTGCGGGGCCGGTGAGACCCTCACCGCACTCGCTGCGACGCATCCGGAGAACAATTATCTCGGTATCGAGGTCTATCGCCCCGGCCTCGGCCGTTTACTACAGGGCTTGCGGCGAGACGCCATCGGCAATGTCCGGCTAGTGGCCGAGGACGCGGCGGCCGTGGTACCGGCGCGACTACCGGACGCCAGCCTGCACGGGGTCTATGTCTTTTTTCCCGATCCCTGGCCGAAACCACGTCATCACAAGCGCCGCCTGCTGCAGGCCTCCTTCCTGGCGGCGCTGCGTGACAAGCTTCGGCCGCAGGCGCGCGTGTTTATCGCCACCGACTGGGAGGATTATGCCCGACAGGCGCTCGCCGCCATGGCGCTGGACGGCGGCTACCGCAATCTCGCCGGGCCCGGCCGCTACGCCCCACGGCCGCGCTGGCGCCCGATGACCCGCTACGAACAACACGCGCGGAGCGCCGGCCGGCGCGTGTTTGATCTCCTCTTTGCGCCAAGTTAGACCGCGCTTGCTCCTGCTGCGCGATGCGGTTCGCCTGGCGCGAGTCGAAACGGAAAACCAACCTCAAAGACCACAGTCTTGACTTCGTTGACGCTGCTCAGGTTTTCGACGGGCCGACCTACACTTTCGAGGACGACCGATTCGCCTACGGTGAACAACGC
>JBOIDW010000104.1:0-2237 GCA_050740655.1 Gammaproteobacteria bacterium | reverse complement strand
GGTTGTACGCTCCGGAAGGCTGTTGATTGATCCAGTTGCTCGGCCGAACGTTCGCGGCCAGCTCACGGTTGTACGCATCATCGGGACGGAGCCGGTCGCGGCGCGCGTTATTCACGCTCGATGCTCTCGAACCGCAGCCGGCGGTAGAGCACCGGCGCGAGCGCCAGCAAGCCCAGCAGTGTGAACGCCAGCAGCACTCCCGGTGTTGCAATATCCGCCATCGAATTCAGGCCGCCGAGCTGCCGGCCGGCGTAGGTGTAGACGAAGCTGCCAGGCACGATCCCGATCGCCGTCGCCAACATGTAAGTCGAAAGCCGGATCCGGGTGAGGCCGCAGAGCAGGTTGACGAGAAAGAAGGGGAAGATCGGCATGAGACGGAGGCTCATAAGATAGTTGAACGCGTTTTCGGCAAAACCGCGTTGAAAGGCCTCCATCCTTTGGCCGAACCTGGTCTCCACCCACTCCCGCAAAAGATAGCGGGCGGCGAGAAACGCGAGCGTCGCTCCGCTCGTGGCCCCGATATTGACGTACAAGGTCCCGAGCACGCTCCCGAACAGAAATCCGCCCGCCAGCGTCATGATCGCGGCCCCGGGCAAGGACACGGCGGTGATCAGCGCATAGCTAATGATGAAGGCGGCGACGGCGGTCCCATAGTTGGCCTCGGTAAGGGCTAAGAGCGCATCGCGATGGGTCTTGAGAGCCTCGAAAGACAGATAGCGACCCAGGTCATAATAGAAAAAGCCGGCGACGGCGGCAGCGAGTACCACCGCCAGGGTGCACTTGCCCACGGGCAGAGACCGCGATGGCTCCACGGCACGCTCCTCGTTTTGCGTCAAAATCTATCGACATCCCCCAGGGCAAAGTCTAACACGGAGGAGATCGCGCGTGCTCGATATCCGCCTGGAGAAGATGGTACTACCGAGCGCCGAAATCGCCGGCTTACCGGCGCGCCGCCGACCGCGAGTGAACGACCGGCAGGATTCGACCAGTAACAGCTATTATAGCTTTTTGGGTCCATATCATTTATACTATATCCGTCACAGTGCACGTCTTGTAGTCAGTTCGGAAGTCCCTCCAGTTTTTTCGGTAGTTACTCCCGCAATCTCGTCTTCAGGATCGGGTTTGCACCATTCTAATTCAACCAAACAGAGGTATTTCCGTGATTACAGGAATAGTAAAGTGGTTCAACGACAGTAAGGGCTACGGCTTCATTACTCGGCAGGACGGCGGCAAGGATGTATTCGTGCATCACTCTGCCATCCAGGGTGACGGCTTCAAGTCCCTGGCGGAGGGCCAAAAGGTAACCTTCGACGTGGAGCAGGGGCCGAAGGGCCCGTCGGCGGCGGCAGTCCAGCCGGCCTAGACATCAAGCGCTGCGTAAGCAGGTTTCACGAGACCCCGCCGCCCGGCGGGGTCTTTTTTTTGGACGAAGGTAAGTGAGACGAAGCGAAGGCGCAATTTCCTTGAGCATCTCAAGGTGTCTTGAGCCAAATCCAATTTTAGGCGGCTATCGGTATCTGGCACAAGCCATGACAGTGCGACGTCCAGCGATCAACATATAGTACGAGCTTGTTCGCAACGGGCACCGATGTTTATATTGATTCCGTATCTACGGTGCAGTTGCGGAGAAAATCGAATGGCGAGTAATGTGAGGTTTAGGGCGACAATACAGCCGGCATAGCGGTCCGATTACAGCAACGATGGTGTCGTACCATGGTAAACTTGACCCTGTCCGAGCAGGAGGAGCCGTCATGAGTTTCGACCCGGAGACTTGGCGTAAGTCGGTACGCGCGTTTGCCGAGGCCGAGATCGCGCCGCGGGCGGCGGCCATCGACCGCGCCAACGACTTCCCCGCCGATCTCTGGCCTAAGCTCGGCGAGGCCGGTCTGCTCGGGATCACGGCGAGCCCGCAGGATAGCGGGCGGGGGCTCAGTTACCACGCCCATGTCATCGCCATGGAGGAGATCTCGCGCGCCTCGCCTTCCGTCGGACTTTCCTATGCCGCCCATTCCAACCTCTGTGTGGATAACCTCGGCCGCCACGGTTCGGAAGTGCAGCGGCGGCGTTACCTTCCTAGGCTATGTGCCGGCGAATGGGTGGGTGCGCTGGCCATGTCCGAACCGGGCGCGGGTTCCGATATCATCGGCGCCATGAGCTGCCGCGCCGAGCTTAAGGACGGCGTGTGGATCGCGAACGGCGTCAAGAAATGGATCACCAACGGTCCCGAGGCCGATGTG
>JBOIDW010000103.1:0-9300 GCA_050740655.1 Gammaproteobacteria bacterium | reverse complement strand
CAGTCGTTCCGTGCACAGCATCATGACCGGGAGCGGCGCGCCGCACCGCTCGGCGAGATACTCGGTATGTCCGCTGAAGGGGATCCCGGCAGCGTTGATCACGCCCTTATGCACCGGCGCGGTCACCATGGCGTCGAAGTGTCCGTCGAGACAGCCGCGGCAGGCACGCGCCAGGGTTTCCATTACCGACGCGGCATTGGCCGGATCGAGCGCCCCGCAGCGCGCGGGCTGCGCCAGCGCTACCGGTATCAGGCTCAGGGTGCCGGGTTTATGCACAGTCAGGGCCTCGGTGCCATGGACCTCACAGAGCGTGAGCGGCAGGCCGAGCAGGGCCGCGCGGCTGCGCAGCAGTTCGGGATCCCCGAAGACAATGAGTGCCGCCGGCCAGGGGTCTTGCGCGATCCGTATGACGAGATCGGGGCCTATCCCGGCCGGCTCGCCCGGCGTCAAGGCGATGCGGGGCCTAATTCCGGCCGAGGCGCAGCTCGACATAGGCCTCGTCTCTCAATCGCCTTATCCAGGCCTGGGTCTCCTCCTCGATCTTGCGCCGCCGGATGGCCTCGCGCGCCCGGTTGCGCACCGCCTGCTGGGTATTGTCATAGTCGCGGCGCTGGAGGACCTGGACGATATGCCAGCCGTATTGCGTCTCGAAGGGTTCGCTGATCTCCGTGGGCTGCAGGCCGCCCATCACCGCTTCGAATTGCGGCACCAGATCTCCGGGACCGACCCAGCCCAGCTCCCCGCCCTTGGCGGCCGTGACCTTATCCTCGGAATTGGAACGTGCCAGGGCCGCAAAGTCCTCGCCCGCCGCCACCCGCGACCGCAGCTTGCGCAGGCGCTGCTGCACGTCTTTGGGCCCGAAGACCTCATTGGGCTTGATGAGGATATGCCGGGCCCGGGTCTGCTTCACGGCCAGACTGCGATCCCCGGCCCGCACCTCCTCGAGCTTGACGATGTAGAGGTCGCGTGCGCCCTTGAGCACCTCGCTCACCTGGCCCTTGCGCAGCGCGCGTATACCCTCCTTGATGAACGGAGGCACACGATTGATATCCATCCATTGCGGTCCACGGTATCGGCGCGCCCGTTTCTGGCCGGCCAGCTCGCGTGCCACCGTATTGAATGGCTCGCCGCCACGCAGCCGCGCAAGGGTCTTGTCGGCCAGCGCCTGGGCCTGCTCGATCGCGTCTTCATCGGCGTCCTTCGGAACCGGGATGCGCAGCTGGTCGATACGGTAACCCATATCCAGTTCCTTCTGCTGCGCCTTGGTGGCGATGAAGTTGTCGATCTCCCGCTCCGACACGGTAATCAGATTATCCACCTCACGCTGCCGCAGCCGCGTTACGACGATCTCATTGCGGACATCCTCGCGGAAGGTATTGAAGTCCATGCCTTCCCGCTCCACGGCGTCGCGAAAATCGCTCAAGGACATCTTGTTTTCGGCGGCGATATTGCTCACCGCGCGGTTCAGCGTATCGTCATCCACGCGCAGACCGCTCTGTGCCGCCAACTGGAGCTGGACCTTGAGAAATACGAGTCGGTCCAGCGCCTGGCGCCGCAGATCGGAGTCCGGGGGCACCGACAGGGAACGCTGACGCAGCTCGGCCGCGAGGCGCGCGGCCATCACCTCCAGCTCGCTGGCCATGACGACGTCGTTATTGACGACCGCGATGATACGGTCCAGGGGCTCGACCGCCAGCGCCGGTGTCCCCGCCAGCCACCACGCCAGGCCGAGCACGAGTATCCGGCCTAGTAGCCGCTGCCTATAGCCCATGCGGCGGGCGGCGCAGCCTAGAAATCGTACTCATAGCCCGGAATACTCCTCTTCACGAACGACCCCGCGTTGCGGCCGATGCCGGCCAGGCCTTTGAGCTCCAACTGGATATAAAAGGCGTTGTCGAACTCGCCCGAGGCGGTGCTGAGAAAACGCCGGGATACGGCGCGCACGCCCCAGCAGCAACTGTCGTATTCGACCCCACCGACCGCTTCCAGCGTCTCTTCGGTGTCGAAGGAAAAATTCCAGCGCCCAAGTACGCTCCAGTTCGGCGTGACGGGCAGGCGGAACGAGATGTCCGATTGATCGACATCGGTCCTCCCGAGGCCGCGGATGTCGCGGCGGACGCGGTATTCTGCATTCACGATGGTCAGCGGATCCGGCCAGTAGCGCAGCCCGACGCTGCCTTTATTCAGGCTCGTGTCGTTGGGGTTCCAGATCGCCTCTGCGCGCGCGCTCAGGCCGTCGGCGACGCGCGCACCCAGCTCGCCGACGATCTCGGAATAGGGATCGTCGCTTTCCG
Organism: Gammaproteobacteria bacterium; assembly: GCA_050740655.1. Taxonomy (GTDB): domain Bacteria; phylum Pseudomonadota; class Gammaproteobacteria; order JACCXJ01; family JACCXJ01; genus JBOIDW01. The sequence goes on along the minus strand of JBOIDW010000103.1, from coordinate 7,006 downwards.
GCGTGTTCGGCAGGTCCACGTCGCGCTTGTCGAAGTAATAGATCTGGCCGATCCGCGCGCGCGCGCGTTCCGTACCGGTTCCGTCATCGATAACCCGCGAGGTGAGCGCCAGGGTGACTTGATTGGCGTCACCGATCCGATCGGCGCCCGTAAAACGGTCCTCGCGAAACAGACGGGCGAACGAGATGTCGTAACGACCGGTGTCGAAGATCGGGATGTCGTCCTGCTCGCTATCCGGGATATAGAGATAAAAGATGCGCGGCTCCAGGGTCTGGAGGAACGGCGTATCGAAGAAGCTCAAGTCCCTCTCGAACAACGCGCCGCTATCCAGGCTCACGATCGGCAGGGTGCGATTCGGGCTGTTCGGGCCGTCCGTATCCGCGAGAAAATAGTGTGTATGCCGCACCGTCAAACGCGGTACCAGGAAGGTAGCGGGGGAGTACAGGGGAAAGCTGAGCGTCGGCCCGAGATCGATGCGTGTCCCCACCGGCCCGCTGTCGCGCGTGAAATAGGTGCCCTCCGAGAAAAACGACAGATTGATGGTGCGGTCGCGCTCCCGGGTCGTGGTACGGAACAGGACCTGCGGCAGGCGCTCATACGGGTCTAGCGTGCCGCTCACGGTGGGATCCACGGTCTGGAACGCCAACACCCGGCCAAACACGCTCCAGCCTCGGCCGCCATACGAGAGGACGGCGTGCTGCGGCAGGAAACGCGTGCTGCTGGTCGCAAGATTGTTCCCCAGGTCCTCGAAGTATTGATCGTCGGAGACTCGATTATAGTCCGCATAGAAGCCCACCCGCCCGCCAAAGAAGCTCTGCTGGTGGGTAAAGGCGAACAGCGATCGCGAGTCGTCCTCGAACTCGGAATCCACGGGCAGAAACTCGACATCGGCCTGGCCTCGGCCATCGTTGCCGATGAGATAACGATACTGTCCGCCCAGCATCACGCCGCGCTGTGACAACACCCGGGGCGTCAACGTGGCGTCATGCTCGGGCGCGATGTTCCAATAATACGGCACGGCAAGGTCGGCGCCGGTGTCGGAGGATTCGCCGAAGGTGGGCGGCAAGAAACCGGACTTGCGCTTTTCGCTGATCGGGAAGCTCAGATAGGGCACGTACAGGACCGGGATATCCCATAGCTCCAGGAACACGTGCTTGGCCGTACCCCATTCCTCGGTGTGGTCGATCTCCATCTCGCTCGCGTTGATCTGCCAATCCGGTACCTCGCCGTCGCAGGTGGTGTAATCGACGTCCTGCAAAAAGGTCCTTGAGTTCCGGGAATCGACCCGGATCGATTCGGCCGCGCCGCGGCCGCGCCGCCCCATCAGTTGATAACTGCCCGCGGAGAGCCGAGTCTCATCGCTGCGCAGGTTCAGGCGCCCATGCTCCCCGGTCCAGAACAAGGCCGGATCCCATATGCGGATGCGGCCGTGCGCCTCCACTACCTCGCTCTCCTCGTGATAGCTCAGGAGATCGGCGCTGACCGCCTGCTGGTCCTTGACCAAGTCGACGTTGCCGATAAAGGTCGAACGCCGCCCCTCGCTTGCCTTGACCCGGTCGGCCGATATCCCCACCGAGCCCAACGTGTAGTCGGCCATGTCCAGGGTAGGCCGCACCGGGAGCATGGGATCGGCCGGACACAAGGCATAGCGCATATACTCCAGGTCCTCCCACGCCCAGGCCATTGGCGGGCCCAGCCACAACGCCATGCCTAGCGTCGCTAGGCGGGTGGTTCGCCGGTACCGGGATGAGGATCGCATGGTAGATAACGAATCCGGGCCTGGCGCCGCATTGGAGCGGGCAACGTCCGGCAGCGGGCGCCCTGCGTTGGCCATGGTCCCCGCCCCGTCTTTTCGCTTAATATCCCGGAACGGGCAATGGTATAGAGCTAAGAGGTGGCATGGCAAGCGGCGATCCTGCAAAGGCGCGCAGCGTCTTGATTACGGGCGCGTCCAGCGGTATCGGTTTGTGTAGCGCATACGGCTTGCGCGCACGCGGATATCGGGTGATCGCGACCGCGCGCAAAACCGAGGACGTAGCGCAATTGAGCGCTGCGGGGTTCCCGGCGCTGGCCTTGGACGTCGCCGATTCGCGTTCGGTCCACGCCGCAGCCACAGAGGCCCTGCGCATGAGCGGCGGCGCGCTCTACGGCCTATTCAACAACGCCGGCTTCGGCCAGGTCGGGGCCTTGACGGACCTGACGCGGGCGGCCTTGCGCGAGCAGTTCGAGGTCAACGTATTCGGCGCCCACGAGCTGACGCGCGCGGTGCTGCCGGCCATGTGCGCGCGCGGCGAGGGCCGGATCATCCAAACCAGCTCACTGCTCGGCCTGGTGTGTGTCAAATACCGCGGCGCCTACAACGCCAGCAAATACGCCTTGGAGGCGCTGAGCGATACGCTGCGCCTGGAGCTCGCCGGCAGCGGTGTGCACGTTACGCTGATTGAACCGGGCCCCATCGACAGCCGTTTTCGCAGCAGTGCCCAGGCGGTTTACGAGCAGCGGCAGCGCAGCGGAGATCTGCCGCAAGGCCCGGCACAACGCGCGGTCGAGGCATCGCTGCGCCGCGAGGGTGGCCGTAAGTGGTTCACGCTACCGCCCGAGGCCGTGGTCAAGAAGGTGATAAAAGCCCTTGAAAGTCCAAATCCCAAGCCGCGCTACCGCGTGACTGCGCCGAGCCATGTCCTGGCCTTGCTCAAGCGCTGGTTGCCGGACCGGGCCATGGACGCACTGCTCGGGAGCATCTAGCCTGCGCCTAGCGACCTTCACCCATGCCGGCCGGACCCGGACCGGCTTGGTAGTCGAAGCGAGCGTCCTGGATAGCGCAAGCGTCATGGGCGTACCCCAGGACATGCCGGGCCTGCTGGAGGCGGGGCCGGCGGTGCTGGCGCATTTACGGCAGGCCGGCGCGCGCCTACCCCTCGCGGCGGTGCATCTGCGCCCGCCCGTCCTGCGTCCGCCGAAGTTCCTGGGCATCGGCCTGAACTACGCCGAGCATATCGCCGAGACGCAGCGCGAGCGGCCCGCCTTCCCGACCTTTTTTAACAAACAATCGACCTGTGTCAACGGACCCTACGACCCGATCCACAAGCCGCGCGCCTCGCACCAGCTGGATTACGAAGGTGAACTGGGCCTCGTCATCGGCCGGCGCTGCCGTCACGTTACCCGCGAACGCGCCGCCGAGGTGATCGCCGGTTATCTGGTGGTCAACGACGTGTCGGCGCGCGACTGGCAGGCGCGCGCCCCGACCTTGACCCTGGGCAAGTCCTTCGACACCCACGGGCCGATCGGACCCTGGATTGTGACACCGGATGAGCTGGGCGACCCGCAGGCCCTGGCGCTGCGGACCTGGGTCAACGGCGAGCTACGCCAGGATAGCAATACGCGAGCGATGATCTGGGACTGTTGCGAGCAAGTCGCGCTGCTGTCCAGCGTGTTTACCTTGGAGCCGGGTGATATCGTGACCACCGGTACCGGCAGCGGCGTCGGTATGCGTATGCAGCCGCCGCGCTTTCTCCAGGTCGGCGACGTGGTGCGGATCGAGGTCGAGAAGATCGGCTTTATCGAGAACCGCGTAGTGGCCGAGCCGGATTAACGCCGGGCCCGCACGCGCGTCCCGTAGCGTACCGAGAGACCGATCTCCTCGGCGCCGATCTCGGAGGGGAAGTAGGCCCCGGAGATATTCGCCGAAGCGAAGCTTGCGCCATCCAACCGCGTGTGCCGGAGGTCTACGCCGCGCAGATCGGCCATGCGAAAGTAACCGTCGCTTATATCCAGGCCGGCGGCGTCCAGGCCGCGCAGGTCCAGGCGCGAGAAGTCGCAGCCCACCAGTACGCCGGTCCCACCGGCTGCCTTGCGGCGATTGAACAGGTCGATGGCCCCTTCGCGGAGCAGCAGAAACATCGGATCATCGGAATTTCTCGGTTTGCTCATAGCGGTTTCTCTCTTCCCGTCTGTCACTTCAGTGTGGATACCGCCACCCTGGCCCGATTGGGACCTTACCGGTATGGCGTGTTCGACCCGGCGCCATTTCCGGCGCCTTGAACTCATGTATCGGACCGCGTGCGCAATGCCTGAATGATCTTGTCTTGGATCCCTCCGAAGCCAGCGTTGCTCATCACCAGGATATGGTCGCCGGCGCTTGCCTCGGCGGCCAGGCCGGCCACGATGGCCTCGATCGTTTCGAACACCCGGCGCCGCTCACCCAAGGGCTCCGTCGCCGCCGCCAGGTCCCAGTCGAGACCCGGGGGACGATATAAAACAACTCGATCGGCCTCCCCAAGACACTGCGCAAGCGCCTCTTTGTGGCGGCCCAGGCGCATGGTGTTGGAGCGCGGTTCAAAGACTGCGATGATGCGCGCTGCCCCGGTACGCTGCCGCAGCGCGCCGACACTGCTCGCGATCTCGGTCGGGTGATGGGCGAAGTCGTCGTAGACGCTGACGCCTGCAACCACGGCCAGCAACTCCAGACGACGTTTGACCCCCGGAAAGCTCGCCAACGCCGCAAGGCCCTGTGCCGGCGTCACACCGGCATGCCAGGCCGCGGCCAGGGCGGCGAGCGCGTTGCGCGCGTTATGGGCGCCGAACAGCCGCCAGGCGACCTCTCCGAGCGCCTCGCCATTCAGGCTGACCTCGAAGCGATGGTGGTCGCTCGCCAGGGCACGGCATCGCCAATAGCCTTGGGCGCCGTCACCGAAGGACACTTGCGGCGTCCAGCAACCCATGTCGAGCACCGCGTCGACGGCAGCGTCGGGCGCCGGGCGCACGATCAGACCCTGGCCGGGTACGGTGCGAACCAGGTGATGAAACTGCCGCTGGACGGCCTCCAGGTCGGGAAAGATATCGACGTGGTCGAGCTCGATGTTGTTGATGACGAGGGTGCGCGGCCGGTAATGAATGAACTTGGAACGCTTATCGAAGAACGCGGTGTCGTATTCGTCGCCTTCGATGACGAAATGGCGGCCGGCGCCGAGGCGCGCCGAGTGGCCGAAACCGAGCGGCAGGCCGCCGATAAGGAATCCTGGCTGCAATCCGGCCTCTTCTAATATCCACGCCAACAGGCTCGCCGTCGTGGTCTTGCCGTGGGTGCCGGCGACCGCCAGCACGTGGCGGTCCTGTAGCACCTGTTCCGCGAGCCACTGTGGTCCGGAGGTATACGGGAGGCCCTCGTCCAGCATGCGCTCCACGCAGGGATTGCCGCGCGACAGGGCATTGCCGACGATGATGAGGTCCGGCCGCGGGTCCAGGTCCTCGGCCCGGTATCCTTCATAGAGCTTAATGCCGGTCTCTGCGAGTTGGGTGCTCATGGGCGGATAGCTATTGCGGTCGGCACCACTGACCTCGAATCCGATAGCGCGCGCCAGCAAGGCCAGCCCACCCATGAACGTACCGCAGATCCCCAGGATGTGTAGCCGCTTGACCGGGGCTTGCACGGGTGAGTGGGAGGGGCCTTGTGTAGAGGGGTTTCTCATTCCTTGCCTCTATCTTAAACTGCACCGCTCTGGGAGACTATGCGTGGCTTGAGCCAAGCGAACGGCAACAGCGAGCGAATGCTCCCGATAAGGCGCTAATCCAATTACCTTGAGGAGGCCGTGCATGATAAAGACGATAACAACCGGTGCTATGTGTTTGTTCTGTAGTTTCTTGTTGGTCGCCTGCGAACAGCAAGCGACGCCCGAGCCGCAAACCCAGCAGCCGGTGGCACCACCCAAGCCGGCCACTCTTTTTGACCGCTTGGGCGGAAACCCGGGGCTCAGCGAGTTCGTCGGCGATCTGATCGTCGCTATAGGGGCCGACACCCGGATCAAATACTATTTCAATAACGTCGATATCAATCGCTTCAAGACCAAACTCACGGAATGGCTGTGCCAGGCCACCGGTGGCCCGTGCAGCTATAACGGCCGTGAGCTGACCAGCGTACATCGGCAGATGATCATCTCACAAAACGATTTCGCCGCCTTTATGGAGGACGTGAGCAAGACCCTGGATAAGCGCACGGTCTCGTCGAGCGATCAGGCGGAGGTCGTCAAGATCCTCGAGGCGATCAAGAGTGACATCCTCGCCGCCCATGGCAGCAGCCTGTAGGGCCGGGCTGCCTTTCGAGCGCGAGGATGGCTATCTGGATTATCGCAATCGCGTTAGGCGCCACGGTCGCAGGGGGGGCGTTCTGGTGGTACCGCCGCACTAACGCAAGGCCCAAGACGCCCGATATGGCACCGAGCAAAAAGGGCAGATACCGCGCCGTCCATATTCGGTACGAAGAGCAGGCCTGCCATGCGGTGAAGATGCTGAAGGGCAAGACGATACTGGCGCAGGAGGCCCCGGCGCTACCCTTGCCCGGTTGCACGGCGAAACAGTGCACATGCAAGTACGTGCATTTGGCGGATCGCCGCCAGGATGAGCGCCGAGCCGTGGTGATACGATTCTTTGTGGATGCCGGCGATCCCGACCGCCGCGCCGACAGCGACCGCCGGGCCTCCTAGGGACCTTCATCTGGCCGGACAGGCACAGTATATTGCAGGGCTGCGGTGGCGCGGGCCACGCGGGACTTACCCGACGCGTTCCCATTGACGTCCAATCGGTAGTTTAAACCGCCTGCGCAGCGCTCCGAGCATCGTGCGCGCCAAACACGGGAAACATCGGCCGTGAGAGCTTGCATCTGATGGGAGGTCCCACACGATGACTTGCTTGCCTCCTGTAAGCCCCGGCCAGATTCTCACGGGTGCCGTGTTTAACGAGCCTATGCGGGTCGAGACGGTGCACGCCAATGGTGTGGCAAGCTGGGTGGTCGGGCTGGTGGGTAGGCAGTCGGAGCGCTTCCGCAAGGTCACGCTGACCCCCGAGGACATCGGGCGCCTCAACATCCTCGAAGCGAAGTACTCCTTCGACGGCGACGGGAGGCTCCTCAGCCTCGGCCTCCAGGCTTATGCTCTCGGCCTCCACCGTGCCTGAGATGAGACCGGTTCCCGGCTCACCGCAAAAATGGATCGCGCGCGCGAAGGGTGACTTG
>JBOIDW010000102.1:0-7255 GCA_050740655.1 Gammaproteobacteria bacterium | reverse complement strand
AATACCAGGTCGAGGTCCGATCCGTAACCCAGCTCGAACCCGCCGAGCTTGCCGTAGGCGACGATAATAAAGCCGGCGCGGCGCCGCACGCCATTCTCTATACAATACGGTTCGCCGAAACGCCTTTGCAGATGCGCCCGGGCCAGCCTCAGGGTCGCGCGCAGCACACTCTCGGCGATCGCCGTGAGGTGATCGCTCACCACCCGCAACAGCAAGGCGCCGGCAACGTCGGCGGCCGCGACGCGCAGCAGCTGCGAGTGTTTAAAATGGCGGAGCACGTCCATCTCGCGCTCCAGGTCCCCCGGCGCAACGCCGGCGAGCTGGCGTTCCAGCTCCGCGTCCAGCGCCTCCGGGGCCGGCGGGTTGTAGAGCAGGCGGGGATCGATCAGCTCATCGAGCAGGATCGGCCGCTGTTCGATGCGCTTGGCGATCCACGGGCTGGCGGCGCATAGTCTTATCAATTGCGCCAGCGCCTCGGGGTGCTCCTCCAAGAGCACGAGATAGACGCTGCGCCGGGCCACGGTCTCGACGATGGGCAATACCCGATCGAGTAGCGCTACGCTGTCCGACCTCCCGGCCGCGGCCTGGAGCACACGCGGGAAGACCCGTTCCAGCCGCGCGCGCTCCGTCTGGCTTAGGCGCTTGCCGGCCATACTCTTGGCGTGTCGTGCCAACACCTCCGAGGCGGCCTCCGGATCGCTATAGCCGACCCCGGCCAGCCATTGCCGGGTAGCGGACGCCTCGCCGATACCGGGCCAAGGCGCGCCCGTCCCCCGGTGCGTCCCGGTCTTATCGTCGCGGAGCAGTGCGGCAAAATGCCGATGCACGCGCTCGCGATGGGCTGCTAACTCGGCTAGGAACGCCTCCCAGCTCGCGTACCCCATACCGCAAGCGATCCGCGCCCGATCTATTTCGGTATCCGGTAGAGACTGGGTCTGCTGGTCGCCGATCTGCTGGAGCCGGTTTTCCAGCGTGCGGAGAAAACTGTAGGCCGAGCACAGCTCCGCCACCGCCGCCTCCGGCAGATAGCCGAGCTGACGGAGATGTCCCAGCACGGTCCGGATCGCGGGCGTCTGCAAGACCGCGTTGCGCCCGCCGCGGATGAGCTGAAATACCTGGCCGATGAACTCCACCTCGCGGATCCCGCCGCGCCCGAGCTTGATGTTGTCCGCCAGGCCTTTTTTCTCGACCTCCTGGTCGATGAGCCGCTTCATATCGCGCAATGCGCCGATCGCGGTGAAGTCCAGATAGCGCCGGTACACGAAGGGCTTGAGCATGGCCAGCAGGCGTGCCCCGGCCGCTTGATCGCCGGCCGCAATTCGCGCCTTAATCAGCGCGTAGCGCTCCCACTCGCGGCCGTGGGTTACGTAATACGCCTCCATGGTCTCGAAGCTCGCCACCAGCGGACCGCTCTCGCCGAAAGGACGCAGCCGCATATCGACGCGAAACACGAAGCCGTCTTCGGTAACGTCCGCGAGGCTTTTGATCAGCGACTGTCCCAGGCGGGTGAAGAACTCCTGATTCGACACCGTGCGCGCCGTGCCCCGGGTCTCGCCGGCCTCGGGGTAGGCGAAGATCAGGTCGATATCGGAGGAGAAGTTGAGCTCGAGCGCGCCCAGCTTACCCATGGCAATGACGACCATCGCCTGCCGGTCACCGCCCTCCCCTAGCGGCACGCCCAGCGTCGCACACAGTCGTTCATACCACCAGCGATAGCTGGCATCGACGAGTGCATCGGCGAGCGCCGACAGGTCACGCAAGGTCGCATCGAGGTCCGCCAGGCCGGCGATGTCGCGCCAGGCGATGCGCACCATCTCGCGATTACGGAAGCGCCGCAGCCGCTGCTTGAGCGTCGGCTCGTCCGATGCCTCGGCGAGCAGCGCATCGACGGCCTGCCGATAACCGCCCGCCGCGTCGCCGCGCGAGAGATCACCGCTCTCCACCAGGTCCACCCACCGCGCCGGGTCACGGGCCAGGTAATTGGCGACGAAGGGACTGCATGCAAGCACCCGGGAGAGCCCCGGCATCGCAACGCACCGGGGGCCTAGCGCCGACTGCATCTGCTGCCACCACGCCCCTACCTCGCCCGCGAACAGGGCGGAACTATCGCTCGCCGCGGCCAACCCCTCGCTCATGCGCAGACCACCGGATAACTTTGAAAAGCAAGCATAGTTTTACGAAAGTAAAGCGGTTATATTGGTTAGCACGGTGGGCGCACGCAGAGGACGGAGAAAGTGCCTCGCGAACTTGGCGTTCATGATCGCACGGGACCACCAGGATGCAAGCTCGCGCGAGACGCCCGCCGTAACACATGACAAAAAGATCGAGGTGGTTCGGGAATTGCCTTACCGGGTTTGTCGCTAATCGATGGCTGTCGGGACTGCCGAAACATCCTCGCGGTCCCCAAGACATCTCAAGAATACAGGGGAGGATCGGAATGAGGCTGCAAATTCTACCGCGTCCCTGCGCGCGGGTCCGTTGGGCCATGCGGTCTCTGCATGCTGCCGTCGCCTTGACCATTGGCCTGCTGACCGCGCCGGCGAGCGCGGCCAAGCCGATCTACGCCTCTATCGTTGTGGACGCCGACAGCGGCGCCGTGCTGCATGAGGTCAACGCCGACCAGCGTACCCAGCCCGCCTCCTTGACCAAGATGATGACTTTGTACATGGTCTTCGAGGCCTTGGAGCAGGGCCGGCTCCAACTCAGTCAGCGGCTGCGGGTGAGCCGCCTGGCCGCGCGTATGCCGCCCTCCAAGCTCGGCCTGCGCGCCGGACACGGCATTCCCGTATTGGAGGCGATCCTGGCCCTGGTCACGAAGTCCGCGAACGATGTCGCGGTGGTGGTCGCGGAGGCCCTGGCCGGCAGTGAGTGGCGCTTCGCCCTCCAAATGACCCGGACGGCGCAACGGCTAGGCCTGCTGGACACCCATTTTCGCAATGCCTCCGGTCTGCCGAATGGCGCCCAATACACGACGGCGCGGGATATGACCCGGCTCGCGCTGATTCTGCTCAAGCACTTTCCCCGCTATTACCGATGGTTCTCGGTAACCTCCTTCCGATATAAAGGCCGCACCTACCGCACCCACAATCACTTGCTGGAGCGTTACTACGGCAGCGACGGGATCAAGACCGGCTACGTGCGGGCATCGGGGTTCAATCTCGTTGCCTCGGTCATACGCGGGCGGCGGCGATTGGTGGCAACGGTCCTGGGTGGCAGAACGGCCCGGCTCCGCGACATCCATATGACCACGTTGCTGGATACCGCCTTCACCAAGGTCTGGAGCCCTCGCTATCGGGTCGCGTCCTATGACCGGATCGACCTACCGGAGGCCCGAGTCGCGCATGCGATACGGCGCACACCGGCGCGCAACCTGAGAACGACGGGTACGGCGTATCGCGCACCAGCGGCCCGGCGCGTTTCACCGGCATACGCCTCACGCTACCAGCCACGCTACAAAGTCGAGGCGCGGATTGCGCCGCGCCGCCGGTGAGCACCGAAACCTAGTCCTTACCGGCCCAGGGTACGCAAGCCCTGGAGCGTACCGAGAGCTTGGGAGCCACCCTGCCCGGGTACTCCCGTGTTCCCACCTACCGACCTCCGGCCCTGGCATAGTCGTCAGTTTAGGTTCCTGCGGCCAAGCGGCGTGACCGCTAAAGCCTCGGCCAGCATGGTCGATACCCCCAAGTGCACGGAGGCGGCTGGGCTAAAGCCTTCCGCTGAACAGCCGATACTCCCGTACCCTGGTTAGAAATTACCCTAACGGAACGGGTTAGGGCTCAAGTAGTGACCCTGTGGGACCCGCTCGATTGCCAAAGGACCAACAGTGCAATGACGAACTCATTAAGACAATCCGGATTTACTCTCGTAGAGTTGATGGTGACGCTGGGCATCGCGGCCCTTCTCCTTTCGGCGGCGGTACCCAGCTTTACGAACGTCATCAAGGACAACCGGATGGTCACGGAAACCAATCGCTTGCTCACGTCCCTGGCCAATGCCCGGGTGGAGGCTGTCAAGCGGGGACGGCCCGTTACCGTCTGCGCCCGAGATGGCGGCGTGGTCACCGATGGTGATGCGTGCACAGGCCCATGGACGAACGGTTTCGTCCTGTTTGTCGATACCAACGCCAACGGCGCGTACGACGGACCGGACGGACTTATAAAATTCGGGGAACCGGCCGACCCACCGGTCGCAATCTCCTCGCCCGCCGGCACTCGCCTGAGCTTTGCATCAAGCGGATTAGTACCCGGTCTCGTAGCGGACCAGGCGCTGACCTTGTGCGACGACCGAGGCGCTGCCAAAGGGAAACGCATTACCATTAGCGCCATTGGGCGGCCCTACCTTCTACCCACTGCACCGGCGGGTTGCTAAGGACTTACGGCATGCAACCAAGAACGACACCTGATTCCGCGCGCGGTTTCACTATGGTCGAGGTCCTGGTGGCCATCGTGGTGGTCTCGCTCGGCCTGCTCGGTCTCGCGGCCTTGCAGGCGCGTGGTCTAAAACTCAACCACGGCGCCTTCTTGCAAACGAGCGCTACGCTGCTTGCCTACGACATGGCCGATCGGATGCGCGCCAATACCGCGGGCGTGAATTCCGCTGCTTATGACAACGTGGTACTGGACACCGGTAACCCAGCGACGAACCCCGGAGACCCGGGCTGCAACGCCGGACCAAGCGGTTGTACGCAAGCGCAACTTGCGCAGTACGACACTTGGAAATGGTATCAGGGTCTCAGCGCGCTTCCGCAGGGTACCGGCTCGGTAGTGCGCATACCCGGTGCTCCGACGCGTTTTACGGTCACCGTCAGTTGGGCCGAGGCCGAACAGACCGGTGGCGCAAATACCTATGCCAGAAACGTCGCAATGGAATTTAGACCATAGGGAGTCCGACGATGTACTGTAAGAACCACTGTAATACCGGCCACAGGATCGCCCGGCTCCAACGCGGATTCTCTCTGATCGAATTGATGGTTGCCATGACGGTCGGGCTTATCGTCCTGGGCGGTCTGACACGCATCTACGTCGGCAGCAAGAACGCCTACACGGTACAGGACGAGATGGGCAAGCTCCAGGAAAACGGTCGCTTTGCCGAAGAGTTTATCGCCTTCGATGTCCGCATGGCGGGCTTCCAAGGCTGCGGAAATCTGTTCCGCACACGACCGAATATCATCGCCACCCCACCACCCAGCCAGCCACTGACTGCCGACAATGCCATCGTCGGGTACGAGTGGGATACGGCAAGCGGAACACGGTTACCGGCATTACCGGCGGCCCTCACCGCGGACCTCGGTCCGGTGCAGGCAGGCACGGATGTCGTCACCATCCAGCGCGGCAACGAGTGCGGCGCGACGCTGACGGGCAACATGGGCGCCAATACTGCGGACGTGCAGGTCACTGCGCCGAATAGCTGCGGGTTTGCTCAAGATCAGTACTTGATGATCACCGACTGCCGCACTGCGGACATCTTCCGGGCCAGCAGCGCCTCGAATGGTGCCGGGACGCAGACCATCGCCCACGCGAGCAATGTCAATATCGACGATCGCTTGAGCAAGGATTACCAAGCGGATGCCCAGGTCTACCGGTTTACCTCCGTGACGTATTACATCGCGCCGGGTACGGACGGAAGGCCTGCCTTATGGCGCTATACGGAGGGTGGCGCCGCGGACCTGGATGAAGAGCTGGTACCCGGCGCAGAGGACCTGCAGGTCCTCTACGGCGAGGACCTGGACAACAATCAGGCTGCCGAGCGGTATTTAAGCGCCAATTCGGTCGCGATGGGCAAGGTTACCAGTGTACGGATCGCATTGCTCATGCAAAGCGCATCGACCCGCGTGGCCCTGGATCGACAACAGTATACGTACAACGACCAGACGCTCAACGCCGCCGATGGGCGATTGCGCCGCACGTTTACCGCCGTGGTGAACCTACGCAATAGGACCTTGAATACCCCGAACTAGGGGGCGCGGTACATTGTCGCAGCATGGACCTTAATCGAACGGAGATTGGACGTATGCGTAACCTGAATAGCACCGAGCAACGAGGAGCGGCCCTCATAGCAAGTCTCATGCTGCTGGTCGTCATGATGCTCATCGGGGCCACGGCGGTCGGGATCAGCGGCGTGGAAAATACGATGGCCGGGAATATGAAGGACAAGACCCTGGCCTTTCAGGCCGCGGAAGAGGCCTTGCGCGACGGCGAGCAGGCACTGTTCGACATGACAAGACGCCCAAAGACCGTTTCGTCCTGCACAACACCGCCGTGCGAGGTCTGGAGTTTGAAGGCGCTAGGCGATGTATTGGCGAAAGACACGGCGTGGTGGCAGGCGAATGGAGTACCGTATCCACAGGTCATCGCCTATGTCGACACACAGCCCTCCCGGACCATCGAATACCGGTCGAGAAAAAGTGACAGCCTTGTCAGAGGCCGCTCGATTGCGGGCACCATCCGCTGGTTCTATACGGTAACGGCCCGCGGGACCGGTTCTTCCGACAGCGGAGAATCGCTCTTGCAGTCCCTCTATTCGACGCGCTTTAACCTGTGAGGCGCGCGTTTTGTAGCAATTCCTGCATGATATGGAGTCGCCCGGGGCCGCAAGGCGCCGAGCCCGTTCTACGGACCTGAAATCGGAGTTTACAACCATGCGTTTCCAATACCCGCTAAAGCACACCCTGGCCACTGCCCTTGCGGTGTTCGGCCTCGCTCTCAGCCCATCCAGCCACGCGCTGAGTATCGCGCAGGTGCCGCTGTTCCTCACCACCGCGGTACAACCGAACCTCCTGCTGCTACTGGATGATTCCGGGAGCATGGTTTGGGAAAACCTGGTGACCGAGGGCGCGCAGGCCATGGTCGTAGACACGACGTCACCGAATAACTTCAGCGCCGGATTCGAGAAATGCCTCGCCTCGTGTACTAGCGTTTCAACCTTTTTTCCCGCGAATGCCGAACAGCGGCTGAGACTCTGCCACGGCTATAACGGGCTCGCCTACAACCCGGCCCTCACCTATACGCCGTGGAAGGGCAAGGATAACGCGGGCATCACATTTCAGAATGCCTACCTATACGGTGGTACCGAGGCAGTCCCGAATTTCACCACCGTACGGCAGGACCCGTATAATGCAGCATCACTGACCACCAATCTCACCGCGTTGAACTTTGTTGCCTATTACACCTGGACCGACGGGGACCGCAACGGCGACGGGGACAATACCGACCCAGGTGAAGCCGCCGACGGCTTGTTCCAGTACTCGGATACGTAC
>JBOIDW010000101.1:0-1552 GCA_050740655.1 Gammaproteobacteria bacterium | reverse complement strand
AGATAGGATTGCCGGGAGTCGGCGCTCCATCCCGAGTCGCCTTGGATATAGTGCGTCCAACCCAGCCACACCATCGCCATGGCGAATTTGGGATCGAGGGCAAGAGCTTGCTGAAGAAGTGCCTGGGCCCTAACCACGTCCTCGCGCGTGAATCGTTCATGGTGCTCCTTCCCTTTCAGGAAGAGCTCGTACGCCTCGCGGTTGCGGGTGGTCTTGCGCCAGGCGCGGGCCTGCTCACCTGCCAGCAGTGAAACTTGAAGTTCCGTCATGATGTTTTGAGCGATGTCGTCCTGGACATCGAAAACATCATCTAGCCTCCGATCGTAGCGCTCGGCCCAGAGATGCCGCCCAGTTTGAACTTCCACGAGCTGGGCATTAATTCGCAACCGCTCTCTGGTCCGTTGTACGCTGCCCTCGAGGATGTAGCGCACCCCGAGCTCGCGACCGACTTGCCGAACGTCGACCTGCTTGCCTTTGTAGGCGAAGCTCGAGTTGCGAGCGATCACAAATAAGTTCTTCAATCGAGACAGGTCGGTGATGAGCGTCTCGGTCATCCCGTCTGTGAACCAGTCCTCGCCAGCGTTACCGCTCATGTTTTGAAAAGGAAGAACCGCGATCGATGGTTCCTGCGGAAACTTTGGTGTTGCCCTAATATCTGCCGAGATTTGTGCTGGCGTCCAGAAGTCGCTATAGCGCCACGCACCCACCGCGCCTAGCGCCGCGATCAGCGCCAAAGCCGGTATGACTATCTGCCATCGCAGGCGGCGCATCGACCGACGAGGGGTCGCAAGTGGTCTGGGCTCGGCGCGCACGCGGTAGACCTTGATCGGCCTTGAGATATTCTTGACCTGCTGTTCGCCCAGGAAATCGAAACCAAACGAGAGTTTGCCCTCGACTGCATCGAACACGGTGGAGGAAATGCAGATCCCACCGCCGTCGGCCAACGCCTCCATACGCGCGGCGATGTTGACCCCGTCGCCATAGATCGTGCCGTCGGTTTCCTCGATCACGTCGCCCAGGTTGACGCCGATGCGAAACTGCATACGGCGTTCAGGCTCGAGCTCGATGTTGTGGCCTTCGAGGGATTTCTGGACTTCGACACCGGCCTGGACCGCCTCGACCGCGCTTGGGAACTCGGCCAACAGTGCATCGCCGGGTGCGTTAACGACACGGCCGCCGTGGCGAACTACCAGGCGGGCGATGATGTCGCGATAAGACTTGAGGGTCTCAACAGTGGCGGCCTCGTTGGCCGCCATCAGACGCGAATAGCCAACCGCATCGGCCGATAGTATCGCCGTCAGCTTGCGCCTCGCGCCTTGCTCTGCCATTACTACCTCCTCACCGACTCAGACGTAAGCTGCCCTCCGTGGACCACCAGACCCACTAGACGCCTAACTTAGATATAGGGCGACAGTTTTGCGCCCTGATACCGCGGAGCCTGTCTCCCTAAAACAGAACCCCTCACAACGGCGAAAGCTGCATGGATACTGGAAAAGCACCGCACTGACTGTAATTTCATCCGTACTAATTGCCGGCAAAAGCAGCACCTCCA
>JBOIDW010000100.1:0-15374 GCA_050740655.1 Gammaproteobacteria bacterium | reverse complement strand
GGTTGTGCTCGACGGCAGTGCTCGCGTGGGCCTGGCGGCAGCAGGTGGGTATCTCGGAACGGGTATCGGGCTCCTGGTGTTCGGCCCGGCTGGCGCTATGGTGTGGGGGTCGGTCCTTCCCGTGCTTGCCCAAGCGCAGGCAAGCCGATTCATGGGACTGCTGGACGGGTTTATCCAGACCCAGGCATACAGGGAATGGGCATCGGATGCGCACAGCGCCATTGATGCACTCGTAAACTGCCTCGAAAAGGCCATTGAGGACAAAATTCAGCTGTTGCGAGACAAGTACAAGAACCTCGGGGCGGGGCAGCTTAGCGCCTATGTGCGTTGTCGGTTCACAGACGACGCGCGTTTCCTGCGCGAATCCCGGTTCAGGCTGACGCACCTCAAGCCTGAGACTTGCGGCACGGTGGAGCAACGCGCCCTTGATATGATCCGCTGGACGGCTGGCAGCACCATTCATCCGGCGCGGTACCAGGCAGAGCTAGCGCAACTGAATGAGACCCTAAAGCGGCGTCCAGCATTTTTAGCCCGCATTATAGGCCCGACGGTAGATGTGCTTGATATAGCGACGGCAGCGATTGGTGGGGTCAGGGGCGTAGTCGATTCATTCGCAGCTGGAGCAAAGGCTGGTTTGAACGATCGAAAGTGAAGTAAGGGTTGAAGGTCCAGCAATGCGCGCCACCCGACCGTGTATCGCTCGCGGCCCGCGTCGCGTACGTTTGGTCGTTGTATTGATAACGTCTCCCCCGTACCTCGATCTGCCCGGGAGATCCCTGGAGCTGCGATTCCCCTACAGATCCGCGTACAGAACGCTCATAGGGAGATCCAAGCGCACGGATCGCAGACTCACGGTTTCACCTTCCGTCCAAGTCTCCATCCCCCAGCCCTGCGTGTCGCGGCGATAGATCTGCACCCGCTGAGGCTGCTGCCCGACCAGCAGGTATTCCTCCAGGCTAGCGAGGGCCAGGTAGCGCATGCGCTTCTCTTCTCGATCGAGGCGTTCCGTCGATGGCGAGAGCACCTCGACGAGCAGCTTAGGATGGCTGATATACAGTGCTGCGCCCCCCATATCTTCCGGGTCGCAGGTAACGACCACGTCCGGGTAATAGAACACCTCCGCCGGCCGGATATAAAGCTTGACATCGGACATGAACACGCGGCAGGGCCCGCCACGCAAATGCTGATTGAGCGCGATGCGGTTATGCGCGGTGCTGCTGCCGGCCATGGCATACACGTGGCCGGCAACATACTCGTGCTTGATCTCACTGGTTTGCTCCCCGGCCAGGAACGCCTCGGGGGAAATCGGGATGCTCGGTTCGGGCCTTGACATGGACGCTCGGCATAGCTTGGCAGGCAGCCCCAGTATAGCCCAGCGGGTCGAGCGTGGGCGATCGCGAGTGGACCCAGGAGCGGCACCATGACACCGCCGTGCGCTTGGTGGTACTTTATCGCGCCCCCGCCCGACGAGTAACCGACGTGCCGCAGCCACGACAGATCCTGGTCACCAGCGCCCTGCCCTATGCCAACGGGCCGATCCACCTCGGGCATCTGGTCGAGTACCTCCAGACCGATATCTGGGTACGTTTCCAGAAGATGCGCGGCCATCGCTGCCATTACGTGTGCGCCGACGACACCCACGGTACGCCCATCATGTTGCGCGCCGAGGCCGAGGGCGTCACGCCCGAGCAGCTCATCACGCGCATGCACGAGGCCCACCTTCGCGATTTCACCGATTTCCACGTCGCGTTCGATACCTATTACACGACGCATTCGCCCGAGAACCGTGCGCTCGCCGAGCTGATCTACCGGCGGCTCGAGGCGCGTGGGCTGATCGAGGTGCGCAGCATCGAGCAGCTCTACGATCCGGCCAAACAGATGTTCCTGCCCGATCGTTTTATCAAGGGCGAGTGCCCCAAGTGTCACGCCCAGGACCAGTACGGTGACGCCTGCGAGGCCTGCGGGACGACGTATCAGCCCACCGATCTCATCCGTCCCTACTCGGCGGTGTCGGGCGCGACACCCGTGCGCAAGTCCTCCGAGCATCATTTCTTCCGCTTGAGCCGATGCGAGGCCTTTCTGCGCGAGTGGACGCACGCGGGCCACCTGCAGCCCGAGGCCGCCAACAAGATGGCAGAGTGGTTCGCGAGCGGTCTCAAGGACTGGGACATCTCCCGCGACGCGCCTTATTTCGGCTTCGAGATCCCCGGCGCGACGGGGAAATATTTCTATGTCTGGCTGGATGCGCCGATGGGTTACATGGCGAGTTTCCGGCACCTCTGTTCCAAACCTCCCGCGACGCGAGGGGGTGCAGGCCCGGACGAACCTCCAGTCTTCGACGACTACTGGGGACCCGATTCGACGGCCGAGCTCTATCATTTCATCGGCAAGGACATTCTATACTTCCATGCCTTGTTCTGGCCGGCCCTGCTGGAGTTCTCAGGCCATCGCACGCCGACGCGGGTAGTCGCGCATGGCTTCCTCACCGTCAACGGCGAGAAGATGTCGAAGTCGCGCGGTACCTTCATCACCGCGCGCAGCTATCTCGATCACGTCGGGAATCCGGAATATCTGCGTTATTACTACGCGGCGAAGCTCAACGGCACGATGGAGGATATCGATCTCAATCTGGAGGACCTGGCGGCGAAGGTGAATGCGGACTTGGTAGGCAAGTACGTGAATATCGCGGCGCGCGCTGCCGGTTTTGTCACGAAACGCTACAATGCGAGGTTATCCAGGGTTGCGACAAGCGGCCCCGATGGGACGGTGGACGTCTTGCTCGACGACCTGCGCAAGGCGTCCCGGGAGCTCGGCGAGCATTACGAGAGTAGAGACTTTTCCCGTGCAGTTCGGCGCATCATGGACCTGGCTGACGAGGTCAATCGGTTTGTGGATGAGAAAAAACCTTGGGAATTAGCGAAGGATAGTAAGAACGACGGTCATCTGCAACTCGTTTGCAGCATTATCCTCAATGCGTTTCGGTTGCTCACCATCTACTTGAAACCGGTGTTGCCGAGATTAGCCGCTACAGCGGAGCAGTTCCTGAACGTGCCACCATTGCAATGGGCAGACGCCGATCGCTTTCTTCCCCACGAACACGTGATTAACCGGTACGAACACCTCCTGACGCGCATAGACCCCAAACAGATCGAGGCGCTGGTGGAAGCCAACAAACCAAGCATGAAGCCGAGTCCAGAACAACATTCCCCGGCGCGTCACGCCGAGGCGCAACAGCCGCACCCCTCATCCCGACCCTCTCCCGCAAGGGGAGAGGGAGCGCACGCGGGTGCCGTGGTGCCAGCGATTTCGATGGAGGATTTCGGCAAGCTCGATCTGCGCATCGCCCGGATCGTCAACGCCGAGACGGTCGAGGGCGCGGACCAGCTCCTCAAGCTCACGCTCGATCTCGGCGCGGAGCGGCGCACGGTATTCGCCGGTATCAAAACGGTCTACACGCCCGAGCAACTCGTGGGGCGCTTGACGGTGATGGTCGCCAACCTCGCGCCGCGCAAGCTGCGCTTCGGCGTCTCCGAGGGCATGGTGCTGGCGGCAAGCGGCGAGGGACCGGGTTTGTTCCTATTGAGCCCCGACGCCGGCGCCGCACCGGGCATGCAGGTAAGATAGGCGTGCAACAAGTCCAATTGCTCGCGGATCGGATCGATCAGGTGTTGCCGCAGACCCAATGCGGGCGCTGCGGCTATACGGGGTGCCGGCCTTACGCCGAGGCACTGGCGCGCGGCGAGTGCGGACTCAATCGTTGCCCGCCCGGTGGCGTCAGCACCATCGAGCAGCTCGCTGCGATGCTGGGCCGCGAGGTCCTGCCCCTCGATCCGAGCTGCGGCCCCGAGCGCCCCTGGCGCACGGCGCGCATCGATGAAACATTGTGCATCGGTTGCACCAAATGTATACAGGCCTGCCCGGTCGATGCCATCGTCGGAGCGGCTAAGCGTATGCACACGGTCATCGAGGCCCAATGCACGGGCTGCGAGCTGTGTTTACCGCCGTGCCCGGTCGATTGCATAGAATGGGTCCCGATGCGCAGCCCCTGGGACGCGCAGCGCGCGCAAGCGGCACGCGAACGCTTTGAAGCACGCGCCGCACGCCGAACGCGAGAGGAGCGCCGCCGCACGGAAGACCGCGCGGCCACGGTGCCGCCGGCAGCGGCCGATCCCAGGGACAAGCAGCGCGTCATCGCCGAGGCCATCGCCCGCACCCGCGCGCGGCGCACGCAGCTCACGTCCTGTCCCGCAACCGGACGCACGGAAATCGGTTAGAATGGCGACGGGTTAGCGATGAATGCGGGGCACGGCGTTACATCCCATCAATCCACATGCTGGAATATCGCTTATGCCTCTGGCGCGGCTTGCATCTGAAGTGCTCTCCCTCCCGATCCAGTGACCCGCGATCCGTCCCAAGAACGCCGCTGGAGCGAGCGCTTCTCCGAGCCTACCGATGCCTTCGTGCAGCGCTTCACGGCCTCCGTTGATTTTGATCGGCGGCTCTATCCCTACGACATCCAAGGCTCGATCGCCCACGCGCGTATGCTGGCCGAGGTCGGGGTGCTGAGCGCCGAGGCGCGCGACCAGATCGTTCGGGGGCTGGAGGCGATCCGCGGCGAGATCGAGCGCGGCGAGCTGAGCTGGTCGATCGCCCTGGAGGACGTGCATATGAACGTCGAGGCGCGGCTCACCGAACGCCTCGGCGAGGTCGGCAAGAAGCTCCACACCGGCCGTTCGCGCAACGACCAGGTGGCAACCGACGTGCGGCTCTATCTACGCGCCGAGATCGATCGTATCGCCGAGCAGTTGCAGCAACTCATGCGGGTCTTGATCGATCTCGCCGAGCGCGAGGCCGCGACCATCATGCCGGGCTATACGCATCTACAGATCGCACAACCGGTGACCTTCGGCCATCACCTGCTGGCTTGGTTCGAGATGCTACATCGGGACTATACGCGGCTCCGCGATTGCCGGCGGCGCGTCAACGTCATGCCCCTGGGCGCGGCGGCACTGGCGGGGACCAGCTTCCCCATCGACCGCAGCATCACCGCCCGCGAACTGGGCTTCGAGGCGATCGCGGAGAATTCCCTGGACGCGGTCAGCGATCGCGATTTCGCCATCGAGTTCACCGGCGCCGCCGCCTTGATCATGATGCACCTCTCGCGTTGCTCGGAGGAGCTGGTGCTGTGGTCCTCGCCGCAGTTCGGCTTCATCGAGCTGGACGACGCCTTTTGCACCGGCTCCTCGATCATGCCGCAGAAGAAGAACCCGGACGTGCCGGAGCTGGTGCGCGGCAAGGCCGGCCGCGTGTATGGGCATCTGATCGCGCTCCTGACGCTGATGAAGGCGCAGCCGCTCGCCTACAACAAGGACAATCAGGAGGATAAGGAGCCGCTGTTTGATACTGTCGATACCGTCAGGGCCTGTGTACAGGCGTTTATCGCGCTCGTGCCCGCCGTCACGGTCAAGCGCGAGCGCATGGTCGAGGCGGCCCGGCTCGGCTATGCCACGGCCACCGATCTCGCCGATTACCTGGTGCGCAAGGGCCTGCCGTTTCGCGACGCGCATGCGGTGGTCGGCGCCGCCGTGCGCCATGGCATCGCGGCCGGCAAGGACCTGGCCGAGCTGACGTTGGCCGAGCTGCGCGGTTTTTCCCCGCTCATCGCCGGGGACGTGTATCAGGTCCTGACGCTGGAGGGATCGGTCGCGGCGCGTGCTCATCTCGGCGGCACGGCGCCCGCCCAGGTGAGCGCGGCGGTGCAACGTGCGCGCGAGCGGCTGGTGTCGAACCACAGTACCTAGTGTCCCGATAGTGTCCCCTGTCGCGGGCAAACAAGTGGGAGAAGGATATTAACCGCTTGATTGTTATGGTGCCGGCGAGAGGACTCGAACCTCCGACCTACTGATTACGAATCAGTTGCTCTACCAACTGAGCTACACCGGCGGGAGAGCAATCAGTAAGCATTCAGTATAAAGCATCCTGCGGCGACGGCGGAAACCGAGGACTTGCGCGGGCACTCCGGAGGGATGCTGGCGTGCGGGGAGGACTAGGCATCTCCGAGCGTCTCGGCGATTTCCACGCGCGGGCCCGCGAAGTTATAGCGGCCACGCCCGGCACGCTTGGCACGGTACATGGCAAAGTCGGCGCGCTCCACCAGTAGCTTGGCGGTATCCCGGTCCTCGGCCTCGGCGATGCCGATACTCGCACCAAGGTTTACCGCAACGCCGTCGAACTCGATCGGTTCCTTGAGGGACTCCAGCACCCGCGCAGTAACGCGCAGGATCTCGGTGCGGTCCTTAACGTCCTCCAGCAGGATCGCAAACTCGTCGCCGTTTAGGCGCGCCGCCGTATCCATCTCGCGCAGGCAGCGTTGCACGCGCTCCGCAGCCACGGCCAATATCTGGTCCCCGCACAGGTGTCCGTGCCGCTCGTTGATGGCCTTGAATCCATCCAGATCGATATAAAGAAGCGCCAAGGGTCGCTGGTTACGTGACCGTCGCGCGAGGGCGCTGCTCAGGTGATCGAGTAACAGGCTGCGATTGGCGAGTCCCGTGAGCGGGTCCGCCATCGCCTGTTGTACCAGCTTGGCCTCATAGGCGCGGCGCCCCGAAGCGTCGCGAAGCTGTAATATCCAGCCCTGGATCGCCGGGTCTTGCAGGGCGCTGGCCGAACGATGCTCGGTCCACAGCCATTGCCCATCCCGGGTCCGGAAGCGCACGTCGCCGGTAGTCACGGTATCGGCATTCTTTTCGGCTGCCTCCAGGCCGGCGAGCAAGCCGGCGCTATCGTCGGGGTGCACCAGCCGATCGACGTTGCAGCCCAGGAGGGCGCTCGGATCATGCCCTAAGAGGCGAGTAACCTGCGGGCTGGCGTAGGCGATGGTCCTGTCCCGGGCCACGACGAGCAGGACCTCGGGCGTGTGTCGCGCGAGTATCAACCGATCCAGATCGGGTCCGGTGCCCGGTATGCGCGCCTGGACTTGCGCCTCACGGAAGGCCACCGCGACCAGTAGCAAGAGCAAGATGGCGGTATACACGATCAATGCCTTCCCGTGCTGAGCGCCGTCGAGCGATAGCGCCAGCGCCACGCTGACCGCAATCGACATGCCCGTATAGGCCAGGACACTGGAGAGCGGGGCCGAGGCCCGTCGCCCCCGGTCCGCGCCGGTGGCGAAGCGCTGATCGAGCTCTGCGGCTCCGAATACCAGCAGATAGGCCAGCGCATAGAGGGCGTCCGCGGGGCCGCCACTCTGGTATTGGCCGATGAGTGAGAAATAGGTCCAGATGAGGTCCACTGCCGTATTGATGAACAGGCCGGCTGCCAGCAACAGGCGTGCTTGCCGTTGCGGACCCGAGGGCAGATAGCTTAGCGCCCGCGCGGCGGCAAATAACACTAGCAGATCGGCGGCCGGATAGACGACCGATATGATCTGGTCCAAGCGCGTGACCGCGGTGTTCCCAACGCCGGCCGGCTGGACGATGAAATACCACACGGCCAGGCCGCCGAACCCGGCTAGGGCGATACCGATGGCTATGCCGGCGGAGTGGTTGACGGTAAACAGCGCTTGCCTCGGGAAGCGGGACAGCCCGGCCAATAACAGCGGATAATAGGCGAGGTAAACGAGATGCACCGGCAGCGAGCCCTTGGGATCGAGACCCAGGCCATCCTCGATATAAATCCAAACCACGTCGCCGCCCGCCATACAGGCGAAGGCCAGTGCGATGTAGGTCCAGGCATGCGCCATGCGCGGGTAGAGGCCCCGAAATGACGCGGCCGTACGCGCGCTCGCGGCAATCGTCAGGGCGGCGACGGGCAGCAGACCTAGCCCCACCCCTAACGAACGGTTGGCGGGTGCGAGCCAGGGCCCGAAGGCCAGCAACAGGTACACGGCAACATACAGGGCGAGGGAGGCGGTGTATTTGCCGCCGAATGCCCGCACAAGGTCACGCATATGTGCTCACGGGTTCCTCGTAGGGACGCCCGCCGGCGCTTCAGGTATGATGAACGAGCACCGCGCTCCGACGGTAGTGATCATTAACGACGCCCCGTGATTGCAGCAATCCTGCGGGGCGCGCTGCTTGTGAGGTGCGCGGGACCATCATAAAGCGTTTCCGGCATCCCGCACATTAAATTATTTCCCTGGGGAGGGTTTGCGATGGGCATACTGCTGGCGTTCCTGCTGTGGATAGCGGTCCTTGGGTGGCTGGCCTATGTCGCCGCGCCCTTGCGGATCTGGACTGCCGCGCTGGCCGTCCTCCTGGTCCTCGGGTCTCTGCTGGCGCCGGGGGTCCTCAATGCCCTGGGCTGGCTGCTGTGGCTGCCTCTGGCACTGGCCAACGTCCCCGGCCTGCGCCTGCGGCTGTTCAGCGCTCCGGTGCTGGGCATGCTCAGACAGCGGCTGCCGGCGGTGTCGACGACCGAGCGCGAAGCCCTGGAGGCGGGCGGGGTGTGGTGGGACGGGGAGTTGTTCTCCGGCCGACCCGATTGGCGACGCTTGCTGGACCTCCCCAAACCGGCGCTCTCGGCTGAGGAGCAGACCTTTCTGGACGGACCGGTGGAGCGGCTGTGCGGCATGTTGAACGACTGGCAGGTGGGCTTCCTCCTGAATGACCTCCCGCCCGAGGTGTGGAGTTACATCAAGCGGGAACGCTTCTTCGGGATGATCATCCCCAAGCATTACGGCGGCCTGGGGTTTTCCGCCCAGGCCCATTCCGCGGTGATCGGCAAGGTCGCCTCGCGCTCCGGGAGCGCGGCGGTCACGGTTATGGTGCCGAACTCCCTGGGCCCCGCCGAGCTGCTGATGCATTACGGCAGCGAGGCGCAGAAGGACTATTACCTGCCGCGGCTGGTGGATGGCCGCGAGGTCCCATGCTTCGCCTTGACCAACCCCTATGCGGGCTCCGATGCCTCCTCGATCCCCGACCGCGGCGTGGTCTGCTACGGCGACTACCAGGGCCAACAGACGCTCGGCATGCGCGTGACCTGGGAGAAGCGCTATATCACTTTAGCGCCGGTCGCGACCGTGCTGGGCCTCGCCTTTCAACTCGACGACCCCGAGCATCTACTGGGCGATAAGGACACCATCGGGATCACCCTGGCGCTGATCCCGACCGAGCACCCCGGCGTGCGCATCGGCCGCCGGCACTTCCCGCTCAAGCTGGCGTTCCAGAACGGGCCTACGCAGGGGACCGATGTGTTCATCCCGATGGATATGGTCATCGGTGGCCGTGAGCGGGTCGGGCAGGGCTGGCGCATGCTCATGGAGCGACTCGCGGTCGGGCGCTCGATCTCGCTGCCGGCGCTGGCCGCGGCAGCGAGCAAGGCCTGTGCGCGTAACACCGGCAGCTATGCGCGGATCCGCAAACAGTTCCGGCTGCCCATCGGCCGCTTCGAGGGCGTGCAAGAACCCTTGGCGCGCATCGCCGCCGAGACCTACGCGGTGGATGCGGCGCGGGCCATGACCGCGGTGGCGCTAGACCAGGGCCACGAGCCCTCGGTGATCTCGGCACTGTTGAAATATCAGTCCACCGAGAGACAGCGGCGGGTGGTCAACGACGCCATGGACATCCACGGCGGCCGGGCCATCTGCGAGGGGCCGAGCAATTACGTGGCGAATCTGTATCAGGGCGTGCCGGTGTCGATCACGGTAGAGGGGGCCAACATCCTGACCCGCAGCATGATCACCTTCGGCCAGGGCGCGACCCGCTGTCACCCCTGGCTGTACAAAGAGATCGAGGCCGCCTGGGACACGGATCGGCAGCGCGGATTGCTGGCCTTCGATAGCGCCTTCGGCGGGCACGTGGCGTTTCTTCTGCGCAATTCGGTCCGGGCACTCGTGCACAATCTCACCTGCGGATACTGGCTCGCCGCCCCCGTCACCGGTCCCGAGGCGCCCTGGTTCGTGGAGCTGGCACGCGCCAGCCTCAGCTTCGCATTGCTGGCCGACGTCACCGCACTGGTCCTGGGCGGTGAGCTGAAGCGGCGTGAGCGGCTGTCCGGCCGCTTCGCCGATCTGCTCAGCGAGATGTATTTCGTGACTGCGATGCTGAAGCGCTACATCGATGATGGCCGCCCGGCCGAGGACCTGCCGTTGCTCGAATACGGTTGCACCAACGCCCTGCACGCCATCGAGGGCGCGACCGATGCCATCCTGAACAATTATCCGCTCGGCTGGCTGGGCTGGGTAATGCGCCGTGTGCTGCTGCCCTGGGGCATGCGGCGGCGCCCGCCCGCGGACGCGCTTGGCCAGCGGCTCGCCGAGCTGCTGTTAGCGCCCTCCGCGGCACGCGAGCGCCTGACCGCCGGGATCTACGTCAGCCGCGATCCGCAGGACATCACCGGCCGCCTCGAGTACGCCCTGGACGAGGTACTGCGCACCGAGCCCATCGAGCAGCGCATCACGGCCGCCCGCCGTGAGGGTACGATCAAGTCGGTCGATGCGCTGGCCGCAAGACGCGAGGCGCAGGCCTCGGGCCTCATAGACGCCGAGGAGCTCGCACAACTCGAACGCGCCGACCGCGCGATACGCGCCGCAATCGACGTCGATGACTTCGCCCCCGAGGAATTGCGCGGCCCGCTGTAGAGGACTATTAGTTCCCGATCCTTCGGCTTCGGCCGCACCCGCTGATCGCCGCTAGCACCGGCCTAGGCGCGTGCCGGTACGGCGTGGCGAAGCTGCGTCGGTCTTGCCGGGCCGAGGGCATGGCGGGCTAGAAATCACCGGCGTGCGGTCGGTATCGCGTCCAAGCCCCGGCGATTTCGGCTAGGATCGCGGGCCACCTGAACCGTACAGCTTGCATTCGATGTACGCCCACGAGTCGACCGAGCCCCGGATAGCGCGTTGCATGCTCGCCGATCGGCGCCGCTTCCGGCAGCAGTTGCGCAGACGCGCCGGCGACAAGGATGGCGAGGCCTTGCAGGTGCTGACGGCGCAGATCGAGGGCTCGGTCGCGCGTGCCGCGCAGCGTGCCCGGGACCTGCCCCGGCCGTCTTTCCCCGAGTCGCTGCCGATCAGCGCCGAGCGCGGGCGCATCCTGGAGGCGATCGAGGGCCACCAAGTGATCATCGTCTGCGGCGAGACCGGCTCCGGTAAGTCCACGCAACTGCCCAAGCTGTGCCTGGCGGCCGGCCGCGGGGTGTACGGACTCATCGGCCACACCCAGCCGAGGCGCATCGCGGCCCGCGCCGTCGCGGCACGGGTCGCGCAGGAGCTGGGCTCGGAGTTAGGGCTTTACGTCGGTTACAAGGTCCGCTTCAAGGACCGCGTGGGTCCCAACAGCTACGTCAAGGTGATGACCGATGGCGTGTTGCTGGCCGAGATCGCCGCGGATCGGCGGCTCGAGCACTATGACACGCTGATCATAGACGAGGCCCACGAGCGCAGCCTCAACATCGACCTCCTGCTCGGCTATCTCAAGACCCTGCTGCCGCGGCGCCCGGAGTTGAAGCTCATCATCACCTCGGCGACCATCGATCCGATGCGCTTCTCTCAACATTTCGACGCTGCACCGGTCATCGAGGTCGGGGGGCGTTCCTATCCGGTCGAGCTGCGCTACCGGCCCTTGCTCTCCGATCCCCAGCAGCCGCTTAAAGACCTGGCGCAGGGCGTGACGGAGGCGGTGGACGAGCTGGCGGCCTTGGGGCACGGCGATATCCTGGTATTTCTGCCCGGTGAGCGCGAGATCCGCGACTGCGCAGAACAGTTGCGCAAACACCACCCGGCGGCCACCGAGGTGTTACCCCTTTATGCACGCTTGAGCAATGCCGAGCAGGACCGCGTGTTCCAGGCCCACGCCGGCCGCCGCATCGTGCTCGCCACCAATGTTGCCGAGACCTCGCTCACCGTGCCCGGCGTGCGCTACGTGATCGACAGCGGTCTCGCGCGGGTGAACCGCTACAGCCGCCATAGCAAGATCCAGCGCCTCCTCTCCGAGCCCATCGCCCAGGCCTCCGCCGAGCAGCGCAAGGGCCGCTGCGGCCGCGAGGCCGCGGGGGTCTGCATCCGGCTCTATAGCGAGGAGGACTACGCGAACCGGCCGGCCTATGCCGATCCCGAGCTGTTGCGCAGCAATCTGGCCGCGGTGATCCTGCAGATCGAGAGCCTGAGCCTAGGCGAGGTCCAACGCTACCCGTTTATCGATGCGCCCGACAGCCGTAACATCCGGTCGGGCTACAAACTTCTGGAGGAGTTGGGGGCCGTCGATAGCGAGCACCGCTTGACGCCGCTCGGCCGCCGGCTCGCGCGCTTCCCCGCCGATCCGCGCATCGCACGCATGGTGCTCGCCGCCGGTGACGGGCGCTGCCTCTCCGAGGTCCTAGTGATCGCCGCCGCACTCTCCGTCCAGGAACCTCGGGAACGGCCCGGCGACGAGCACTCGCAGGCAGACGCGGCGCATCGCGCCTATACCGATCCGCGCTCCGATTTCCTGTGGTTCCTGAACTTCTGGCGGCACCTCCACGAGCAGGCCCAACACCGCTCCAAGAGCAAGCTGCGCCAGTGGTGCCGCGAGCAATACGTATCCTACCTGCGCGTCCAGGAATGGCAGGAGGTCGAGCGCCAACTGCGCACGCTGGTCCGGACACTGGGATTTGAGACTGCGCCCATGGGCGCCGTATATGAAACCATCCATCGGGCGCTCCTGACCGGCCTGCTCGGCCACGTCGGCTGCAAGGGCGAGCGCTATGACTATCAGGGCGCGCGCGGGATCAAGTTCTCGATCTTTCCCAATTCAACCCTGTTCAAAAAGGGACCCGGGTGGCTGATGGCCGCGGAGTTGGCCGAGACCTCGCGTCTCTATGCCAGGACCGCGGCCGCCATAGAGCCGGAATGGGTCGAGGCGGCGGCCGCGCATCTCCTACGCCGCAGCTATAGCGAGCCCCACTGGGACCCGCGCACCGGGCGCGCCGTGGCCTACGAGAGGGTCACGCTCTATGGCTTGACCCTGATCAAGCAGCGCAAGGTGGATTACATGCGGATCGATCCGGTCGAGTCCAGGCGCCTGCTGATCGCAGCCATAGTCGAGGGGGCGATAGAGACCCGGGCCGCGTATGCTGAGCACAACCGGCAAGCGCTTGCGGAAGTCGTGGAGTTGGAGCAGCGTGCCCGGCGCCTGGACATCCAGGCCGATGAGGCGTTGCGCCACGGGTTCTTCGACGCCCGCATCCCGGCAGGCATCTGCAGCGCCGCGGAGTTCGAGCGCTGGCGGACCGGCGCCGAGGCAGTCGATCCGCGGTTATTGTTTTATCCTCGCGAGCTGCTGGTCCGCACCGATCTCGAGGCCGCCGACAAGACCCGCTACCCCGACCATCTGCGCGTGGCCGATACGCGCATCCCGCTA
Organism: Gammaproteobacteria bacterium; assembly: GCA_050740655.1. Classification (GTDB taxonomy): domain Bacteria; phylum Pseudomonadota; class Gammaproteobacteria; order JACCXJ01; family JACCXJ01; genus JBOIDW01. Next base: position 2,037 of record JBOIDW010000100.1, on the reverse strand, counting down.
CAATACCGCTACGAGCCAGGCCACCCGGCCGATGGCGTCACGGCGTTCATCCCGATCGCCGTTCTCAATCAATTACCGGAGGCGCCCTTCGAACGCTTGGTGCCCGGTTATCTCCAGGAAAAGATCGCGGAGCTGTTGCGCACCCTGCCCAAGTCCCTGCGCCGCGAGCTGCTCCCGGTCGAGCACACCGCCGAGTACGTGGCCGCCGAGGTCGCCGAGTCCAGCGAGCCGTTGACGCGCGCCTTGAGCAGAGCGCTGGCAGGCCGCGTGAAGACCGCGATTTCCGAGCAGACCTTCGACGCGCAGCGCTTGCCGGAATATCTGCACCTGCGTCTCGCCGTACTCGATGAACGCGGCGTGGTGCTGGTCGAATCGCGCGATCTCGGCGAGCTTCAACGCCGACTGGGCGGGCTGGCGCAACACTCGTTTCGGGCCCAGACGCAATGGGCGCTCGAGCGCACCGGGATTACGCGTTGGGACTTCGGCAGCTTGCCCGAGCGCGTCCGGTCCACGGGGCCGGGTCCCGCCCTGCAAGGGTTTCCGGCCCTGGCCGATCGCGGCGACTCGGTGGCCATCCGGGTATCTCATTCCCCGGACGAGGCCGCAGCGCAAGGGCGGGCGGGGCTGCGGCGCTTATTCATGCTGGCGCTGCCGCAGCAGGTGAAGTATCTGAAGAAGAACACGCTAGCCGTCGAGCGCATGCTGCTCTATTACCGCACGCTCGGCAGCCGTGAACAGCTCGTGGCGGACCTCGTCGAGACGAGTTTCGCTAGGGTGTTCTTGAATACCGGGCCCGATCCGCGCGACGAGGCAGGGTTCAAACACCGGCTGGAATCGGGCCGCGCGCACTTGGTCACGGTCTACGAGGCGCTGGTCGCGCAGGCCGCCGCGATTCTCGAGCGCTACCATGCGATTCACACGGCATTGCAGCGGGAGGCGGGGCGGATCCCCGCGGGGGTTGCGGCCGAGATCGATGAGCAGCTCCAGTATCTGATGCCGGCGCGATTCCTGAGCCTCACACCCGAGGACTGGCTGAAACACCTCCCCCGTTATCTGAACGCCCTACAGCGGCGCATCGAACGCCTGGTACAGGACCCGGCCAGGGATCGGTTACGGGCCGCGCGCACCGCCCCCTTCTGGCCGCCCTGCAAGGCCATGCTGGACGCCGGGGCCTGTAGCACGTCGCTGCTGGAATTCCGCTGGATGCTGGAGGAGCTGCGCGTATCGGTCTTCGCCCAGGAGCTGGCGACTTTGTTCCCGATCTCCGAGGCGCGCCTCGCCAAGCAATGGGAGCGGGTCACCGGAGACCCGCCGCGCGCCCATGCCCAACCTACGGGTTCACGCCTTTAAGTTGAACAAATGCCTCCAATCGACTCACATTCCCTATCTCGCCTCGACTTACCTGTAGGGTGGGTTAGCCGCGCTGTTTGCGGCGTAACCCACCAACCCGTCAGCCGCAGGCCGACACCTTACATTTCTAACACCAACAGGCTTTCCTCCGCGTTGGTGTGGGCGGTCGAGTATCCGGCAGATCAAGCGGCTGCTGCGTTGTCAAACGGTATATGGACTAGACACCACATCACTATCCCTCTGATTGCGAACCTGCACGCGGCATCGTGCAGTGATGTGGTGTCTGACCTCAGAGACGCAGGCCCTGTTATCCGCTTTCGACGCCTTGCTGCCGCAGCTAGTCGCCGCCCTCCAGACAGGGACGCGAGTGGTCGAGGTGAGATAGAGGGTCATCATCGGCCCCAACACTATCAGCGGCTCGGCTGGAAATGGGAAAGGGCCAAACTCGCTCCCAGTGAGAGCCGCTTGCAACCTTCGCGGTTGACGCGATGGTGATCGCGCGCTGGTGTTCACACAAACAAGATGCCATCAGAATATCGTGGTCTGCCCCCTACCACCTGCAATTGGACAATGTGCGCTTCTATGCCAAGATCGAGCGCGTGACGGGGCAGTGGCGCAAGGCGAGGCCGCGGGGTCGGCCGCGGTTAGAAAGTGATGTTGTCGGGGAAGCAATCGAGGGGCAGGGAG
>JBOIDW010000099.1:0-2489 GCA_050740655.1 Gammaproteobacteria bacterium | reverse complement strand
GCGCTCCTCCGCGGTCGTGGCACGCGTCCGCAGGATCGCGCCGACGACCCCGGCGCGGGTGCGCACGTGACGGCCGATCATCACGTTCTCGAGCGCCGAGAGGTTCGCGAACAGGCGGATGTTCTGGAAGGTGCGCGCGATGCCGCGCGCCGCGAGCTCGTGCGGCTTCATCCCGGCGAGCGGCCCGCCGTCGAAGGCGAACCCGCCCGCGTCCGGCGCGTAGATGCCCGTGAGCAGGTTGAAGAGCGTCGTCTTGCCGGCGCCGTTGGGCCCGATCAAGCGGTAGATCTCCCCGGGCGCGATCCTGAAGCTGACGTCGGTGAGCGCCTGCACGCCGCCGAAACGCTTCGCGACCCGGTCGGCGACGAGGAGGCTCATTGGATTACCCTCGCGCGTCCCGCGCTCGGGGTTCGCCCTTGGGGCGGCCCGGCGGGCTTGTATGTTGTCCACTCATCGGATGAATCCGAGAATGGGCGCCGACGGAATCCGGGAGAGGGTCGCCGCATCGGCGGGCTCGAGGCGGAGTCCTCGGCTGTGAGATTGGCGCCCTCGACCGGTGCTCAGGGCCCGGACGGTATCCCGAGGCTGGCTATGCCGAGTCCTCGCATGCACAAGCGCGGGCAGGAGCACCGGCTCCGAGGCTCCCGACTTCCTCCGTCGCCAGGAGGTCGTATGCGATTCGCTGGCGTGGACATCGCCTCCGAGACCCACGTGGTCGCGCTGGTCGATGAGGACGGAAAGGTGTTGGTCAAGGCCACCGCGTTCGCCGAGGATGCGGCCGGCTACGAGAAGCTGTTCGAGCAGCTCGGCGCGAGCGCCGAGCTGCTCGTGGCGATGGAGGCCACGGGCCACTACTGGAAGAACCTCTTCGCCGCCCTGGCCGCGCGCGGCTTTAGCGTCGCACTGCTCAATCCGCTGCGCACCCATCGCTTCGCCGAGGAGGACCTGCAACGCACCAAGACCGACGCGATCGATGCGCTGGGCATCGCGCGCTTCGCTGCGCAGAAGCGCCCCGTACCGACTCGGCTGCCCGACCCGGCCACCGAGGAGCTGCGCGAGCTGGTGCGCCTGCGCGAGCGGCTGCTGCAGGACTTCGGCGACCGGGTGCGTCAACTCCACCGCCTGGTCGATCTGGGCTTCCCCGAGTTCACCCGCTACGTCAAAACCCTCGATAGCGAGCTCGCCAGCGCCATCCTGCACGACTACCCCACCGCCGCCGCCTTCCACGGCGTATCGGCCAAGCGCCTGGCCGCGCTTCGCTACGATGGCCGACATCGGGTCGGCGAGGAGCTTGCCGGCCTGCTCATCGCTGCGGCCAAGCACTCGGTGGGGCACCATCACGGCGAGACCTATCGCGTCCAGGTCCGCTACGCTTGCGAGGATCTGGACATCCTGCGCCGGCGCTTGCGCCAGCTCGATCGCGACATCGAGGGCACCCTCGGCGCGCATGAAGTCGGCACGCTGCTCACCAGCATCCAGGGCATCGGCCCCAATACCGCCGCGCGCCTGATCGCCGAACTCGGTGATCCCGCCGACTTCCGCAGCCCCGGCGCGCTCGCCGCCTACGTTGGCGTCGTCCCAGCGCTCAGCCAGTCCGGTAAACGCAAGAACACCCGCGCCGCCACCACCCCCATCGGCAACGCCCGCCTGCGCGCTGCACTCTGGATGCCGACCCTGACCGCCGTGCGTAAGAACCCCTGGCTGCGGGCTCACTACCAGCGTCTGCTCGCACGCGGCAAGCTGCCCAAGGTTGCCTTGGTGGCCTGCATGCACAAGCTGCTCTTGGCCGTCTACAGCGTCGCCAAGCATCGCCGGCCCTTCGTCGCCCAGCTGACTACCGCCGAGGCAACACGATGACCTCGCCGCTTGACAAAGAACACGGTATCTCATTGGACTACCTTGTCGCTTCGCGACAAGGGTTCGCCCTTGGGACGGCCCGGCGGGCTCACTGGACTACCCTCACGCAACCGCGCTCGGGGTTCGCCCTTGGGACGGCCCGGCGGGCTCAGTGGACTACCCTCACGCAACCGCGCTCGGGGTTCGCCCTTGGGGCGGCCCGGCGTGCTCACTGGACTACCCTCACGCAACCGCGTTCGGGGTTCGCCCTTGGGGCGGCCCGGCGTGCTCACAGCCGCACCGGCTCCTTGAACTCGCCCCATTCGCGCTTGAGGCAACGGACCATTTCGCCGACGGTGGCATAGGCGTGACAGCATTCGACCAGGTAGGGCATGAGGTTGACGTCATCGCATCGCGCCGCCTCCGCCAGACGCGCGAGGCTTGAATCCACGCGCTGCTGGCTGCGAGTGTCCACGATCCGCTGGTATTTCTGCAGCACGCGCTCGGCCACGCCCGGATCGAGGCTGAACGATTCGCCGATCTCGTTTCGCTGATCGTCGCGGCGAAAGTGGTTCTGGCCGACGATGACCGTCTCCCCGCTGTCTGCCTTGAGCTTGCGCTCGAGGCCGCGCTCGGCGATCCGCATCTGCAGC
>JBOIDW010000098.1:0-4721 GCA_050740655.1 Gammaproteobacteria bacterium | reverse complement strand
TTCCCGGACCGGACACGTAGAGATCCGGGAAGAACACCAGTTGATCAAGGAGGATTAACAACATGCCATGGGGTGCAGCAATAGCCGCGGCCGGCTCAATTGCCGGTGGCGCGGCGTCCGGCAAGGGCGCCAGCGACGCGGCCGCAACCTCCGCCGGCCAATCACAAGCCAACGCCGCGGCCTTGGCGGAAGCGGGCCAGCGAGGCGATGCGGCTCTCCAAGGATCGGGCAAGAAGGCCGACCGGCTGTTGCTCGAGGGCTACCAGGGCGCGGTCCAGGATATGGCGCCCTACGACCGGCTCGGGTTGCAGGGATCGAACGCGCTCGCGAACTATCTCGGGTTTGATACCGCCTACACCACGCCGCAGCCGGCGGAGCCGCAAAGCGTGGCGCAGCGACTGAAAGAGTGGGAGACGACCAAGAAAGCCGCGGCCACCGGCAAGGGCAAAGGCCAAGGCACCGTAACCGCCAAGCAGAAGAGACGGGCCACGGCCAGGTTCCAAGCCGCGTTTGATGCCGAGACGACAAAATATCACGCTGATCTCAACACGTGGCAGACCGATGCCAACGCCTTCGCCGCGAACCAGAAAAGCTCGGAAGGGTTCGGGGATTATTTCGATCCCTATACCCGCGACGATCTCGCGGCCGATCCGGTCTACCAGACCGAGCTCGATGAGAACGTCCGCGCCTGGGATCAATCGGCGGCCTCCCGCGGGAGTCTCATGTCGGGCAATACCGTGGCGGGGCTGCGCGATGTGACCGCCGCCGGCATCGAGCGCGGCTATAACCGCGACTACAACGAGCGCGAGCGCAAATTCAACGCCCTAACCGGGCTCAACAACATGGGCCTCGGCGTGCGCACGAACCTCGCCAATGCGCGCATGAGCACGGCCTCCCAACGCGCCAATACCGGCGTGCAGGTCGGCACCAACCGCGCCAACACACTCCTCGCTGGCGCCGGCAGCCAGGCCAATTTTCTTCAGCAAGGCGCCGATGCGCTAGCTTCCGGGCAGCTCGCCGCGGGGACCGCGACGGGGAACGCCTTCAACAACCTCGGCAGCCTCGGGCTCTTGTACGGGGCGGGGGCATTCGGGAATGGGAACCGCGCGAACACGCCGACCGGCTACTCCGACGCCGGGGATTATCAATATCCCGCGCGGTGGAATATGCCGACTTACAGGTAAGAGGACACTGACATGCCCATCCAACAGTGGATTCAACCGACCCAAAACAGCCTCATCGACACGTTCACGCAGGCCGAGCAATTGAAGAACTACCGCTCGGCGAACGCGCTCGCCGAGGCCAAGGCGGCCGAGCTGCCCTATGCGCGTGAGCGAGAGGCCGCGCTGAACACGCAGACTATCGAGAAAGCCCGCGCGCAGACCAGCAAGGCCGCGGCCGAGACGGGGAAGATCGATCAAGAAGCCGCCCGCAAGGCGCTCGAGTTTATCGCGCGCTTCCCCGGCGATCGCAATGCGGTCCTGGGAACCTTCGCGGAATGGTCGCAGAAGATGCCGCAGCTCGCCCCGATCGCCGAGCGACTGGCCGGCATTCAAGACCCCCAGCAGTTCGCGACCGCGGTGCAGGGCTTCGCGGCGAGCAGCTTGGATCATATGAAAGAGGCCCGCGCCGAGCGCAACAGCCAATCTCAGATCGCCTACCGCCAGCAGCAGTTAGGTATATCGCAAGGACATCTTGACGTGGCCCAGGAGAACGCGGCGGAGACAGCCAGGCATCACCAATACACTGAGAATAACCCTGCCGCGGGCTTCAGCATGACGACCAACCCGGACGGCACCGCGTCAATCAGTTACGGGACGCCCGCCAGGAATGAGCTCGAAAAGAAGGTCATTAACGAAGAGGACGCGCTCGCGCGACTCGATGAAATTGAAAAGACCGCCAACCCGGATAACCTCACCTGGAAGAACCAGGGCCGGAATGCGATCCTCGATCTAAAAGGCAAGCTCGGGGGCCAAATGACGCCGGAGCAGGCGCGCTTCCGGGACAGCATGACGGACACGCGCCAGGCCACGCTGATCAATCTAACGAGAACCATCCAAGATCTCACGGGCGCTGCGATGGGCGTGCAGGAGGCGGAACGCATTAAGGCGACCGTGCCGAATCTGGACGACGCCCCGGATGTGTTCGTGCGCAAGCTTATGAACTCTACCCGGCTCGTGCGCGAGGCGATTGCGCGGCACCAAAGCGCGCGTGGGGCTGGGGCTGCTTCTGCGCCGAATGCCCCCGCGCCCGTCCCGCCGCCCCCGGCTAACATCCTGTCGGGGCGGGCCCCGGTCACCCTGAAGGACCTCGAATATACCGCGGCCAAGCACGGCATCACCATCGAGGAGGTGAAGCGCAGGATCGGTGCTCCCTAATGCCTAGAGACCTCCTAGAGACGGCGCCCCCGGCTACCAGCATGCCGGGGCAGGCCAGCGACCCGAGGGATCTTCTCGCGGGCTCAATCACGGGGACGACGGGCCCCGACGACCTCGAAGGCAAAACCACCGCACAGTACCGCCACGACAAGCTCACTTGGGAGCCCACAGATACGGCTTCTCTCGGCTCGGCGTTTGTCTCCGGCCTCGCCAGCGATCCGGAGACCCGTATCCGACACTTTGCATCGCAGCGCTTTCCGGACGAGCCCATCGATCAGGCCATAGCCCGCTATGGCTTCGACCGGGAAGGCGATCTCGTCTTCCAAGACGACGATGGCAAGCAATATCGGGAGTTAGGTAACGTTGGGAAGTTTGCTCAGCATGCGGGCGAGCTGGCTCCTTCGGTCGTCGGGACGGCTTTCGGCGGCGCAGTTGGCGGGCCGGGGGGCGCGATAGTTGGCGGCGCGGCCGGTGAAGGATTGCGGAAAACGGCGGCGACGGCCTTCCTCGGCGAGCCCAGGGATCCGGCGGGCGATGCCGTCGATATGGGGCTGGCGGGGGCGGCGGAGGGCGCCGGCTGGTGGGCGGGGAAAGGCCTAAGTAGCTACGCCAACCGCCACCGCGCGAGAGATCTTGGGCAAGCGGATATCCCCGGTGCCGGTGACATCATTGAGAAGGGCAAGCAGTTCGGGATCCAGTTAACCCCCGCCGAGGCGACCGATCTGCAATCGCTCAAGGGCCAGCAGACCTACCTATCGAATACCTTCGGACCGGCCGGCGACACCATGAGCCGCTTCTACCAGGCTCGGAACGAGGCCATCGATAAGGCCGTCGAAAAGCAACTGCCCGCGGCCCCGCACCTGGCCACAGCAGGAGCCGAGGCCAAACCGGTTTTCGGTAAGGCGATGGAGGAGGCGTATAAAGCCCGGACTGCAAAAGCTACGAAGCTGTATGAGGCAGTGGTGCGGCCCGACGCTCGGTTGCCCGAGGAGCTGATGGGACCGATTGCCGGCGATCCTTTTCTCGCTGACGAGATTAAAGCAGTCAAAGCCTCGAAGCTCGCCGGCATGGCTGACTATCCCGATGACTCTCTTCCTGTGCTCGATGCCGTAAAGAAACGCATCGACGGCCAGATCCAGGCCGCAAAGGCCGATCCGACGCAACGTTGGGAAGTCTCGCAGCTTGAACGCCGCCGCAAGATGGTCGTGGAGGCTAGCGACGCCGCCTTCCCGGACTACGCGAAAGCGCGGGCCGCCTTCCAAGAGGCGACGCCCGAGGTTAGAACCGCCGAGCAGTCCATCGAAGGCATCATTTCCAAGATGTCCGACAAGCGGCTCGCGCAAACCGCCGATGAGATTTTTTCCCCGACCAAGAATACCGCCGGTCCCGTGCAGGTTGGCAGGGCCAAAGCACTCTTCGAGAAGCAAGGCAAGACGGGCGAGTGGGACAATCTTTTGAACGCCTGGCTGCGCAAGCAGTGGGAGGCGATCCCCGATCGAACCGGCGGCACGGCCGCAAAGTTCCACGATCGGATCTATGGCTCCGAGACCAAACGCAACATTCTGAAGGCGGGTATGGGCGACGATCGGTATCAGGACTTCAATAACTTGATGCACGTCCTCGCAGCCACGACAAGGGTGAACAAAGGGCAGTCGATCACGCACTTCGCGGGCGAGGCGGCCAAGGAGGCGCGCCGTAAAGCCGCTCCTGTCGCGGGGGTGCTGACGAGCCCCTCAAGACCTTCGGCCTTGCGGGACTGGTGGATCGACAAGAGAACCGGAAAATACAACGAGACGCTTGCCGATATCATCACCAACCCCGAGGCGATGACAAAGCTTAAGGAGCTGCGCAAGTACGCGCCCGGTTCCGAGAAGGCGTTCAAGATCGTGGGAACCGTGCTTGCGGGGCTTGGGCTCCAGGGCACTGAGGATTTTCTGACTCCGCCAGCCTACGCCGGAAGCGCCAAAGCTGGAAGTAACCCGCGGGTAGAATCGCCACCGCGCCGATGAGCGCGAACATCGCGACGCCGATCGGGAGAGCGATCAGGTTTTCAACCCAATAAGGCACCATGGGGCCGTTGTAGCCCATCTGTATAAGCCCGTCGATCCAAAAGCTTTTTATAAGCTTCGGTCCAAAAGCGAACACGCCGTTGATGCCGCCGAGGATAAGCCCGGTGATGACGTAATGGCGCAGATCGCGTAGGCGGATCCTTGGGGTCATAGCAGCTTCACGATCGCGGCGAAGACGGCGGTCATCGCGACCATCGCACCGATGATAATCCCGGTAAGCGTGAGGAGCAGCCGGTTGATCATCGCTTGGATCTCAGCCCTGAGCGCGTTCATC
>JBOIDW010000097.1:0-30895 GCA_050740655.1 Gammaproteobacteria bacterium | reverse complement strand
GCCTCCGGGGCAGGTACGAGTAAGAGCGCAATTCTAAGAAATGCCTCGGTCGGGGAGGTCCCACATGAGCGATCCGCCTGATTCCTTCAGCGCCGAGCGCCGTCAGCAGCCCCTGGGGCAATGCGTGCGCAGCTCGCTTAGATTGTATTTTGAAAAGCTGGAAGGCCACCCGGCCGCGAATCTCTACGAGTTGGTGCTCGAGGAGGTAGAGCGGCCACTGTTCGAGCTGGTGCTGAAGCGGAGCGCCGGCAACATCACCAAGGCCGCCGGGATCCTCGGGGTCAATCGCGCCACGCTACGCAAGCGCTTGAAAAGATTTGGCCTATTAACCAAGAGCCGGGGTTGATGGGACTGGATTTGCGACGCGCCTTGCTGAGCGTCTCCGACAAGAACGGGATCGAGGATCTGGCCGCCTTCCTGGTGCAATCCGGCATCGAGATCCTCTCCACCGGCGGCACCGCACGGTTGCTCGCAGGGGCCGGCGTTCCCGTGCGCGAGGTCTCGGCTTATACCGGCTTCCCCGAGATCATGGGCGGCCGGGTCAAGACCTTGCACCCCAAGATTCATGGCGGGATCTTGGGGCGGCGCGGCCAGGACGAGCCGCTCATGGCGGCGCACGGGATAGAGCCCATCGATTTGGTGGTGATCAATCTCTATCCCTTCGAGGAGACCGTGCGCCGGCCGGGCTGCACACTCGCCGAGGCCGTTGAGAACATCGACATCGGCGGGCCGGCCCTGATCCGCGCCGCGGCCAAGAACCATGCCGCGGTGACCGTGCTCGTGGATCCGGCGGATTATCCGGTCCTCATGGACGAGCTGCGCCGAGGCGGCGGCACGGTATCGGTCGAGCGGCGTTTTGCGCTGGCCGCCAAGGCCTACGCGCACACCGCCCGCTATGACGCGGCGATCGCGAATTACCTCTCGTCGCGTGGCCAACCGGACTTTCCGCCGCTCTACGCGCCGAGCTTCATCAAGAAACAGGCCCTGCGCTACGGCGAGAACCCGCACCAGCGGGCGGCCTTCTACGCCGAGCCGGGCGCGGCCAGCGGCAGCGTTGCCGCGGCGGCCGTGGTGCAAGGCAAGGCCCTGTCCTATAACAACATCGCCGATACCGACGCGGCCCTGGAATGCGTACAGTCCTTCACGGCCCCGGCCTGTGTCATCGTCAAGCATGCCAATCCCTGCGGCGTGGCGCTGGGGGCGACCCCGCTCGCCGCCTATGAGCGCGCCTATGCCACCGATCCGACCTCGGCCTTCGGCGGCATCATCGCCTTCAATCGCGAGCTCGACGCGGATACCGCTGCGGCCATCATCGCGCGCCAGTTCGTGGAGGTCATCGCGGCGCCGAGCGTCGCCCCGGCCTCGCTCCAGCGACTCGCCGCCAAACCGGACGTACGGGTGCTTACGGTCGGTCCCGCGCAGGTCCCCCACGGCTATGATTTGAAGCGCGTGCACGGCGGCCTGTTGGTCCAGGACCGGGACCTCGCCGCCGTTACGGCCGCAGATCTCAAGGTCGTGACCCGGCGCGCGCCCGGCGTCGCCGAGATCGACGACCTGTTATTCGCCTTCCAGGTGGTAAGACTGGTCAAGTCCAACGCCATCGTGTATGCCAAGTCCGGCCAGACCCTGGGGATCGGGGCCGGACAGATGAGCCGCGTGTACAGCGCCCGGCTCGGGGTATTGAAGGCCGAGGATGCCGGGCTCACGGTGCAAGGCGCGGCCATGGCCTCGGACGCCTTTTTTCCGTTCCGTGACGGCATCGATGCCGCGGCCGCCGTAGGCGTCTCCGCCGTGATTCAGCCGGGCGGCTCCCTGCGCGACGCCGAGGTGATCGCCGCGGCGGATGAGCACGGCATGGCCATGGTGTTCACCGGCGTGCGCCATTTCCGGCACTGAGCCGCGCATGCGGGTCTTGATCGTCGGGGGCGGCGGGCGCGAGCATGCGTTGGCCTGGAAGGTCGCCGCCAGCCCCGAGGTCGAGCAGGTGCTGGTCGCGCCGGGGAATGCCGGCACGGCACGCGAGCCCAAGGTGCGGAACGTCGCCGTCGCGGTCGAGGATACCGACGGCCTGCTCAAGCTGGCCCGGCGCGAGTCCATCGGCCTCGCTATCATCGGTCCCGAGGTGCCGCTGGTGGCGGGGATCGTCGATACCTTTCAGGCCGCGGGGCTACGTTGTCTCGGGCCCAGCCGCGCCGCGGCGAGGCTCGAAGGCTCCAAGGCCTACGCCAAGGCGTTCTTTCTCCGGCACCGCATCCCGAGCGCGGCTTATGCGGCATTCTCTGAACCGGCCGAGGCGCACGACTATATCGACAGTCAGCGGCCACCCATCGTCATCAAGGCGGATGGCCTCGCCGCCGGCAAGGGCGTGGTGATCGCAGAGGACCCTGCCGAGGCGCACGCGGCCGCCACGGCCATGCTCGGCGGAACGGCCTTTGGCGAGGCCGGACGGCGCATCGTCATCGAGGAATTTCTCCACGGCGAGGAGGCGACCTTCACAGTGCTCTGCGACGGTGCCCAGGCCCTACCCTTGGCGACGGCCCAGGACCACAAACGCCGTGACGATGGCGATCGTGGCCCCAACACCGGCGGCATGGGCGCTTATTCACCGGCGCCGGTCATCACGCCCGACTTGCAGGCACGCATAATGGACGAGGTCATCGCGCCTATCCTGCGCGGCATGGCACAAGAGGGCTGCCGCTATCGCGGCTTTCTCTATGCCGGTCTCATGCTTGGGCCGGACGGGGGCCCGCGGGTCCTGGAGATCAATTGCCGCTTGGGCGACCCGGAGGCCGAGGTGATCCTGATGCGCCTGCGCTCGGACCTAGTGGAGTTGAGCCTGGCGGCCTTGGACGGCCGGCTGCACACCGCGCGTATCGATTGGGACCCGCGCCCTGCCGCCGGCGTGGTACTCGCCGCGGCGGGCTATCCGGCCAACTATCGCAAGGGGGACACGATTACCGGACTCGTCGGGCCGGCCACGGCCGACACCCGCCTCTTCCACGCGGGCACGGCCGAGTCGGGGGGGCAGGTCATCACCGCGGGGGGGCGCGTGCTGTGTGTCTGTGCCCTGGGCGAGACCGTACAAGCGGCACTGGACTCGGCCTACCGCCGCATTGAGACCATCCACTGGCCGGGAATGCACTACCGCCGCGACATCGGCCACCGGGCGCTGCGACGGGAACGGGGCATCCATTGCTAATAAAAATCTGAACAAGTCATCCCGGGACAAGCCGGGATCCCGTAGCGTTCTGATGTAGCTGGACTTCGGCTTCCGCCGGAGCGACGAATACGTATTATTCAGCGCTCTCCCAAGTTCCGGCAGCGTTTGACGCGGCGCTATCGAGCGATTCACAGGCCCGTGCACCACGGCAAACCCGGACTCTGCACCAGGGCCTATCATTGCTCCGCCAGCGTCTTCAAGCCGGCCAACCCGGTCTTGTAGATAGAACGAGGCTCCGCCTCAGACCGACGAGGTGTATTATCTCGCACCGACATAGCAAGCGGGCGACTCGGTGCTCAGATACACCGCCTAGGACGATCAATATCACCGCTCAATATCACCGCTCGAAGCGCTGAGCGGATTGCGGACTCCCTCTCGGGACCGCGCCCTTTTAAGGCAACCATCGTCGCGGTGTCGTAGTTGCGTTTGCTCGCATTGCGGCTTGAGCGAAGCCCTTTTCCCTTTGCGACGCGGCGCAATGGGGTAGGGGTTGTTTTGGCCTTCAATCATAAACTTGACTCATTTGCATCACATTTCATGATGCAAGTACTCTAGCCCACGTCTGGTCTGCCAATTCATGACGCGCGAAGGGGCGGCCCCACGCCCCGCCGCGCATGCCACACCGCAAGTACCCTCACCTCGGCAGCGAGCGGAACGTAGTAGACGTGATAGCCAGTGCCTTTCAGCAGGACGCGACGCGTACTCGGTATGGGGGACTGTCGATACAGGCGGCCTATATGTGGTGCGTGGCCGACGATGTCGAACGCTGCGCTCAGTTCCTCGACGAACAATTCCGGTGAGGCGGGACGATTGCCGCGCCACCAACTGTCGATTTCGCGGATGTGTGCGTCTGCTTCAGGTGTGGTTCGGACCGGCAGACTCACCGGCGCTGGCGCAGCTCGTCTAAGATATCAGACGCTGGCCGCAGACGACCTGCCTCAGCGGATTTCCAGGACGCGGAAAGCGCTTCGTATAAGGCGCGGTGTTCCTCGTCGGTGAGGTCATCACCTTCGTCGTCGGCTACCAGGTCAACAACCGTTCCCTCAGGCAGGGTTGTCGGCTCGTCGAGCACGAGCCGCCCCTTCTCGACATGGGCTCGGAGAGGGCTCATGTGGCTACTGTAGGGATTTCCGAGCGGCCCGGCAAGCATTCACGCTGCTCGACGGAGCCCGTCGATTTGATGGAGCCAGGTGACGATCTGGTGCGATGCAGCCCGAGTAGTCAGCTAAAAGCCCGAGGATGCGCTGAGGTACGAAGCGCATCTGTCGAGCGATGTCCCGCGACTGATGCGCCTCCTTACGTCGGCACATCCTACGATTGTTTACAGGGGCCGAACTACGCCCCCCCTGTGCCAATGCCACGGGGTCTACGCCAAGCTACACCGCTCGAAGCTCAAGCACGCCGACGCCGCCCGTGAGTCCGTCGCTGGTCTGCGCCGGCTCACCGTGACATCATTGCATGATAAGAGCCCCATGATCCGGACGGGCACCGGCACCATCGCGAAGACGTAGGACCGCCACGACCCCCATAGCCATCGCCGCTGAACGTACAGCGAGCTATAGTGGCGACCCGCCGGCTCGCCTTCGCGAAGCGTGACACTCGATCGGGCCGGTGAGGTCGTGCTGCAACTCAAAAGCCCCTACCACGACGACACCACCCATATCGTGATATCACCCTTAGATTCTCGCTTGTAACTTCTTGCACAAAACCACTTCAACAACGCCGTTCGCATCGGAATCGACTCCTGCCTGGCCCCAAACCGACACCCCCGCCCCTCTGGTGCCGCTCCAGAAGCCAATACCCCTCTTTAGCCCGCACCCCCCCGCGCGATGCCAAAATGCCTCGTGAATGGGCGCTTCGGGGCGATGTAATCGCTCGATGATTTCCTGATCCGGGACCGGGAACTACCGCGATTGACAGCTAAAAGGGCCACTCGTATCGTCGCGTCTAAAAAAAAGGGCGTTTAAATTTCTTAGTCGCAGTCGCCACGGCGTCACCCGGTATTTTTCATTCGCCTGTTAACTCGGTAGCCTTTCGTGCTTCGCTTCGGAACTCTTCTAGAGACTCGCCAGGTCGAGTGAAATAGAGCGAGACACGGCCGTCGGGCTCGTTGAGGGTGAAGCCTTCGTTCGCGAACGGGGGTTCGCCGAAAAGACTCCGGATGGCTGGTTGCTCGCCTTTTTCGTTGCCGAAGATGGCGCGACAGAAACGCTTTCCACACTGCAGGTCTTCCAGATAGGTGCCCGGTACTTTCGGAAGGCTTGTTGCGGCTTGTTCTACGGCTAGCTTCGTTACATCTCGGTCGACGTCTCCGACGCGCAGGGTTTCGTCCATCCAATGAGCTAAGTCAGTCTCCGAAACCTTCCCTGATTCGGGTTTTCGGGTCCCGCTATTCGGTTCGACCGTGTCTGTGGGTTCCCCCAACCTATCCGTTACGAGCGTCTTGGTGGTTTGCTTGCCGGCGGCAGTTTCCACGGATCGGAGCCTCGTATCCACATCCGCGAGTATCTTATTCAAACGAGCTTGCTCCAACCTTGCTTGCTGAAGTTGCTCATGGTTGGCTTGCTGATAGCGCTTCAAAGCGTTGGTCAGCCTGTCCAATCCGTCTTGGACTTCTCGGCCGGTGCTCGCTTCGGTTCGCGACGCCACTGGGCGAGGCGGTTCGGCCGCCGAGTCGTCCCGCACGAACTTATAGGCAAGTACTGCGATGCTAATGGCCAATACGGTCCAAATGGTGATGGTTCGCACGCTAAGTCTCCGGTATTGAATCAGGTGGCTGCGCCTTGATATCGGAGCGCCCTCACAACGTCGCGGGCACGGGTTTCGTCAGCTGAACGATGCCAGGTGAGGGCCGTCCAAACGGCCCGCACCTGGATCTCACCGGTCACTGGGTAGCGATGCTGATCCTTTAGTTGTTGTTGTAGCAGATGGCGGAACAGACGACGTCCGCGTCGTCGTCCTCGCCCAGGGTCGCTTCAAGCAGCCAGAACGTGGCGCCCCGCCTTACCCGACATTGGGCGGATTCGTCGTCGGTATCGGTGTTTTCCACACCGACCCTACTCAGGTAGCAAAAATGAGTTGCGGTAGTAGCCAAGTTTACGAACGACGTTCCGCCATCATTGAAGCGCGTTACACTCCGGGTCGAATGAAAGCTAACGGCCTGAGCGGGAAGAGCGCTTAACGCAAGACTTGAGAAAAGCAGTACAGTAGAAATTGTTCGTGTTGCGTTCATCTGAAGTGACTCCATTAAAATGTAATATGTTGGTAAAAACTGCGGAAGGATGCGGCCTTGCGGCGACGGAGCAAAACGCCTCGATGAGGGTCCAGACCTTGTCCGGCGATGTCTGAATGGCGATCTCCTCCGTCACCTTGAGCTGCGAGGGGCCATGTGCCAAGGGGCGGCGGCGATGACCCACAGGGCCGCCAGTGCGAAAACGCGACGCATAGAAAAATCTCCTTGAGTTGAAACGGTTAGATGAATGATGTGGATTGCAAAGCAACGCGCCGATATGGTATTCGCTTCCGTCGTATTTGACCATGCCGGGGCGTAACGGCCGCGCACCCATGGATGGCCAAGACTGGATCGCCGGTGTGGACGAGGCGGGACGGGGGCCGCTCGCCGGACCGGTGGTGGCCGCGGCGGTGGTCCTGGACGGGCAGCGAGCGCTTGCGGGTCTCGCCGATTCCAAGCGGCTCTCTGCGGCGCAGCGGGAACGCCTGTCCGAGCGGATCCGGGGCGCGGCGCTTGCCTATGCGCTGGGGCGCGCCGAGGTCGAGGAGATCGACCGACTCAACATCCTCGCGGCCAGCCTTTTGGCGATGCGGCGGGCCGTGCTAGCCTTACCGGCCATGCCGCTAGCGGTGTGGGTCGATGGCCTGCAACACCCCGATCTCCCCTGTCGCAGCGTCGCCGTGGTACGGGGCGATAGCCTGGTCGGTGCGGTGAGCGCGGCCTCGATACTGGCCAAGGTGGCGCGTGACGCGGAGATGCGGGTGCTCGATGTCCGTTATCCCGGCTACGAGCTGGCCCTGCACAAGGGGTATCCGACGCCGCGACACCTGGCGCGACTACGCGCACTCGGTCCGTCGCCGGTGCATCGCCGGAGCTACGCCCCGGTGCGCGCGTTACTCATTTAGTTTAGGGACCGACCGTGTTCGTCCATCTACATCTCCACAGCGAGTATTCGCTGAGCGACGGCCTGATCCGCATCGATGAGCTGCTCGAGCGCACCGTCGCCCTCGGTCTGCCGGCCGTGGCGGTGACCGACCAAGGCAATCTGTTCGCGATGGTCAAGCTCTACAAGGCCGCCCGTAAGCGCGGGGTCAAGCCCATCATCGGCGCGGAGCTGTGCGTCAGCGAGGACCCGGCGCGCGGACAGCGCCGGCGCCTAGTGGCCCTGTGCCAGGACACCACGGGTTATCGCAACCTGGCGGGCCTCCTCACGCGCAGTTATACGGACGGGCAATATCAAAGCCTTGCGCACGTCCACCCGCAATGGCTGTTGGACGGGGGCGAGGGGTTGATCCTGCTCTCCGGCGGCTTGCATGGGGCGCTCGGCCAGTGGCTCGCCCACGACACGCCGCGCAATGCCGAGCGGCGGTTGCGGCCCTGGCTCGAGGCCTATCCGGGGCGTTTTTACATCGAGGTCACGCGCAGCGGGCGCAGCGGCGAGGAGGCCTATATCGAGGCGGCCCTGGACCTCGCGGCACGCTGTGGGGTCCCGGTGGTGGCGACCAACGACGCGTGTTTCCTGTACGCCGAGGACTACGAGGCGCATGAGGCGCGGGTCTGCATACACGAAGGCCGCTTGCTGGCCGATACGCGCCGCCCACGCCGGTACAGCGCCGAACAGTACCTGCGCAGCGCCGAAGAGATGCGCCGGCTGTTCGCCGACTGCCCGCAGGCCATCGACAACAGCCTCTGCATCGCCCAACGCTGCAACCTGGAGCTGGTGCTGGATCGATATCACCTGCCGAGCTTTCCGGTGGAGGCGGGCGGCACGGTCGAGGATCACCTCAGCGCGTCGGCCCGGCAGGGCCTGGCGGCGCGGATAACGCGGCTGCGCGAGTCGGGGCTCGAGGTCTCCGAGCCGGGTTATGCCGAACGCCTGCACAGCGAACTGGAGGTCATCAACTCGATGGGCTTCGCCGGCTATTTCCTGATCGTCGCGGACTTTATCCGCTGGGCCAAGGCGCAAGGCATACCGGTCGGGCCCGGGCGCGGTTCGGGCTCGGGCTCTCTGGTCGCCTATGCCCTGAGTATTACCGAGCTCGATCCCATCCAATATGACCTGCTGTTCGAGCGCTTTTTGAACCCAGAGCGCGTCTCCATGCCGGACTTCGACGTGGATTTCTGCATGGACCGGCGCGACGAGGTGATCGATTACGTGGCGAGCCGCTACGGACGCGACCGCGTGTCGCAGATCATCACTTACGGCAGCATGGCGGCGCGCGCCGTGGTACGCGACGTGGGCCGCGTGCTGGGGCTCCCCTATGGCTACGTCGATCCGATCGCCAAGCTCATCCCCTTTGAGCTGAACATGACCCTGGACCAAGCGCTCGCCGAGGAGCCGCTGCTGCGCCGGCGCCAGCAGGCCGAGGAGGAGGTGCGCACGCTCATCGACCTCGCGCGGAGGCTGGAAGGTCTGGTACGCAATGCCGGCCGGCACGCCGGCGGCGTGGTGATAGCACCGCGCCCGCTCACCGAGTTCATGCCGCTGTATACGGAACCGGGCGGCGGCGCACCGGTCACCCAGCTCGACATGGGCGACGTGGAGGCGCTGGGTCTCGTCAAGTTCGACTTCCTGGGCTTACGTACACTCACCCTCATCGATTGGGCGGTGCGCGACATCAACCGCGGCCGCGCTGCGGGCGGCCAGCCGCCGCTCGATATCGGATGCATCCCGCTTGACGATGCGCAGACCTACGAGCTGATCCGCCGCGCCGAGACGACGGCCGTGTTCCAGCTCGAGTCACGCGGCATGAAGGACCTGGTCAAGCGCCTCAGGCCCGACGTGTTCGAGGACTTGGTGG
The DNA here is from genome assembly GCA_050740655.1 of Gammaproteobacteria bacterium. GTDB lineage: Bacteria > Pseudomonadota > Gammaproteobacteria > JACCXJ01 > JACCXJ01 > JBOIDW01. Next base: position 21,642 of record JBOIDW010000097.1, on the reverse strand, counting down.
CGCTGCTCGCCTTGTTCCGCCCCGGTCCGCTGCAATCCGGGATGGTCGATGATTTCATCGATCGCAAGCACGGCAGGGCCGCAGTGCGCTATCTCGATCCCCGCCTGGAGCCGATCCTGCGGCCGACCTACGGCGTGATCCTGTATCAGGAGCAGGTCATGCAGATCGCCCAGAGGCTGGCCGGATATTCACTGGGGGCCGCCGATCTCCTGCGCCGCGCCATGGGCAAGAAGAAACCGGAGGAGATGGCCCAGCAGCGCGCGATATTCTGTGCGGGCGCGGCCGCCAATCGCGTCACGACCGAGGTCGCCGGGACCATATTCGATCGGATGGAGAAGTTCGCGGGTTACGGCTTCAACAAGTCCCACTCGGCCGCCTACGCCCTCATCGCCTATCAGACCGCCTGGCTCAAGGCGAAATATCCGGCGCAGTTCATGGCTGCGGTGCTCTCGGCCGACATGGACAACACCGATAAGGTCGTGTCCCTCATCGAGGAGTGCCGGCGCATGCGGCTGGTCCTGCTCCCCCCGGAAATCAATTCCAGCCACTACGCCTTCAGCGTGGCCGGGGACGAGCACTTGCGCTACGGGTTGGGTGCCATCAAGGGCGTGGGCGAGGCCGCGGTCAAGGCCCTGCTTGAGGAGCGGGCGCGCGGGGGAGACCTGCGGGATCTCTACGATCTCTGCAAACGCGTCGATCCCCGCAAGGCGAATCGACGCGTGCTGGAGGCCCTGATCCGCGCCGGCACACTGGACGGATGGGGCACAAGCCGGGGGGCCTTGCTGAGCAGCCTGGGGCCGGCCATGCAATCGGCCGAGCAACACCACAAGGGCTCTCAAAACGGCCAGGACGACCTGTTCGGATTCGAGTCGGCGCCGCAAGTCATGCCGGCCCGGCCGGACGGCGTGCGTGAGCTGAGCGAGGAGGAGCGCCTGAGCGGCGAACAGGAGACCCTGGGCCACACTATCTCCGGCCACCGGCTGGACCGCTACCGCGAGGAGTTGGCGCGGCTCAACGTTGTCCGTCTTGCCGACCTCAAGGCCGGTGCACAGCGCGTCGGCGGCGAGGTACGCGCTATCCGCAGCAGCCAATCCAAGCGCGGACGCATGGCGATCGCGACCTTGGATGACGGCAGCGCACGCGCCGATCTGGTGGTCTATGCCGAGGTCTGGGCCGGCTGTACCGAGGCGCTGGCCAAGGGACGCATCGTGATAGCCGACGGCGAGGGCCGGCTCGATGAATTCAGCGGCGGCTACAGCCTGGTCGCCAAGCACGTGCGTGGCATCGCCGAGGCGCGCACCGCCTATGACGGGCGCCTGGTCTTGCACCTCCCCGGCGGGGGTTTCCGGAACGGCCTCATAACAGACCTGCAGCGCGTGCTGGACGCGCACCGCAGCCGGGAGGGCTGCCCGGTCTGCATCGCCTATCAGGGCACGGGGGCCGAGGCACGCCTGCGGCTGGACGAGACCTGGCGGGTAACGCCCAGCGACGCCCTGATCGCGGATCTGGAAGCACTCATCGGCCGGGCGGCGATCGAGGTGGACTATGCATGCGGCGCTGAAAGAAGATCGGGTTAAACGGTTGTCGATTCGCTGCCGCGGACGGGGAACCCGCGCGGCGAGTCGCTGAATACATTCCAATGGTGACTACCGCTGGCAGCGCGGGCAGTAAAAGGCCGAGCGCTGGCCTATGCGGCGACCGCGCAGCCGCGTGGCGCAGCGCGGGCAGCGCTGTCCGGCGCGGTCATAGACCTGGAGGTCGTGGGCGAAGTAGCCGGGCCGGCCGTTGCTGTCCACGAAATCGCGTAAGGTGGTACCACCGGCGTCGATTGCACGGCTCAGTACCGCGCGCACCTGATCGGCCAGAGACGCGTAGCGAGCCAGGGCGATGCGGCCGGCGGCGCGCGCCGGGTGGATGCCGCTCGCGTGCAAGGCCTCGTTGGCGTAGATGTTTCCTAGCCCGGCCACGACGTGGGCATCCATGATAAAGTTCTTAATCGCCAAGCGCCGTCCGCGCGACTTGGCATACAGGTAATCCCCATTGAACGCGGGGTCCCAGGGCTCCGGGCCTAACTCGGCCAACAAGGGGTGCTCGAAGGGTGCGCCGCGTACCCAGAGTACGGCCCCGAAGCGGCGCGGGTCACGCAGCCGCAGGCATAGCCCGTTGTCCAACACCAGGTCCAGGTGGTCGTGTCTCGCGGGCGCCGTATCGCGCGCCAGGACGCGCAGGCTGCCCGACATGCCGAGGTGGATGATTATCCAGCCGGGCGGCAGCGCGAGCAGCAGATATTTGCCGCGGCGCAGGACGTCCGTGATCGTACCACCGCGGGTCAGCCTAGCGAGATCGGCGGGGACCGGCCAACGCAGGCGGGGCTCGCGCAAGGTGACGGCAATGATGTGCCGGCCGATGAGGAAAGACGCTATCCCGCGCCGGATGGTCTCGACCTCGGGCAACTCCGGCATGCCGAGGGTTGCCGGGACTAGCGCCCCGGACCGGGTGAGTCGCTCGTAGCCGCTGGCGGTTTCGCTTCGGCCTTCTTCTTCGGGTGCTTGGGTTTGAGTAGGCGTCTTCCCATATCGCTCGTGAAGTGGTACTGCACCCCGAGGTCGTTGCGGGCCAATATGAGTTCCGGCTTGCGCGCCATGAGCTCGAAGGCGATCCGGGCACCGTCCTTCAAGGTGATGATGATACTGTGTTGGTGGTTGCCTTCGCGGTAAGGCTGCACGGAGACGGCATTGGCGTAGCGCCACTCATCGACGAGCCCGGTCAGCGCATCGCTGGTCAGCGTCGGATCGGCCGGGGTGATGACCCACTTCCCGTCGCGCTGCTCGAGCGTGCGGCCGGGTAACGCCAGGGCCGTGGGCTGCATGCCAGGCTCCAACAGGCGCAGACTCGCCAGGCTTGCCGCCGTGCCCGTGAGATACTCAAAGCCGAAGTCCGCGATCAGATGCACCTGGCCTTGGTAGAGGACATAGCGCCGGCTGTTTAAAGGGTCGAGGTCACCGAAGGCGAAGCGCTGGCCGTCGACCTCGGCCGCGACCGCGGGCTCGGCGAGCCCGTAACGCTTGAGGTCCTGTCCCTGCGCGGGAAAACTACCCTGACTCTGTTCTTCGACAAAGGACAGCAGGGACTCCATGCGTGCGGCGTTCGCCGCTACCGTAAATGGCTCGCGCATGGTCCAGCCTTCAGCGACGCGTTCCAAGACGATGCGCGGTCCGGCACCGTGCGTGATGGCGACCTTGCGGACCGCGCCGGCCTTCAGGGTGCTGAGCGGCGGTAGCGAATCAGGCGCCTTCTTTCCCGGTTCGAAGATCACCAGCAACACCAGGCCGGCGAGGGCCGCGGCGAGGAATAGATTGAGCACCACCCGCGAGCGCAGGGTGCCGGTGCTCATGCGTACTTGCGCCGCATCCAGATGTACAGCCCTACGGTGATGAAAAAGCCCGGCAGTCCGATCAGGAAACCAATGCTGATGAAGGCCGATTGCGCGTCGGTTAAGGTCAGCGTGCCGTCGACGGTGGCGAGCGCGGGGATGTCGATAAGCGCCTCATCGCTCGCCAGCCAGCTCACCACGCGCAGCCCGAGGTCCAGATTGCCGCCATTACCCAGATAGGCGTTGGCAAGAAAGTCCCCATCGCCGATGACGAGGATGCGCTGCTCGCCCGCGCCCTTCAAGCTGTTCTTATCATCAGGCTGCGCTCCGGTCTTGATCGGGCTGCCGCCGTGCGGCCGCGGACGGGTCAGGCGCACGGCGATATCCAAGGGTCCCTTGCGGTCTTTACCGTCGTCGTAGGCAAGCTCACCATCCAGTTTGCCGGTCTCTGCCCACGCCTGGGCGCCGATGGTGATGAGGGGCGCGGCCTGCCAATCATCCTTGGTCTCGACCCGCAGGCTGCGCGCATACGGGAAGATCGAGAGCTTGCCGAAGCCCTCGACCGGGGCCGTCGCACCGTATTTGGCCGCCGGCACCATGGCCGGATGGTCGATGCCAAACAACGCGGTGGCCGGATCGACGATGGTCCCGGCGTCGAACTGGATCCCGAGCCGTTCGGCCAGCGGCTCCAGCCCGTGCAGGGTATCGGGCTCGGCCAGCCACAATAGGTTACCGCCGTCGTTCAGATAACGGGTGATGATCTCGATCTCACCGGGCAGCAGCGCGACCTCGGGGCTCGCAATCACCAGCACCGACGTGTTGTCGGGGATCACCGGCTTATCGACAAGATTTAAGCCTTGTACCTTGAGCCCGCGCCGGCGCAACTGCGCGGCCCATTCGCTTACGTCATGGTTGGCCTCCGCCACCGTCGAGCGTTCGCCATGGCCTTCGAGAAACACCACCCAGCGCTCCTCGTCGCGCAACAGGCGCTGCAAGGCATTGGTGAGTCGCTCCTCGCTGTGCTCCTCGACGTGCTCGGCACGGCCCGCGTACTGCACCACCAGCTCGCCGTCACTGCGTACCCCGGCCCGCCGCACCTCGTCCGGTACCGTATCGGGATTGACGAAGCGCAGGCTTATATCGGGTTTCACGCGGCGATAGCGATCGACCAGTCCTTGGATCACGTCGTGCGTTTCCTGATGGGGTCTCGCGTAGGCGGTGATCGCTAGCGGTTCCTTGAAACGCTCGAGTAGCTTGGTGCTGGCCTCGGAGAGCGTGTGGCGGCCGGCTTGTGTACAGTCCGCGCTATAGGTATAGCGCGTGCTCAGCCAGGCCAGCAGGCCGATGATGCCGGCCGTGAGCAGCACCAGCAGTGTGCCTTGCAGCCGCAGCTTGCGGCGGGTCTTCTGGGTAACGATCATCTAGCGCCGGAGACGATCGGCATCCAAGCGCCAGACCGTGAGGATGAGGAACAGCGCAATGACGAGCAGGTAATACACCACGTCGCTCGAATTAAAGATCCCTTTCAGCAGCGGCTCGAAGTGCCCCATGATGGACAGGTAGGCGAGCACGCCGCCGGCCTCGCTGGACTCGCCCGCCCAGTCGAGGATCCACAGCAGCAACAGCACGCCAAAGGTGGTGACGCCGGCCACGGTCGGGTGCTCGGTGAGCGAGGACAGAAACAGCCCCACGGCGCTGAACGAGGCGACCAGCAGCATGAGGCCCAGCCACCCCGCAAGCATCTGGCCGGGATCGAGCCGGCCGCCCAAGAGCAGCGCCAGAGGCATCAGCGCGGCAAGCCCCAGGATGAGCACGCAAAACTCCAACAGCCCTAGATATTTGCCCAGCACGACCTCGGTCATCGAGACCGGCGCGGCATAGAGCAGTTTCAAGGTCCCGTTGCGGCGTTCCTCGGCGATGACGCGCATCGACAGCATGGGCACCACCAGCAGCATCACGATGCTGGCATTGCCGAGCAGCGGGGCGACCACGATGTCGGTGAGCCCGGGCGCCCCCGGCACGCCCAGCAGGCGCGGCTGAAACTGTATGAATAGCTCGATGCGGGTAAAAAAGATCCAGGCGAGGATCACCTGCACCACGGCCAGCACCACCCACGCGAGCGGTGAGCCGAACAGCCCGCGCAGCTCGCGCCTGGCGATGACGCGGATCACGCCGCTACCCGCGCCGGCGGGGCATCGCCGCAGGTCAGTTGCACGAAGGTCTCCTCCAACGAGTGCGTCTCCGGGATTAGCTCATAGAGTCCCCAACCGGCCTGCACCGCACGCTCCACCAATCCGTCCGCGGGGTCGTGATCGCTATGGTATTGGATGAGATAACGATCGGCGTCGAGGGTATGGATGCCGAGCACGCCGGGTATGGCAAGCAGCCGATCCAGCGGCGGCGCCTGGCGCAGGGCGATGCGCAGGCTTAACCCGGCGCGCCGCTCGGCGAGATGCGCCAGGCTGTCGTCCAATACCAACTGGCCTTGGTTGATGATGAGCACGCGATCGCAGACCGCCTGCACCTCGGGCAGGATATGCGTCGAGAGGATCACGCTGTGCTCGGCGCGCAACTCGCGGATCAGCTCGCGGATCTCGCGGATCTGGATGGGATCGAGCCCCACGGTCGGCTCATCGAGTATCACGGCCGCCGGCGCATGCAGTATGGCCTGGGCGATCCCGGCGCGTTGTTGATAGCCCTTGGAGAGATTACCGATCAAACGGCGGCCCACTGTCTCCAGCCCGCAGCGTTCGCAGGCGCGCGCCACCGCCCTGTGCAATGCGCCTCCAGCCAGGCCGTGCAAGCGGCCGCAGAAGCACAGATATTCATTGACCGTGAGGTCGCGGTACAACGGCGGGTGCTCGGGTAGATAACCCAGGCATTGCTTGGCGCGTTTCGGCTCATCGAGGAGATCGACACCGCCCACCATCAACGCCCCGGCGCTGGGCGCGAGCGTTCCGCAGATCATCTCCATGGTGGTGGTCTTACCGGCCCCGTTCGGCCCGAGGAAACCCAACACCTCGCCGCGCTGTACGGTGAAGCTCACGTCCCGCACCGCGCAGAGCGCGCCATAATAGCGATACAAGTTATGTACCTCGATCAGGGTGTCCCGGCTCATGGCGGGGCCATTATTGCCATCTCGTCCTGGAATGCAAATCGCCGGGCCCGGCCCCGTCGGTCCCGCATTGTCTTCGCGGTCTCTGCTCGTGCATGATTGCCCCCGTGCAGCACGTTCCAGACTCTCCCACGCCGGACGCCTACGCCAACCCTGCCGGCTCGGCCCCGGTATATGCATGGGAGCGCCGGCTACTGTCCACCGTCCTGCGCTGGCTGGGCGCACCGCCAGTGGCGATTGAACTGTGGAACGGCGAGACGGTGTTCCCGGCACGAGGCGTCCAGCCCCACCGTTTGGTCCTGCACCGTCGCGCGGCGCTGCATAGGCTCTGTTGCAACCCCGGCCGCTATCTGGGCGAGCTCTACAGCCGCGGTGATATCGAGATAGAGGGCGACCTCTATGCCCTGCTGTGCCTTCTGTATCAAGGCTACGAGCAGGCGATGGCCCGTCATCCCGTGCTCGCCTGGCTGTGGCGCGAACGTAGGGTGCGGCGGCGCCACTATCATTCCTCGGCGTCGCGGCTGCGCCATCACTATGACCTGGGCGACGATTTCTACGCCCGCTGGCTGGACCGCGAGCACCGTCAGTACAGTTGTGCCTACTACCCGCGGCCCGGGCTGGGCCTGGAGGAGGCGCAGTCCGCCAAGATGCACCACATCTGCCGCAAGCTGCGCCTGCGCGCCGGCGAATCGGTGCTCGAGGCCGGCTGCGGATGGGGCGGCTTGGCACTCTTCATGGCCCGCCATTACGGCGTCCGGGTAACTGCTTGCAACCTGTCGCCGGCGCAGCTCGACTACGCCAGGGCGTGTGTGCAACGCTCGGGGCTCGGCACGCGCATCGAGCTGCTCGAGGCGGACTTCCGCGAGCTGGCGGGGGAATACGATGCCTTCGTCTCGGTCGGCATGTTGGAGCACATCGGGCCGGACCACTTCGGCGCATTGGGGGCCGTGCTCGAGCGCTGTCTTAAACCACAGGGACGGGGGCTGATCCATGCCATAGGCCGCAACCGCCCCTGGCCCACCAATGCCTGGATCGAGCGGCGCATCTTTCCCGGCGCGTATCCGCCCACGCTGCGCGAGGTCCTGGCGGTCCTGGAACCGTATGCCTTTTCCGTCCTCGACGTAGAAAACCTCCGCCTGCACTACGTGCAGACCCTGTTGCAGTGGCGCGAGCGTTTCGAGGCCCAGGCGCAAGACATCGCGGCCGAGCGGGGTGAGCCCTTTCTGCGCGCCTGGCGGCTCTACCTCTGCGGCTCGGCCGCGGCCTTCTCCACCGGCTGGTTACAGCTCTTCCAGGTGGTCTTTCACCGTGCGCAGGATAACGATCTGCCGTGGTCCAGGGGGCATCTCTATTCCGCGGATGATTAGATCGGCATCGTCGGGTTCCAGCGAAACGCGCACCGGACCCAACCTACAATGGACCCGGAGAACGGGGGCGAGCGATGACAATAAGCGTTTTACAACGGGCCCGAGTCATGAACGGGTTGCGGGCCTTTTTCGAGACACCACTCGATACCGTGCTGACGCGACACCTGGCGATCGATGCGCAGGCGCAGGCACTCACGCTATTCCGGGACGTGGCGGCGCAGGTGCCGGCCTACCGCCGATTCCTGGCCGCGCAAGGCGTCGATCCGTCCCGGGTCCGAAGCGCTGCGGATTTTCACTCCCTGCCGCTCACCGCCAAGCAGAATTATCTCGCCGACCAACCGCTGACCGACTTGTGCCGTGACGGGGCATTGGAGACCTGTGACATGCTTGCGGTGTCCTCGGGATCGACCGGCACGCCTACCTTCTGGCCGCGCTTCCTCACCGATGAGCTGGCCATCGCCACGCGCTTCGAGCAGGTGTTCCACGACAGTTTCGAGGCCGATCGCAAGCGCACCCTGGCGCTCGTGTGTTTTGCGCTCGGCACCTGGGTCGGCGGGATGTATACGGCGTCTTGCTGCCGTTGGCTCGCCGCCAAGGGCTATCCGATCACCGTCGTTACGCCCGGCAACAATAAAGATGAAATACTGCGCGTGACCGAGCGGCTTGCGCCGGCCTTCGATCAGCTCGTGCTGCTCGGCTATCCGCCCTTCCTCAAGGACCTCATCGACACCGGCCGCGCACGCGGTTTCGATTGGGCACGCTACCGCTGCAAGCTGGTAATGGCCGGCGAGGTCTTCAGCGAGGAGTGGCGCTCGCTGGTACTCGCGCGGCTGGGGGCGAACGATTCCTACCGCGACTCGGCCTCGCTCTACGGCACCGCGGACGCCGGCGTATTGGGCAATGAGACGCCGCTCTCCATAGCCATCCGCCGTTTTCTCGCCGCACGGCCGGAGGCGGCGCGTGCGCTGTTCGGCGCATCGCGGTTGCCGAGCCTGCTGCAATATGACCCCTTGAGCCGTTACTTCGAGGTCAGCGACGGTACCCTGCTCTTCACCGGCGACAACGGCGTCCCGCTCATCCGTTACCATATCTCGGATGAAGGCGGGATCATCGGCTATGAGCGCATGCTGCGATGTCTTGCCGACTGGGGATACGATCCGTTCGCCGATCTCGGGCCGGTCGGCGGGCGCGGACCGCGCCAGTTACCGTTCGTCTACGTCTTCGGGCGCTCGCACTTCGTAATCTCCTATTTCGGCGCCAACATCTACCCCGAAAACGTCACCGTGGCGCTGGAACGCCCCGAGGTCTGCGAGTGGGTCACGGGCAAGTTCGTCATGCAGTCGCTGGAGGACACCGATCGCGACCTCTATTTGCAGATCGTGGTCGAGCTGGCGCCGCGCGAACGGCCCAGTGAGCCGCGCCGCGAGGCCCTCGCCCAGGCGGTCCGTACCGAGTTGATGCGGCTGAACAGCGAGTTCGCCCACTACGTTCCGGCCGAGCGCCAGACACCCTATATCGAGCTCCGCGCGGCCGGCGATCCCGAATGGTTTCCTCCCGGGGTCAAACACCGCTACACGCGAGCTTGAATCCCCGACGCTCATGTACGGCCTGCTCGCCGATCTCGTCGTCCTGGTGCATTTTCTATTCGTGGTCCTGGTAGGCCTCGGCGGCCTGCTGGTGCTGTGCTCGCGCAAGTTCCTGTGGCTGCACCTCCCGGTCCTGGCGTGGGGTCTCGCCATCGAATTCATCGGCTTCATCTGCCCGCTCACCCCGTTGGAGAATTGGCTGCGCATGAAGCACGGCGCCATGGGCTATGAGGGCGGTTTCCTGGAGCACTATCTGCTACCGATCCTCTATCCCGAGGGGCTGAATCGTGAAATACAGATCGGCATCGGCGTCCTGGTGTTGATCCTGAACGCCGCTATCTACGGTTACGTGCTGACCCGTCGCCGCGATGGGACCAACGCCCGTGTAGGGACCGATCGCCTATGACGGCCGTTCACGTGCCTGAGACCGGCGGTCCCGCGGTACCGTGCACCCATGAGACGGGCGCCAGTGGGCTCCCGGACCCGGAACGGAGCGCGCGTGTGAACGGGTATCCTATGGACCGGCTTGGCGCTGCTTGGCGATAGCAGTCGGTATGGACCGGTTAGAACGCATCTTTGCCCTCCACCGCCTCCTGAGCACCGCCTCGCTGCCGGTTCCGCGCAGACGGATCGAAGAAGGACTCGAATGCTCGCGGGCCACGGCAAAACGCGTGATCGACGCCATGCGCCTCTTCCTCGATGCCCCTATCGAATACGACAGGGAACGCAACGGCTATTACTACGCGCCGTCCCAACACAAATTCGAGCTGCCGGGGCTCTGGTTCAAGGCCGATGAGCTGCTGGCCCTCCTGACTACCCAACGGCTCCTGCACGATCTTCAGCCGGGCCTGCTCGACGATCACCTCGCCCCGCTGCGCACTCGTATCGAGCGGATCTTACAGGCCGAGCACTTGGGCTACAGCGAGGCCGGCCATCGCATTCGGATCCTTGGGATGGCGGCTCGCAAGAGCGACGACGCCCACTTCGCCACCGTGGCAACGGCGCTCCTGAAGAGAAAGCAACTCTGGATCGAATACCACGGCCGCGCCCGCCCGGAGACCACAGAGCGTTACACCTCGCCGCAACGGCTCGTCCACTACCGCGACAACTGGTACCTCGACGCCTGGTGCCACCTCCGCCAGGCACTGCGCAGCTTCGCACTCGATCGTATTGGCAAAGCCCGCATCGAAAACATAGACGCCAAACCGATCTCGGACGAGGAACTAGACGCTCACTACGCTGGCGCATACGGGATCTTCGCCGGTCCGCCGACACACACCGCCGTGTTGCGATTCACCGCCGAGCGCGCCCGCTGGGTCGCTAACGAACAATGGCATCCCCAGCAGCAGGGCCAGTTCCTCCCGGATGGCCGCTACCAACTCAGCCTGCCCTACGGCGACCCGCGAGAGCTCATCATGGATATTCTGAAGTACGGGCCGGACGTGGAGGTCATGGCCCCAGACGACCTGCGCGCCGCTGTGGTTGAGTGCCTGCGCGTAGCCTACCAGCGCTATCGAGATGCGCGGGACGGGGCTTAGAGAATGAGCCCCCGGTCAGTCGAGAACGGCAGGTGGAGCTAGTAGATCGTCTCTCTAAATCATTTACGATTTGCCAGTTTTGAATTTCGCCTCGGATCGCTATAGGTCGTCATACCCGCGAAAGCAGGTATCCAGGATTTACGCCAGTTTTCTGGATGCCAGCTTCCGCTGGCATGACGGTCGTTCTTCGCTAAATTCGTAAATTTTCAAATGAAACGCCCTACTAGTCGAGCAACAGAACACCATGCGCAAGAGCTGCCCTACGCAGGCCACCGTCAAAAACGGCTAACCGGAAGTCCGCGTCGGCACCCGCCAGGCGCTGCACTGCCTCAGCGGCAGCCAGATGGATGCTGTCGTAGCCGCGCAGATCATATTGCTCCGCCAGATCCCCAGCGCGGCGTATAAGTACTTCCGTCGCCGCGATGACCTCCATATTGTCCCAATTGCGATCGAGGGACTGCTTATGCGCCAAGAGGTCGTCAGAGCTAATGCGCTTGATCCTGACAGCCTTAGCCAAGCCGGCCCGCATCTCGGCGTAGGCGATGAGATGAGTCGCGATCACACTGGCTTGCCCGACCGCGGACCGGACCTGCTTCGAGCCTGGTTCGTCCACATACAACTTGAGGAAGGCCGAGGTATCCAGATAAAGGATCATTCATTCACGGTCTTCCATAACGATCTCGGAGAGCGTCTTCTCCCCAGGTTTCCACCGAATCGGATGCTCGGCGGCCTCGATTTTGCCGCCCTTCCCCGGCCGGATCCACGGCTGCGCGCGCAGCCGCGCGATCGCCGCCTCCTCGGGATCTATCTTCCCCGACGCCTCGGCTACGGCCGAGAAACGCGCGACCCGTCTGCCGTGCGAGGTCACGATGATTTCCTCCCCCGCCTGCACCCGCCGCAGGTACTCCGATAGGTGGTTCTTGAGATCCCGAACGGTAACCTGCATGACGCGCCTCCACTTGTGGCCACAAGCATGCATTGTAGCCACATCGGGCGAGGCTGCAAGCGAGGTCGGGGGACCGTGCATAAGATTGGCGTCAGTTTATCGCCTGTGACCGAGGGCCGCCCCCGCTACCTGCTCGATAATCCGTCACGACCTGAGCCCACGCTACGCCGACCCGCGGTCGTGGCGGCACCGTTAGAGGAGGCATGTCGTATCTTATGAATAATGGAACCCGGAGGACTCACGGATTGAGTCACCGGGTGTGTAATCATTGGACGACCCATGCCCATGCACAAACCCACCAACGGGATGAGCGAAGCACCATGACCTATTTTGCGCATAGCGAAAACAGACACGGGAAACGGCACCCGCTGTCAGAGCACTTGGCTAGTGTCGGTAGAATGGCCGAGGAGTTCGCAGGAGATGCTAAGTGGAGTTCCGAGGCCAGGCTGGCCGGGCTGCTGCATGACCTGGGGAAATACGGTGACCTGTTCCAGCGTCGACTGGAAGGAAAGGAGAGCGGGCTGGACCATTGGTCGGCGGGCGCATGGGTGGCATTGGAACATCAGTGCGCCGCTGCTGCGCTGGCCGTCCAGGGACATCACATTGGATTGCAGCATTTGGATAAGCAAGCGCTGGGTAGACTCAGACCTGATTTGCTCGCATCGCGCCACCCGTTGTCACTTCGACTGACTGCGCCAGATACCGCAATGCTGAAAGCCCGATTTGCCTCAGATGGCCTGCCCGTACCCGGCGTAGAGCACCCCATGCTGGGAAAAGAGTTAACCGCGACGATCTCCACAATGCTGGATGCACGGATGCTGTTTTCTACCCTCGTGGACGCCGATTACCTGGATACCGAGGCGCATTTCGAGGGCGACGCCTCCGGCAAACGTTACCGCCCGCAAGGACCTGAGCTGAATGCCTCCGCCGCGCTACGAGCGACACTTGATGGGGTCGAAAGCACGGAGGCAAATACTGCGGCCTCACCGGAGGTTCGTGCCGTGCGCCGCACGTTGCTGAAGGCTTGTTTGGAAGGAGCAGATCAAGAACCCGGTCTATTCACCCTCACTGCTCCCACCGGCAGCGGCAAGACGTTGGCCATGCTCACCTTCGCTTTGGCGCACGCACAGAATCATGGCCTTGAACGGGTGGTTATGGTGATTCCCTATCTCACCATCACCGAGCAGACCGCCCGCGTCTATCGCGACATCCTCGCGCCCGTATTTGGCGAGGAATTTTTACTGGAGCATCACTCCCTGGCCGGCGTGGGTGAGGAACGTTTCAAACAGGATAACGAAGGCACGGCAGGTGACGTTAGCCACGCTGAGCGCCGTCGGCGTCTGCTCGCTGAAAACTGGGATGCACCGCTCATCGTCACCACCAGTGTGCAGATGCTCGAATCCCTCTTCTCCAATCGCCCCGCCGCGTGCCGCAAGCTGCATCGTTTGCAACGAGCCGTCATCTTATTCGACGAGGTGCAGACCCTGCCCGCCCACTTGGCCGTGCCTACATTGGCCGCACTGTCACATCTTTCCGCAACCTATCGGTCTAGCGTCGTGTTCGCAACAGCCACCCAGCCGGCCTTCGCCCATCTGGATGCCGCCGTGCGCGGTACTCACGCCACAGGTTGGCAGCCACGCGAAATCGTTCCCGATCGGGATAGCCTATTCGCGCCCATGAAACGAGTGGAAGTGGACTGGGGCAGCCCGGATGCCCCCGTTACCTGGGACGATCTGGCTGGACAACTGGCCGGTTCCTTCCAGACCCTGTGCATCGTCAACCTCAAGCGTCACGCCAAGACGCTGTGGGAAAAGCTGGCTGACCCCGCCACCCTACATCTCTCAACAAACCTCTGCGCCGCCCACCGCCAGGACGTGCTGGCGACCGTGCGCACGCGGCTCGCGGCAAGCGAACCGGTGCGCCTGATTGCCACGCAGTGCGTGGAGGCTGGCGTGGATGTGGATTTCCCGGTGGTGATGCGCTCCTGGGGGCCGCTGGACGCGATCATTCAGGCTGCTGGGCGCTGCAATCGGGAGGGGCGACGTACAGAACCGGGACGGCTACAGATTTTCCTGCCCGAGGACGAGGCCTATCCGCCTGGAGGCTACGAACAAGCCGCCCAGATCGCTAAGATGTTGTTCCGGCGCCTCGGCAAGGCCGCCATGAACCTCGACGATCCCGACTTCATAACCGCCTATTACCGCGAGCTGTATGACTTGACCGGGATCGCGACGGCACCTGCCACACGCGAAATTCTTGATGCTATCCAGGCCGGCAGTTTCCCGGACGTGGCGCTGCTCTATCGACTCATCAAACAGGATACCGTCAATGTGCTGGTGCCCTATGCTCCGCAACAGGCGCTGTTTGACGACTTGCGCGCCAACGCCGATCTCTCGGGGCTGACTGGGGAGTGGATACGCGCCGCGCGCCCACTCACCGTGGGTCTCTACCGACCCAAGGACAGCGACCCTATTTGGGACGCACTACTGCCTGTACCCGTGGCCGGCTGGCGGCGACGGGAGCAGAACGACTGGTTTATTTACGCCGTGCCGGATCATTACCACCCGCAACTTGGGCTGGTCCCGTCCGGCACGCTCAATATCTGGATTGCCTGACAAGGAGCACGACATGACCCGAGGAAAGACCCACTGCCTGCAAGTCTGGGGAGAACTCGCCTGCTTCACACGACCGGAGATGAAGGTCGAGCGCTACAGTTATCCCGTGATCACCCCTTCCGCGGCGCGCGGCATTCTCGATGCCATCTACTGGAAGGCGTCCTACGGCTTCTACTGGCAGTTGGAAAGCGTGGAAATCCTCAGCCCGCCGAAATACCTTGCGCTACGGCGTAATGAGGTGAAGGACAAGGCGCCCCCAGAGCGCACCATCAAGACCTGGATGGAAGGGCGTGAGATGCCCGAGCCCATCTGGGCGGACGGCAGCAAGGACGAACTCGGCACCGACCAGAAAGGCCGCACGCAACGTCAAACGATGGCGCTCAAGAACGTTCATTACCGCTTGCATGCTCACATGCGAATCCGTCGCGCGCAGATCGACCTGAACGCGTTGGATTCGCAATTCATTCGGCGTGCAAGTCATGGAAAATGTTTCTATCAGCCGTTTCTTGGCTGCCGGGAGTTCCCAGCCTGGTTCGAGTTGGGTATTGAGGAAACCAACAGTCCATCGCCTGTTCCGCTGGATCTCGATCTGGGCTACATGCTCTACGACGTTTTCGATCTCGGTATCGACAACGATGCCCACGCTAAACCTGCCATCAGCGTCTTCCATGCCCAGGTGATGGGTGGCGTCATGCGGGTGCCGGGCTATGAAGAAGACGCAGTGAAGAAGGCCTGCGGGGAGGAATTCCATGCTTGATCTGGTGCTGAAACAGGAGAGCGAGAGCGAACCCGGTTTCGCCCGCAAGACCGTCAAGTGGGCCATCACCTGCACGATGGACGGGCGCTACACCGGCGTCGTCGCGCTGGCCGAAGGCAAGAGCAAGGGGCGGGCCTTCGATGGATGTCCCAATCTCTCCCAGCCAGAACTGGTGGGCGGATCGGAACCACGGGCGCACTTCCTCACGGAGTCTTTGGCCACCGCCGCCCTTTATCTCGACGACAAAGCGGAAGAAAAGGATCGCGAGAAATTCACGGCCAAGCATAACTGGTTCGTGAACCTGTTACGGCAGGCCGCGCAAGACGCGCCCTATCTAGAAACTGCCGCCAAGCTGCTGGCCGATGCTGGCGCGCTTGTTCGCATTCAGGCCGACCTCAAGCAAGCCAAAGCAAAAGTCACAGATTCGGCCGTGATCATTGTGGATGGCACCAATCCGTTGGAACGCGGTGACTGGCGTGAGTGGTGGCGTAGGTTCCGCACCTCTCTGCGCCCTACAACGGATTCTGGAAAACGGATGCGTTGCATCGTCACTGGCGAGTCCATCGAGCCGGTTACGACTAACCCCAAGATTAAGGGCTTGGCCGGAGTAGGCGGTTTGAACACGGGCGACGTGCTGGCCGGTTTCGACAAGGCGGCTTTCCAGTCCTATGGTCTGGAACAAGCTGCTAACGCCGCCATGTCCGAAGCTACCGCTACCGCCTATGCAGAAACACTGAATCGAATCATTGCCGAGAGGAATGTCAAACTCGGCAACACCCTCGCGGTCTGGTGGTTCACCGGCCAGGACGACATCCCGGCAGAGGACGAAGTCATGGCCTGGTTCAGCGAACCGCCGGAGCAGACTGCCGGAGCTGCCGAGCGCCGCGCCCATGCCTTGCTTACCGCTATCCGCACCGGTCAGCGTGACGATTTGGCCGGCAGCCGCTTCGTGGCGCTCTTGCTTTCCGGCGCATCAGGCCGGGTTATGGTGCGGGAAGTGATGCAGGGCAGCTTCGAAGAACTCGTTGCGCATACCGAAAAGTGGTTCCGCGACCTGGCCATCGTCGATCGCGACGGTAAAGGGTTGGCGAGCGATCCGAAATTTCTGGCCGTGGCCGGCAGCCTGGTGCGCGATCTCAAAGACCTTCCCAGCCCCTGGCTTCAACAACTGTGGCGGGCAGCCGTCACGGGCGGCGTCATTCCAGGTGCCACACTCGCACAGGCGATCGCCCGCGCCCGCATCGATTTCATCAAGAGTGACAGCGACGGCGACACGCGAGAAAGGGCTTTGCGTCTATTTCAGCGCCAGACCCGTATGGCGCTCATCAAGGCTTATCTCATCCGTAACCGAGGAGACCAAGATATGAAACCGTACATGAACCCAGAGCACCCCCAGCCCGCCTACCACTGCGGCCGGGCGCTCGCCCTGTTCGCCCGCCTGCAACGCGCCGCCTTGGGAGACGTAGGAGCCGGCGTCGTCCAGCGCTACTACACTGCCGCCGCCCAGACCCCGGGCCTCATCCTCGGGCGGCTCGCCAGCAATGCCAAAAACCATCTGGGCAAGCTCGATGGCGGACTGGCGTGGTGGTACGAAAACCAACTCGCCGGGATCATGAGCCGAATCGGCGACTCTGTTCCGCGCACCCTCACCTTGGAAGAGCAGAGCCTGTTTGCCCTGGGCTATTACCAGCAGCTTGCCGCGTTCAATGCCGGCAAGGAAAACAAATCCGAAACTACCCAACCCGAATGAAGGAGGAGTGTCCCATGAGCACCATCACCAACCGTTACGAGGTCCTGTTCCTGTTCGACTGCGAGAACGGCAATCCCAACGGCGACCCGGACGCAGGCAACGCGCCGCGCATCGACCCGGAGGACATGCACGGTCTGGTCTCCGACGTGGCTCTCAAACGCCGAGTGCGCAACTACGTACAAGTAGCTATGGGCAATGCCTCGCCCCATGCCATCTTCGTAGAGCACGCTACCAACATGAACCGACCCATCGCCGTCGCCCATGAGCAGGCCAACGGCGGCATTCCGGAGAAGGCCACCAAGGACAAGGTAAAGAACGCTAGAGACTGGATGTGCCGCAACTTTTACGACGTGCGAACGTTTGGTGCAGTGATGAGTACCGGTGCCAATGCTGGCCAAGTGCGCGGCCCGGTGCAGTTTTCCTTCGCCCGCTCAGTTGACCCGGTTCTACCGTTGGATGTGTCCATCACTCGCATGGCGGTGGCGGAGGACGTGAAGGGTGCGAAGTCTGCCGCCGACATCGAAAAATGGGAGAACGAGCAGGAAGAAGACACGCTTCGAACCATGGGCCGCAAACAGCTTATCCCCTACGGCCTCTACGCCATGAAGGGTTTCGTCTCCTCCCACCTGGCCGAGGGAACGGGCTTCACAGAAGACGACCTTGTCTTGCTATGGCAGGCGCTGGCCAATATGTACGACCACGACCGTTCCGCCTCAAAGGGTGTCATGGCGTGCCGGGACCTCTTCGTGTTCAAGCATGTGGGCACCGACAGTGATGCGAACCAACGTGTCAAGCAGGCGATGCTCGGTTGCGCCCCGGCCCATAGGCTGTTGGACATAGGCCGCAAACCGGAAGACGCCAAGCTCATCGACATCGTGAAGAAGCCTGATGTCACGTCACCGCGTCGATTCGATGACTATCTGGTCACGCCGCACCCAGAGCGCCTGCCGACTGGGGTGGAGCTGTGGCGCTGGGACTTTAGCCATGGGAAGCTGGTGCAGTCCTCTTAGATTCTTCCGTCTCAAATGTTGAACAAAACGCTCCCAACATTCTCAGACGTCCTCTCGCGTTTCGCCTTAGGTGTAGGGTGGGCTACCCGCGCTGTTTGCGGCGCAGCCCACCAACCCGTCGGCCCCGGGCCGACACCTTTGAATTACGGCGTGGGAAGGAGGCCCGCTGCGCGGGCCAAGTCGGCGGGTTGCGGCATAATCAGCATGCCGAACCCACCCTACATTTCTGGGGTCGACAATTTCAATTAGCTTTAGCTGGTTTTTGGATAAACAGCTTCCCAATTGGAGTCACGTATGAACTGGAAAGATCGCATCATCGTTGATCCCGAAGTCTTGGTCGGAAAACCGATCATAAAGGGCACCCGAATATCGGTGGAGATCATTCTCGACCGTGTGGCGGATGGCTGGTCCATAGATGATATTCTGGCCTCGTATCCTCACATCACACGAGCGGATATTTTGGCCGCGCTTTCTTTCGCCGCTGAGCTGTTCAAAGAAGAGAAGTTCATCGCTATCAGCAAAGTGACAGCGTGACCATCCGTCTGCTGCTTAACGAGAATGTTCCGGCCCCGTCCGTTACACGCCTGCGCGAGCTCGGTTTCGATATCCTCTCCGTTTCCGAGTCCTTTCCGGGGTTGAAGGACGCTGAGGTGCTTTCCATCGCGGTGCGGGAACAGCGCTGGTTGATTACCTTCGACCGCGACTATGGCGAGTTGCTGTTCGCGCGCGGTCACCTCCCGCCTCCTCCCGTGATCCTCCTGCGGGTACCGTCCTATCGCCCGATCGAACCTGCTGCTTGGATCATCGAATTGTGCCGCGACGAAAAGGAACATCGTGGCAGGTTCACCGTATTCAACGGCAGCACGGTCCGCAGCCGGCCTTTGCTGCACGATTTCGGGAATGAATCCGGTTCCGACCAATCCCAGGCGGATGACGGCTGTGCCGATGCCGTGAGCACCCCATGACTGACCCCATCAACGTCTCGGCACTCAATCAATACGCCTACTGCCCGCGCCGCTGCGGCCTGATCTATCTGGAAGGCGAGTTCGAGGACAACGTTCACACTAGCCGCGGTAGCGCCGAGCACGATCGGGTAGATCGCGTCGCACACGCGACCACCCGTGATGGCGCGCGTCTCGAGTATGCGCTACCCATCTGGAGCGAGCGGCTGGGGCTGATCGGCAAGTGCGATGTCGTCGAGTTCTGGCCGGATGGCACGGTCTATCCAGTCGAGTACAAGCATGGCCCACGCCGTACTTGGCTCAATGATGACATTCAGCTTGGCGCACAGGCGATGTGCCTCGAAGAAATGCTAAACGTCACGATTCCGCACGCCGCCATATTTCATGCCGGCAGTAAGCGACGGCGGGAAGTGGAAATCGCGGCGCAGTTGCGGACCGAGGTGCAACGCACGGTATCAGCCATTCGAGGCATGCTGGCGGATTCCCGCTTGCCGGCGCCGACCACGGAGGTACGACGGTGCCGAGAATGCTCACTGAAGGACATCTGTCAGCCCGAAGCGGTGGTGGCATTGCGTGACCGGGCGCGCCTGAAGCGTGAGCTATTTGAACCCGGCGACTAGGTACCCGTGGACGTCGCTCTGGACATCGGGCTCAAAAGCAGATTTCACGCCTTGTCGGGTTTACCGATGATCGCCCGCAGTTTCGCAAATACTTGCTCAGCGGGAACCACCTTCGTGGGTCCGGCTTCAAAATCGGCGATCCGGCGTTCAATCTCGGCATCCCATGCCGCTACCACCTCTTCGCGCGAGCTGACGCTAAGCCTGAGCTTGTCGGCCAAGTCTGCGGGTTCTTCCTGGAAACGTTTCATCGCTTCCGCTTCGGCGATTTCCATTGGAGTGGGCATGGTCGTTTCATCGTGGTCGATAATCAAAGTCTTGCCGGTGCCGACTCCCGCAACAATCGGATGACTACAACTCTGGATGGTTCTCGCACATGCAATGTCTAAATACCCTCTACGTCACAGTGTCCGACAGCTACCTACGGCTCGATAACAATACGCTCCGCGTGGAGCTTGAGCGGGAGGTGAAACTGCGGGTACCCCTGCATCACCTGACGGCAGTCGTCTGTTTCGGATACGTCGGGGTATCGGTCCCGCTCATGCACCGCCTCGCGGAAGACGGTATCGCACTCGTGCTGCTCGATTCCAACGGCCGCTTCAAGGCCCGCCTCGAAGGTGCGACGGCCGGGAACGTCCTGCTGCGTCAGGCCCAGCATCGACGTGCGAATAATGCGGGCTTCGCCTTGGAAACGGCGCGCGCCTGCATCGCCGGCAAGCTCAAGAACTCCCGTCAATCGCTCTTGCGCGGGGCCAGGGAGGCGAAGAGTGAGGATGACAAGGCGCGCCTGAGCAGAGGGGCCGATGACTTGGCCGCCTCGCTACGCGCGCTCCCCGGCGCCGAGCACCTGGACACGGTTCGCGGAATCGAAGGTGATGCGGCCCGACGCTATTTTGAATGCCTAAACCTGCTGGTGCGATCCGACTTACGCGAGGTGTTCTCGATGGACGGTCGCACGCGCCGGCCGCCGCGCGATCGCATGAACGCGCTGCTGTCGTTCCTTTACGCGATGTGGATGAACGACTGTCGATCGGCCATCGAGGCGGCCGGTCTCGATCC
Organism: Gammaproteobacteria bacterium; assembly: GCA_050740655.1. GTDB lineage: Bacteria > Pseudomonadota > Gammaproteobacteria > JACCXJ01 > JACCXJ01 > JBOIDW01. The sequence goes on along the minus strand of JBOIDW010000097.1, from coordinate 947 downwards.
GCAGATCGGCTTCCTGCACGTGGTGCGCCCTGGACGCGCCGCCCTTGCGCTCGATCTAATGGAGGAGTTCCGACCGGTGACCGATCGCCTGGCGCTAACCTTGATCAATCGGGGCCAGCTGACCGCGAAAGATTTCTGCGAACGCGAAGGCGGCGCGTTTTCGCTGGAGGGCGACGCAAGAAAGGCGGTCGTCGTAGCATATCAAGGCCGGAAGCAGGAGGAATTGACGCACCCGCTTCTGGCACAACCCTTAGCACTAGGCCTGGTACCGCTAGTGCAAGCACGGTTGCTCGCCCGAGCCGTGCGGGAAGAAACCGAGGGCTACCTGCCATTTATCATCAAGTGAGAGAAAGGCGATGTTGGTGCTGGTGTGCTACGACGTGAATACTGAAACCAAGGCCGGGACGCGGCGGCTGCGGCGCGTCGCCCGCGTCTGTGAGGGTGTCGGGCAACGGGTCCAGAAATCTGTATTCGAGTGCCAGGTGGATCTGATGCAGATGGAGGAGCTGGAGCGGCGCTTGGTCGCGGAAATCGATCCGACGCAAGACAACCTGCGCCTGTACCGGATGCCCGACTCCCGAGGCTGCGAGGTCCGTGAGCATGGCACATTCCGGGCTACCGATTTCAAGGCCCCTCTGGTAATCTGAGCGGGAGCATCTGTAGCGCGAACCCGGAGTGACTGCATTATCTCCGCGAGGTTCGTGCAATCTGCAATACATTGAAAGACAATGCGTAAACACTCTGCACTACGTTTTGTACTGTTCGGCACGCCAGGTTCGAGCGGCGGTTCGCGCAATGCGCACCGATTAGTTCGGCCGATCAGACTGTTCCGCGCGAACCGTGTCGCCCCTCAGCAATGAGGGGCGTGGATTGAAACATCAACCCGATGTAATCCAACATCACGATGTCAATCGTGTCGCCCCTCAGCAATGAGGGGCGTGGATTGA
>JBOIDW010000096.1:0-4066 GCA_050740655.1 Gammaproteobacteria bacterium | reverse complement strand
GAGGATTCAAGATTCAAGACTTGACCCTATTGATCCCACTATTGATCCTATTGATCCTACTATTGATCGGCGGATTCAACTCTGAAGTGCAACGGTGTTATGACGCGAGTGTAGCTGCTTCATGAAGACCTCGTGAGGTGTCTTGAATCCGAGGCATTTTCTGGGTCGATGGTTCAGGCGGTTCATGGCAAAGGCGATATCCTTTTCGGTGAGGGAATCGAAGCGCATTTTCTTCGGGAAGAATTGGCGGATGAGTCCGTTCATGTTCTCGTTGGCACCACGCTCCCAGGAAGCGTAGGGATGAGCGAAGAAGAAGCCGGCATTCAGTTTGCGGGCAACGCGCTCATGCTGGGCGAACTCCTTGCCGTTGTCGGTCGTTAGCGTATGCACGCAGGCTGCAAAGGGCTTTAGCAGGTGGATCGTGGCATCCGCCACGGCTTGTGCGGTTTTGAACGCAACCCGCGTGATGAGGCAATAGCGGGACTTGCGCTCGTTGAGCGTCACGAGCGCCTGTTGGGAGCCCGCGCCGATGACCAGGTCGCCCTCCCAGTCGCCGAAGCGGCCACGCGTGTCGACGATTGCCGGGCGTTGCTCGATGGAGACTTGGTTGGGAATGCTGCCGCGTCGCTCACGGCTGCCGTAACGCTTTTTACGGGCCTTCTGGCAGCGCAACGCGCGATGCAGGAGGCCGCCGGCGCGCTGGTCGGCGTAGATGCGCAGATAGAGGGCTTCGTGGCTGATCCCGGGTTGCCGGTTGGCCTTGAGATAGCCGCAGATCTGCTCCGGGCTCCACAACTGGGCGAGCTTGGCCTGGGCAAAGGCCCAGGTCTGGGCTGGAATACGGCGGCCGTTCTCACAGGCCTGCGCGCGCGCCCGTGAGAACGCATGCGCCTGCTTGGGCCGGTACCCGCGCTGGCCGCGGTTGCGCCGCAGCTCGCGCCCAATGGTGGATTTGTGTCGGTTCATCAACCGGGCAATGTCGCTCTGATCGTGTCCGGCTTCGAGAAGAATGGCAATTTGGTATCGTTCGTCTTGGGTAAGGTGTGTGTAGTTCATTCTTGGCAACTTTGACTTGGCGGTTGAGGCGGCCGGATGCTACCGCATCTTGCCCTCCCAACCCGTTAATCAAAGTTGCACTTCGAATTTGAACTCGCGGGGCTATTATTGGTTGAACTAAACCGCTTACGCGGTGGTGTGAACTTCGCCGTCCGGTGAAGTCATTCGAATCGAAGTGGCGGTGTGAGCGGCGTGCATGAGGCGGGGTGCAGGCTGCGGCCTGGTGTGCCAGCGTAGTTGCGCGGGGATGGTCCCGCGCCAACGACGAGGAGACACACATGGGCACACTGCGCAAGCAAATGGAAGCGGACATGGCGCTGCGGGGGCTGGCGTACCGCACGCGGCAAGCCTACATCGAGTCGGTAGCGAAGGTCGCGAGGTTCTACGCCAAGTCACCCGATCAGATCACCGAACCGGAGTGCCAGCGCTACCTGTTGCACCTTCTCGAAGAACGCAAGCTCGCGCACAGCAGTTGCAACGTGGTGGCCAGTGCGCTCACGTTCTTCTACCGCGTGACACTGAAGCGCCGGGAGACGGAATTCTGTCTACCGCGCCCCAAAGTTGCCTCAAGGTTGCCGCAAATCCTCTCGCGCGAGGAGGTGGCTGCATTGTTCGAGAACACACCCAATCTGAGGCACCGGGCGTTCCTGATGACCACCTATGGGGCGGGCTTGCGCTTGCTGGAAGCCTGCCAGCTCAGGGTCTCGGACATCGACAGCCACCGCATGACGATCCGCGTCGAGCAGGGCAAAGGGGCGAAGGACCGCTACACGCTGCTTTCCCCGCGCCTGCTCCAGGCGCTGCGCCGCTACTGGTTTGCACACCGGCCCACGCATTGGCTCTTCCCGAGCCCGCGCAATGCCGAGCGTGCGATGCTGCCCAAGAGCGCACAGCGTATCTTCTACGCCGCCAAGGATCGCGCCGGCATCGTAAAGCCCTGCGGCATCCATGGGCTGCGCCACGCCTTTGCCACGCATTTGCTGGAAGCCGGGGTGGATGTGCACACCATCCAGCGCCTGATGGGACACGGGAGCCTCAGCACTACGGCGCGCTACTTCCACCTGGCACAGACGCACTTGTCGGGCGCCGCCGCGCCGCTCGACCTGCTGGAGCGCCCCGACACCGTGCGCTCAGAGCGCGCCGTGGAGGCGCATCCGCACGGTGCGGATGCGGCAAGGGGCAAGGTAGAGCTGGCCGAGGTCTTTCTACGCCACGGCGCGGCGTATCTGAGCGCGCATCGTCTGGCCACGGTGCACTATCGCGCGATGCGCGCCATCGAAGCGTGCCGCACCGAAGCCCTCGGTGGCCATGTCGAGCGCTGTGAGGCGTGCGGGCTACTTCGCTACCACTACCACTCCTGCCGCAACCGCCACTGCCCGAAGTGCCAGAGCCTGGCCAAGGAACGTTGGCTTGCGGCCCGGCGTGCCGAGCTTTTGCCTGTACCGTACTTCCATCTGGTGTTTACCTTGCCCCATGCGCTCAACGCGCTCGCGCAGGGGAACCCGCGGGCCCTCTACGCACTGCTGTTTGCGAGCGTCTCGGACACGCTCATCGAGTTCGGCGCGAACCCGCGCTGGTTGGGTGGGCAGATCGCCGCCACCCTGGTGCTGCATACCTGGGGCCAGACGCTGACCCAGCATCTGCACCTGCACTGCCTGGTCGCCGCCGGTGCGCTCGGGGCAGACGCTCAGTGGATTCGCCCGCGCAGGGGGTTTCTGTTCCCCGTCAAGGCGCTCTCACCGGTCTTCCGCGGCAAGTTCCTCACGGGGTTGAAACGCGCCTTCGACGCAGGGCGCCTCAGGCTCGAGGGGTCCACCCTTGCCCTGAGCGAGCCCGCGCCACGCAGTGCATTCTTCGCGCAGCTTTACGCCCAGCCCTGGGTGGTCTACGCTAAGCAGCCCTTCGGCGGCCCACAACAGGTGCTCGACTACCTCGGCCGCTATACCCACCGCATCGCGCTTTCCAACAACCGCCTGGTGAGCGTAAGCAACACCGAGGTGCGCTTTCGCTACAAGGACTACGCCCACGGTAACGCCCGCAAGGTGCTCGCACTGCCACCGGCCGAGTTCATCCGTCGCTTTCTCTCGCACGTGCTGCCCTCCGGATTCATGCGCATCCGCCACTACGGCCTGATCGCCAATCGAGCCAAGAGAACCAAGCTCGCAGCCGCGCGTGCCGCGCTCGACTATCAGCCTGCGGCGCAACCGCAGCAGCCGGAGTCGCTTGAGGGGTTCTGGCTGCGGGTGGCCAACCTCGACATCCACCAATGCCCGCATTGTCGCGGCGGTCGAATGCGCGTGATCGGGCCGATCATACCGCCGTCGGCCCGCGCCCCGCCGTTGCCACGCTCCCGATGCGCGAGCTGAGACACCCTCTTCGTCACACCCGGATGCGTCGACTATGCGTCCCGCAGCGGCCGCGCTCGTGCCTGCCCTCGCCGTTGACCCTCGATGAGGCATCTGTCATAGTCATTTCGTCCACCGACGAACCCACGCGCCCCTGCGACGATGCCCATGTGCGCTTGCAATCCATCGACCGCCGCACCACACAGCGCTCTTCGTACGGCCCGCTTCGTTACAAACTCCAAAGCACCGCGCCCTGAATCCAGCGGTTCAGTCCAACCGATTTTATCCACCATGCTTTCGCATGACGGATAAAATCCTATTCGTTGGCGGTCCAATCCATAATAGTAAGAATGTTCGGTCTTCACGTCGTAGGTATACAACGGGCGGAGCGCAATGCTGACGACGTAATAGCCGTTGTCCAGCTGCACCAAGGTCAAATCGCTATCCCCGTCGAGCGCGATAAGGTCAGTAACGAGAGGATGCCGTCCGTCCGTGTCTTTCGACACGAGGTCAGTAAAATCAGATGTCGGTTCTGGCCGACCTTCGTTGTACAGGACCATTCCACGTGCCGCCATAATATCTAACAGATTCGTTACTTCGTCGACTGTCTTAAACTTCCGCTCGATTGCCCGACGCAGTGGCGTTTTCTCGGCTGCATTCTCGAT
>JBOIDW010000095.1:0-2733 GCA_050740655.1 Gammaproteobacteria bacterium | reverse complement strand
CCAGGAACTCGAAAAGCTCGGCAAGAATTGACATTGGCTTTTTCTCCTAAAACTGTTTTTTCATGGAGTCTGGCGCGGGACTTAGCGGTTCGCGCTCGATCCAATAGGTCAGGGCTTCGGAATTCATTTTAAGACGCAGAAGATCCTCGCCCTTCCTGCGCAGATACCAGCCAAGCGGGACGACTGCCCCAAAAAACAAAGTCGCCATGATGACGGGACCGGCGATTCGATTGAGGGCGAGTCCCAGCTTGAACCATCCAAGGTTCAACGGCTTCAACCAATGGGGGCGACGGAGTGCGACGGCCACGATGGCGGTAGACAGAGCGATCAGCGCCCAATTAGGCGAACCGGTCTGGCGAAACAATGGCCATAGACCCAGGATCGCGAAAAGAACACCGAACGCGAGGCCAAACGTCCGATTCGACCCGAGGCTTATCTTACGGAAGCTCGTGACCGTTTCATGTGTTTGCATCAGGCACCGATTATTGAGGTTCCCTTCCAGAGCGCGGACCGCCGCAAGCCGAATTTAAACCTTCGCAAGCGTGGGCGAACGTACCTCACGGGCTAACTTTCTACTGGTGAAACAAGAGGCCCGCCTCTGGCCTGGTCGAGATGTTCGCGCAAGGGGAATCACTTATTCGAGGTTTTATTACGGACACGATTTTGAGGATGAGACCGCAAGTCAACACAATGGGGAAAACCCGTCTTTGTGAAGAATTTACGGTTTGCGCTGCAGACCCCAGGTTTCAGCCAGCAACACACCAATCCGGGCCGCCATCAACCGGTTGCCACGGCTTTCGTCTTCGCGGCCGTAGCGGAGATAGTGAATTTGATCGGCGTAGATCGAACCCTTCTCATTTACGAAAATGTCACCCAGGTCGTACATCGGCAGGCCGTGCTCGCGCAGGGTCATCATGCCGGTGACGATCCGACGGTAGAGCTCGCCATAGGAGAGATCCCCGACGACGCGCTTTTCCTCCTCGGTCAGGGTCTTGCCCCAGGCCGGTGCCGGTTGGAAGAAATAGGCCGTTTTCACACCGTTGTCGTGTGCCACCACCTCCTCGGCCCTGAGGTATTTCTGATAGAGACCGAGCTGGAGGTCGAATATCCGGTCGGCATTGCCGCGAATGTCCTGCGGCAGGGCGAACATATTGGGGATCGTCGTGCGCTTGTTGGACTTGAAACTGTCCTGGCCCTTGGCCGCCGCCTCGATGCCACGGATGATCAGGTAGGCGGCGTGCGAGCGGCCGAGGATGGGATTGAGCGCCAGCGTGCCGGCGATATGCCCCAGGGCCCAGCCGATCGCCGCATCGCCGAAATTCTCATCGGCGACGAATGGATTGACCTCCAGGAAGTTGGAGGTCGGCACCTCGAGCCGCTCGGTCGTGTCTGGCCGGAAGAAATAGTACTCGTTGAAACCGCCCAAAGAGATCATGGCATCCACAGAGCTGGCATAAAGCGAGAACATGATGAACAGCTGCGGTTCCTTCCAGGAGCCGTCGGCGGCGTGCAGGACCATCCACGGCTTGCCGTTGGGGCTGATGTATTTCTTGTTCAGCTCCTCCTCGAGGTAGCGCGGCGCCGGAGGCTTGTCTAGCTGGGCAAGCATCGCGGCGACCGAGCCTCCTATCAACATGACGACATAGCGTTCGGTCGGCTTGACGGTGGGGAAATCCGGACCGAACAGGCCGACATTGTTGACCCACGCGATACCGCACGGCGGATTGGCGTTGCGGACGAACGCCACGTAGGGGTGCGGATAGAGAGTGTCGACATAGCGGCAGGCCGTGCCCTTCTTGGTCGCGTCGCGCACATAGGTGTTGTGGGTGCGCTCAAACAACTCGGCGGCCGGGGTATAGCGGCCATCCTCGACATACAGCCAGGCGATCGCCGTGACCTCGATCAAGGCCAAGGCGAAGACGATGCCCAGCACGATCGATATCAGGCTGAAGATGCGTTGCTTCATCTCGGCTCCATCAGCGCCCGGCGTTCCGGATGGCCTGCCAGACGCGATGCGGCGTTGCCGACATCTGGATGTAGCGCACGCCGAGCGGCCACAGGGCGTCCGTGATAGCGTTCATCACCGTGTGTGTCGAGCCCACCGTGCCCGATTCGCGTTCCCTCCCGGAGCGCGGACCGCCGCAAGCTGAACCCAAATCTTTCGCAAGCGGGGGCAAATTTACCCCACCGGCTAATCTCCGTTGGTGAAACATGCCAAAGCTCGCCTCTGGCCCGGTCGAGATGTTTCGCGCAAGGCGAATCACTTATTCGAAGGTTCAAGCCGGACACGATTTTGAGATGAGACCGCAAGTCAACACAAATAGGATGGCCTTAATTCCGCATTGGTGCACAAATGTGCGAATCGTATTAAGCGTCTTTTGCGCCGCGTTTCAGGCGATTCGGAACCCAGGATTCACCGGGCGGATGGCGAAGGCGGAGCGGTATTGCAAGATAGCTCCGTGCTACTCCATAGACAATCGCCATCTGTCTCATTGCTGGCGCTTTTAGGGTGCAATACGACGGACAAACCCCAACAATGGTGATCATGATGCGAACGATCGCATTTTGCCTAGCTCTCCTCACCCTAACAGTGGCGCCAGCGGGCGCCGATAAATCCGCTGCCGCGGCCAAGGTCCATAGAGTCTTCGATATCGTCCGCGGAGGTGACAAAATCGGCACCGACACGGTTGATATCGAGCGTCAGAACGATACGATGACGGTCAAGATTAAGAC
>JBOIDW010000094.1:0-2639 GCA_050740655.1 Gammaproteobacteria bacterium | reverse complement strand
GTCATCCATTGAACGTCTCCCGGACCGATCGCACCGGCGTTGCCGTGCGAGTCGCGGTGCTCCATCCGCCCGGAGAGCATGTACGTCACAGTCTCGAAGCCCCGGTGCGGGTGATCGGGAGCGCCTTTGGCCTCTCCGGGGCCGAGCTCGGCCGGGCCCATCTCGTCCAGGAGGAGAAAAGGATCGAAGTTGTCGATCTCCGGCGTCGGGAAAGATCGGTGAACGAGAAAACCCGCGCCTTCCAGGGTCGGGATGGCGTGGACGACACGGTCGACGGTGCGGCTGGACATGGAACTGCTCCGGTCGGGGCTCGCCGTGCGGGCGCGCCCTCGCCCAAATACACCGCGGGAGCCCCCGGCGATTCGGGCGCCGGCTAGGGCTCCTTGGTTCGGGGCATGTTCACAGATGTGACACGTTTAAGCGGCGCGGCTGAGGCCTGCGTCTTGGAGATAGTGGGCCACACAGCGGTCGATGACGGCGAGAGCGCGGCGGAGTTTCGGGGGGGAGTTGGGCTGGTGGTTGGCGAAGAGGGGTGGCAGGACACGGTCTCCGAGCTTGCTGTAGAAGACGGCGAACTGCTGTCCGGCCGGGGTGAGGCGGTAGCGGTGGCCGTCGACCCGCTCGATGAGCTTGTGGAGTCGCAACCGGCGCAGGTCGTAGGTCATCTGTCGGGCGCCATAGGGAGTGCCGAGCAATCCGGCGACGAGGGCACGGAGGCTCCGGTTGGTCAGGCCGGCGACGGCGTGGAGCGTCTGAGAAAGAGCGCCGGCCAAGGCCATGGCGCGTGGGTCCCCGAAGCGCAAGGCTCCGGTTCTTTGGCCCTCCCTGACGTAGGGCTGTTGGATCCGCTCAAAGAGAGTCGGTCCGATGGCACAGCCCTGGCCGGCAGACTGCGCCTCAAGGATACGACGATTTGCGGCCCGAGCCTTGGCGACCAATTCGGGCAGGTGTTGGAGACGGCGGCGGACACCGAAGTCATCGGGACAGTTGACAACGGTCTCCAGGCGCAGGGCACGACCGCCCTTGAGGTACTGCTTGATGCGTGAGTGCTTGTAGAAGATGTTGACGCGGACCTCGACCCCCCTGGTCACCACTTTGGTCTTGAAGCTCTCGGGCCGTTGGCGAGGCCTGCCGCGACGCACGCGCCGGCCGGCGAAGATCAGCTCGACTTCTGCCGGGCGCCCCAGGCCCAGGTTGTCGCGCACGAGGGCCTCGAAGAAGGTGCGAGCGTGTCGTGGAGAATCGAAGACCAAGGTGCGGGACATCTCGATCTGCCGCATGGACAGCTCCCACCAGTATCCGGCGGCGCGATCGCGATCGGTCAGAGGGCGGGGGATACACCGTATCCACCGCTCGAAGAGCAAGCGGATGGCTGCTGGCCCTAGCCGGTCACACAGGGACTGCAACGCCACGGCATCTTCACAGGTGGCAAAACCATTACCCAAAGGGGTGAAACGGATACCCTTGCTGCGGGCCTGTCGCTTGGCCCACTCATGGCCGTTACACCACAGCTTGACGGGATACGGGAAGTAGGCGCAGATCTTCAGGAAACACGGCCCGAACTGCTCGTCCAGGATGTAGAAGTAGAAGCAGGTCACCCGCCGATCAGCCTTCACGAAGTTGAACCAGGGCGCGCCCGAGGGTGTCGTCGACTCACGCTGATGCGCAGCGAAGACGTTCTGGAACTCTTGGGCCACGCCGATGGCGACTACCCTAAAGCGGCCCTGCTTCTCGGCAGCCTCCAGCAGCGGCAGTACCCGGTCGAGCTTGCGCTCCCCCTTGCTGAATCGAATCAGCGGCACCTGGTGGGCTGCCGCAAACCGGTCGACCTGGGCTCGAAAGCGGCTGCCGATCTGCTCGAAGATCGCCGGAGATGGTATCGGGCGACCCAGATGGCGCGTCATGAAGCTGACCACCTGACCGCTGACCTGCAAGCTGGGCACATAGCCGTTGAGGTAGATTCGATCCAACGACTCGATCTCCAGGCCAACGTGCCCCTTCACCAGCTCCCCGACCGTGACCATAACCACCTCCGCTCCAGTCTCGCAGAGCTTGCCATCAACACACCTCGGCGGTCAGAGGCGCAGCCTCATTAGCAGCCCGTGGAAAAATGGATGCGGGCGTCGCGTCCGGCCTTTTGCATCTCGCGGCGATTGGCAGGCCGACAAGCTTCCGTTTTCATCCTTCTCGATTCGCCGCGAGCAAAAGGCCGTCCGCGCCAAGGGGTTGCGGCGGCGCGCTCGCAACGCCGCCTCACACCCTTTTCCCACGGGCTGCTAACCCCAAGACGCTCGATCTTTTCCGGCCGGGGAGATAATCCTCGCAACGGGACTCCCCGGCATCGCGAAGGAGGTCCGCATGGTCTCGATCGGCGCGCTCTGGCTCCCGATCCTCGTTTCCGCCGTCCTCGTTTTCATCGCGAGCTCTCTGTTCTGGATGGTCGTCAAGCATCACGATTCCGACTGGAAGGGCCTGCCGGAGGAGGCCTCGATCCTGGAGGCCTTCCGTCGGGCGAAGGTCCCGCGCGGGCAGTATCGTTTTCCGTATGCGGACGCCAAGCAGATGCAGAGCCCCGAGATGAAGAAAAAGATGGCCGACGGCCCGGCCGGCTTCCTGATCTACTGGGATCGGTACGACAC
>JBOIDW010000093.1:0-16558 GCA_050740655.1 Gammaproteobacteria bacterium | reverse complement strand
GGAGATAGTCCGCCTGTTTGCCGTGCTCCTCGTAGTCTCTAATCGCCTGATCCAAGCGCTGCCGCCAGAGGTAAAACCCACGGTCTTCATTGAGCCAGCTCTTGAGCCGATCCCACTCGCGGATGAGCGCTTCGTGGGCGTCTTCTACGGTTTCCTGCTCGCCCGCCCGGGGTTGCTCACTACTTTCGTTGCGCGCGCTCGCGGCAACGCGTTCGCTCGCCTTGACCAGGAGGCGAAACTGGTAACTGGCGAACTCATCCACAATGGCTCTGGCGTCGGGCGGCAGGGTGCTCATGGCGACGCGGCGCCTGGTATCCTCCAGCCCCTCGTCGGCCCGCGCCAGGCGAACGAGCTGAGTGAAGACCCTGCGCACCAAGGCTCCCTTGCCTTGCGCCTCGAAACGGTTGAACTCACGCTCGGCGGAATTGGCAATCGCCTTGCGAATGCCGCCAATGGTTTGGTATGCGGTGCTGGTCAGTCGATTGCCTTGGCGCTGCAGGTATAAACTGAGCAGCGCGTGCTGCAGCAGCGGCAAGCTCCCGGGCTCGTTCCCCGCGTCACGTAACAACAACTCGGGTAGTCCCGGATCGAACTCCAGGCGCGCCAGACGTGCCGGCTCGACCACGGCGCGGCTCAATTCCTCGGCGGTCAGGCGTCCCAGGGTGACTTGCTCCTGGCCGAGCATGTCACTTAGACGCCGATTGGCTTCGATCGCCTGGCCATAGAAATCCGCACGCAGTGTAGGCACGAGCACGAGCCCTTCAACTGCGAGACTGTCCACTAAGCGATTGATGAATACTCCCCGGTCCTGAGCCGGGGTGAGGGTAAACAGCTCCTCGAACTGATCCACGACCAGCAGCAAACGATGCAGCTTGCCCTGGCGCTGTAAGATGCGATCGAGTAAGGATTCGAGACTCAGCTCCCCCGAATGAAGCGCGCCGGCGAGCTTGTCGATTTCGATATCGAGCTCGGTGTCGCTCTTGTCCGGGAAACGCAGCGGACCGAGCGCATCGGCCAATCGGAACCAGGGCCGTTCGCCGGGGGTGAACACTGCCACGTCCCATGTTTCATGGGGCGGGCGCCGGCGCCGCAGCTTGGGTACCAAACCCGCGCGCACCACGGACGACTTGCCGCTACCGGAGGCACCGATCACCGCGACGAACTTCTTGCGTTGTTGCGTGAGGCGATCGAAGAGATCGTCAATGAACTTCTCGCGGCCGAAGAAAAACGGCGAGTGGGCCTCATCGAAGATCTCCAGGCCGCGATAGGGATTGAGATCGATGAGCTGCACGTCCAGGCTAATACCGGGCCTCGATACCGCGTCGAGCAGGCTATTGAGCGCTCCCGTATCGTCCAGGCGCACGCCGCGCAGGTCCACCCAGGTGTTCAAGAACAGGAACGAACGACTGGTGTCGGCACCCTCAAGCAACACGGGAATGACGGGAAACTGCTGGTCATTGGCCTGACGGTCAAGCGCGAAGCCGATCTCGGGCCATTGCCAGTTACCTATCTGCGCGCCGACAAACACGGCAACGGCGCTGGAATCTCGTAACGCTTGTTCCAGCGCCTGAGGCCAGTTCTGTCCCGCGTGCAGGTTCTGCTGGTCGAAAAACGTGGTGATGCCGCGCTCGCTCAAATAGCGATGTACGGCCCGCACTTTGTCGCGATCGCGGCTGCTGTAGCTCAAGAACAGGTGGTTAGCGTTAGGCATGCAAGCGCTCGCGCGACGTTGGTAGAGATATGTCGAGCCGCAGCGACGACTGCCCGTCCTTGCTCGGAAACGCAATCGATTCGCTTAAAGGCTTGCTCTTGCCCGTTAGGCGCCCAGAACAAGTCGACCGCTCGCCAGTCATTCGGCTCTCTCCCAAAGGACCGCCATATTATGCGGATTGATTTTCGAATGGGGCAATAGGCCGTTGGGCTGGGCCGTCTGGCTGGCTATGGACGCCGCTGGCCGACCGAGGGCCGACGTGTCTAAGGCGCGGACTTCATCTGAATCGCGGGGCGGCACTGGCTGCAAGTAGGCACAGCTCCGGCGGAGACTTGCAGATCGTGAGCGGCAGCGCGTAACAATGAGCGAGGGCGACATCGCCGATCCAACCGAAAGGATTCCTGCGGTGAAGGTGAAGTCAACCCCAGTTGTGGGGCTCAAGGGTTCCAACGTCGAGGACGACGACGCCCATCCGCCCGGCCACGGGTAGACGCATGCGCACGAGACTACGGTACCGGTCCCGACCCCACGGGCTCGTCGTGCTAAGCTTTCCCCTCCAGCGGACCCGAGAGACTGGTTTGGTCCGCAATAACAACTCCTAAGGAATCATTCACACGACCTCGCATGGCCCGTATCACGCGCATCGTTCTGTATCCGATCAAGTCTCTGGACGGGATCGGCGTCGCCGAGGCCCGCGTGTCGGCCCAGGGCGCCTTGGAGCGCGACCGCCGCTATGCGATCGTGGATGAGGCGGGTCGCTTTGTGAACGGCAAGAGGCTGCCGGACGTGCATCGGTTGCGCGCCCGGTATGACGACGCCGGATCGCGCGTCGTGCTGCGCACCGACCGCGAAGAGCGCGCGTTCGATCTCGACGGAGAGCGCGCGGCGCTGGCCGCCTGGTTAGGCGCGTTCTTCGGATTCCCGGTGGGCATCCGCGATGACCCGGACAGCGGCTTTCCTGATGACCGGGAGGCTTATGGGCCTACCATTATCACGACCGCCACGCTCGCTGCGGTCGCCGGCTGGTTTCCCGGCCGGACTGAGGACCAGATGCGGCTGCGCTTTCGCGCCAACCTGGAGATCGACGAGGTCCCGGCGTTCTGGGAAGACCGCCTATACGGAGAGCCAGGCACGACGGTTTGTTTCCGGATCGGTGGCGTGCACGTCGAGGGCACGAACCCGTGCCAGCGCTGCGTGGTGCCGACCCGCGATCCGCTGACTGGCAGCGAAGACCGCGGGTTCCAGAAGACCCTCGCCGCGCGGCGCGCAGAAACCCTGCCACCCTGGGCGGCGCGCTCCCGCTTTGATCACTACTACCGGCTGGCGGTCAATACACGTATTGCGGTGTCCGAGGCCGGCAAGGCGATCCGCGTGGGCGATCCGGTCGAGATCATCGGGCCGGGCGGCGTTGGCTAGGCATTGTTTGTTCGCGGCACCGGGCCTCGTTGCCGAATTTCTCCGGGCTCGCACCGGAGTCCACGGGGTCCGATCGGCTATCGATCGGTGAGCGCCGCCGCAGACGGTGCAGCGGGTGTCCAGGGCGCCTGCCTTCCGTGCGAAGTATATCTTGTATTTTTGAACCTATCATGCAAAAGTGCAAGGTATGCAGTACCTACAGCGATTGCAGGTCCAGCGGCTGCGTTTCCTCCTTCGCGCTTTTCCGGCGGTGTTGCTCGTTGGTCCGCGCCAGTGCGGTAAGAGCACCCTCGCACGCCATGCTCTGCCGGATTGGACTCACCTCGACCTGGAGCGACCGGCAGACCTGGTCATGCTCGCCGCCGATCTCGAGGGATACTTCGACGCGCATCCCCGCTCGGTGGTTATTGACGAGGCGCAGCGCCAACCCGAGGTCTTTTCGGTACTGCGCCACGTGATCGATCGTTCACGCGCCAAAGGTCGTTTTCTGCTGCTCGGGTCTGCAAGCCCCGCCCTCATGCGCTCGGTCTCCGAGACGCTGGCCGGTCGTGTGGCGCTACTCGAATTGACCCCGTTTCTCGCGGCGGAACTGGCCGGGACGAGGCGCTTCGCGCAACGTTGGTTCTGGGGTGGTTTCCCCCCGATTCACGCCCTGCGGGAAACGCATGTCCGCGGCGAATGGTTCGGCGCGTATGTCTCCACGTTTCTGGAACGGGACCTCCCCAGTCTCGGGATAGGGCTGCCCGCCCGCCGGTTGCGGATGCTCTGGACGATGCTCACCCACGTGCACGGCAACCTGCTCAACGTGTCGGACTTGGAGCGTTCCCTGTCCGTGTCTTCGCACACCGTGGCCGGCGACCTGGACGTGCTGGAGGGCGGCTATATGATCCGCCGCCTGCGGCCCTACCATGCCAACGTGCAGAAGCGCCTGACGAAAAGCGCGAAGCTCTATGTGAGGGACTCCGGATTGCTGCACTTCCTGGCCGGGCTACGCGAGCCCCGTGATCTGGCGACCTGGCCCAGGCGGGGGGCCTCGTTCGAGGGCTTGGTCATCGAGGAGCTTGCAGCGCTAGCCGCACGTCAGTTGGTCCGGCCCGAGTTTTTCTTCTGGCGGACCCAGGCCGGGGCCGAGGTGGATCTACTGATCGTTGAAGGGCGGCGCATTCTCCCCATCGAGATCAAGCTCGGTGCGGCGGTGGACCGCTACGCGGCGGCGGGCCTGCGCCAATGCATGAAGGACCTCGGCCTGCGCCGCGGGTGGCTGGTATCCAGCGGCCGGGAGCGGCGTTACCTGGCCCCCGATATCGAGATCGTCCCCTGGGCCGAGATCGCGTCCGGCCAGGTCAATCTGTTTTGAAGAGTCCTAACTAAAGATGGATCTAAATGCCGTAGCAGCAGCACCACAAGGCCAACGCTACGCCGGCGTGGAGCGCGTCCTACATCCCCTGGAAAGTCACTCCGCTTCCGGGAACGACAATCGAAGAAAATAGCGATTTTTAACGACTTTTTTTCTCGCGAGGGAAAGTACTGCTGAGCTTATGGGATGTCAATCAGGCGGGTATCCGTCGCGAAGCGAGCCGTTCTCGTGCCCTTCGTGGGTCCGAGGCGCGAAGTATCGGGGCGTTTTGGCGTCTCGCGCGAGTGACGGCCCGCGAGGATTGAAATATCGGTAGCGGCCTTGGGCCGGCGATCAACCCTTGCTTACGATGAGTCCATTCCCGCCAGCCGGAAAACTTCTGGCGAGGACGGGTTGCAAGGTGGGCGCGAGGGATTTCAGAATTTGGACCGGGAGGCTGCTGGTAAAGTGGTAGCGTGCCGCACTCGGGCCGGCGACATAGGCCGTGATGGTACCGAAGAACCGCTCCCCCAACATGAAGGCGAAGGTGGCACTGCGCGTCACCACTAGGCTCTTCAGCAAGCGGCCCCCGCGCCCGTAGATCTCGCGCCGGTGGTCTCCGGTACCGGTCTTGCCGGCGAGCACGAGCGGCGTGCCGTCCGGGGCCGTGTAGCTCCCCTTCAAGCGCTGCGCCGTGCCGTTCTCAACGACCTCGATCATGGCGGCACGCGCGGCGGCGGCAACCTCCGGCAACAACACCTGTTCGCCGCGGCCCTCCGCGCGTTCCAGCACGGTCTCGTAGGGCGTACCCGCAGCGAAGCGCAGGGACTCGAAGCGTACCGTCGGATAACGTACGCCGTTGTTCAATAGAATCCCGACCAGCTCGGCCAGGGCCGCGGGCCGATCGGCCGAGGCCCCGATGGCGCAAGCGTAGGAGGGCGTCAAGGTCTTGAACGGATAGCCAAGCCGGCGCCAGGAACGGTGGATCTCGGAAAACGCCTCAATCTCGAGCAGGCCCTGGATGCGTCTGTTCTGCGCGTGCTGGCTGCGGCTCTTGAACAGCCACTCGTAGACGGCTTGGCGCTCGTCGGCGCTGCGTTCCGCCACCTCCTCGAAGCTCGCCTGCGGGTGGCGCACCAGGTAATGCACCAGCCATAGCTCCAAGGGATGGACGTGCGCGATGTATCCGCGATCATGCAGGTTGTAGCGTGCGGGCGTATAGGTCTCGAATAGCTCGGCAATGCTCTGGTCCGGGAAACGCGGCTGTTTCAAGCGCGTGCGCAAGAACTTGGCGAAGGTGCGAATATCGTGCGCCGGGTACACGGAGCGGTAGATGGTCGCGAGCCGGCGCGCGCCGGGGACCACGCCCTGGACCAGCAGCGCGAGCGCGCCTTCCGCGTCCTTGCCGCGGTATTTGTCATAGAAGCGCCGGAGAAACAGGCGTCCCTCCTCGTCGGCGAAGCGGGCGAGAAACGTCCTCCGCCATTCGCTGTCGGCCTTCTCCATCTCGGCCCCTGTTGCACCCGGTTTGTAGAGGTGGTGGTACGCGATGTCCCGCATGAGCCGGATGAACACCAGATTGACGGAGTTGCGGAAACCGTGGAGCACCGGCATGACGCGGCCGCTATCGGAGGCATTGAAGTTGGCAAAGGTGTGTAAGCCGCCGCCGGTAAAGAACCGCTCGCCCGTGGCCGCCGAATAGGGCCGCTGCAGCGCCTCGTCCAGGACCTTCGGCAGCGTGATGGCGGGATTGGCGACGATGCGGCCGATCACCCAACGTGACAAATGGTCGCGACGGTGGATGCTGATCTTGCGTAAGGTCGGGGCCGGCAGCGTATGATACTTCTGGTACAGATCGCCAATGATCTCCAGATAGCTCACCAGCGTGCGCAATTTGGCGGTTGAACCCAGATCGAGACGCACGCCCTCATTGATATCCAACGGCTGATTGTAATTATCGGTCTGGATCCGCAATAGATTGCCCTTGCCGCTGCGCTCGAACAAGGTCAGGCTGTAAACCACCTCGCTCAAGTGCTCGGCGCCTCCAAACAGGCGCACGCCAAACAGGCCGGCGTCACGCGCGCCCGACGGGCTGGAAAGGCCGCGGAGTATCCCGGTAACCGCCTGTTGGGCATGGTGGTCTATGGTGCTCTTGACGCTCAAATCCAGGCGATCGAGGTCGTAGAGCCGCGCTACCCCCAACTGCTTGGCCAAGCGCGTACGCAGCACCGTTTCGGTCTTGCTGACCGGCAGGCTCTCCTGGCGCGGATCGACGGGTGTGCCGCGCAACGCGCTGCGGATGGCAAGCGCCGCGTCACGCAACGCGGCCGGGATGACCCCGTCGCGGGCCAAGAGGCGCAGATAACTATCGGTCAGGCCTTGCAGCGCCGCGTGGCCGCGCCCGAAATAGTAGGTCGGACGGCGCTGTGCCAGCATGAGGGCCAGCGTGTCCCGATAGGCGGCGGCCTGCTCCCTGCCGGTGGCCTCGCGCGTACCCAGCTTCGCCTCGCTCAATAGTTCGTTGACGGTGGCGAGGTCCCGTCCATACCATACCCATAAGCCGTCGCCTAGGCCATGGACCTCGCCAAACCGCGGGGCGGCGGCCAGAGGCACGGTATTGAGATACGCGAGCGCAATCGCGCGGCGCGCCTCCGAGGTGTCCGGGCCATTGAGATACGCGCGCAGCGAGGCGCTGGCCATTTGGCGGAACTTCTCCACGATCGAGCCGGTACGCCCGCCCGGCGAGTGGCGGTATTTCTCGATCTGGGTAGCGAGCGTGCTGCCACCCGTGACGTGCCCATCGCCGCCCACCTTATTCATCAAGACATCCAGCGCCGCGCGTCCGAAGCGGTCCCATTCGATGGCCGGATTCTTATACGGCTGGTCGTCGTTGAGGAGCTCGCGGTTCTCGATGTAGAGCAACGTCTTCAGGAGGAGCGAGGGTATGGCGGAAAAGTCCTGATACCCGCGCTGCGGAAAGGCGGTGTGGAACAGGTTTCGATCGTCGCGATCGCGCAGGCGCAGTCCGGCTTTGGCCTTTTCCTTGTAGGTCGCGAACAGACCTAGATCGGACAGGCGCGCCAGCGCGGGCGACATGCGCGCTTGCGCCTTGATCTCGAAGCCGTCCCTGGTCAAGCGCTCGACGAAGCGCGGCAGATCCACGTATCCCAGTCGCCGGTCAGAGGGTCCGCTGACCGGGAACTCGATACTCGGGCTAGGACCCGGTTTGACGCGGTAGGTCAACATCCCGCTCGTTGCAGACAGGTATTCCGCCTGAACCTGAGACGAGCGAAGCTCGCCGGCCGCGAGATAGACGGTGCCGCCGAGTATCAAAACGGCTGTACCTATTGCCAGGGTCTTAAGTACCGGCTTACACAGAGAGCAGCGCATCGCGTATCCCGTCGAGTGATTGCGGATTAGAGATCGGGCGTGGGAAATAGTGCCGCCGCGCTGGTCGCTTAGAAACGGTTGGCCTTGCCTGGGCTCGACTCGATGGGTAACCCGACGCTTGTAGGCGGTGCCGCTGGCGCGCGGACCAACGCTTCCGGGGTATCGGCCAGCAGTCGCTTGCGCCTCGCCTCGTCCTTGCCCGGCAGGTCCGGGCGCCCGCCGTGCGCCGCGCCGCGGAGCGCGACGTGCCGCACCGGCCGCCCGGCGCGGACGATGCTGCGCGCATAACCGGCAGCGTTTGCAGGTCGCGCCGCGTTCGCCGGCAACCAGACCCTGGTCCCCGCCGGTAGCGAAACCGATCCGCGGCGCGCGCTTGAGGTCCAGGCCGGGTTGATTCCGGAAAGCTCAGCGAGGCTTAACCGATACATGCTCGCCAGCCGCGTCACCGGTAGATCGCGCGTCAGCTCCACGAGCTCCTGGTCGTGCGGCGCGTCGAACCGGATCCCTTCGGGAAAGTAGCGAGACAGACGCGACAAGATGGAGCGCACGGCCAGAAACTCAGCATAGAAATTACGCGAGGAAAAACCGAAGCTACGGCCCCGGTAGCTGCGCACGATGCGCGGAAAATCAATCCCGAATTGCCGTTTCGCGCGCAGCATGCCACTTACGCCATGGTTATACGAGGTAACGGCCAGCCCCCAGTCACCCAGCTTGGCATGGGCGTTACCCAGGTAACGCGCCGCGCCGTGTGCCGCGAGCACCGGGTCGTAACGCTCGTCGACGGCTCGGTTCATGCGCAGAAAGCTCCGGCCGGTCGCGGGCATGAACTGCCAGATACCGACGGCACCCGCGGACGAGTGCGCCCGGCTGACGAAGGACGACTCGAGGTGGGGCAAATAGGCCAGGTCCTCGGGCAGACGGGCCTCGCGAAACACCTGGCGCAATAACCCATCGTAGCGCCCGCTCAGCTCCACGCCGCGCTTGAAGCGCTCGCGAATACCGCGCTGCGTTCGCAACCGGGTGCTGGCACCCATGACGGCGTGGCGACCGGCACGCCGCACGACGCTTGCAAAAAGCCTTTGCTGGTCCTTGCTGAGCGCCGATCGGGCACGCACCCGCCGCTCCATCTCGCGCAATCGCGACTCCAGCGACTTACGCCGCAGTTCGACGGTGGCGCGTTGCGAGGACGTCAAGCTGTCGTGGGTCGCGCCGGGCAGGTCCATTACCTCATAGACGAGGTTGAGGTGCTCGTTATCGTGCAAGGCCACCTGGTCTTGTCGCCACACGGCGAATACTTGACGCCAGAACTCGACGGCATGGCGCAGTTCCGGGATCTCAATAAAGGGCGTTCGTGGATATCGGACCGGCGCCGCGGATGACATGCCGAATGCGGCCAGGACCACGCCGAGCAGCAGGAAGCGGGCGCCGGTTTGGAATCGTTTTTTCATCAGTTTTTTTACCTCCGCGGCGAATATGCAGCAATATACATGCAAGCTATCCCTTACCCAAGGCGGGTCGCGCGCGCCCCTCCGTTTAGTGCCTGATCCCTGGCAAGCCAACATCGACGGAAGCACGCTTCGTGAGGGGGGTTAAGGCGCTGACGTTCCGGTGGTCTCAAACCGGCACGGGAACCGATCGCGCCATGTTTAATTATAGTCGCTGTTGCCGTTGCTTTTCACCGTGAGCAACGCAATTTTTATCGGGGCATGGCGCCCAGGCAGCCAATCCGCTTGCGGCTGATCACCAAGTTGTCCACATAGGTCCGCTGGTCCTGCGGGGAGGTATTCCAGCCTCCGCTACCGCCAAAATAATTCATCACGGGGAAACGGCGGATCTTCACCGTATCGGCATCCCGTAGTCGCAAGCCGTCGAGGTCGATGACCGGCTCGGTGTCCAACCACGCCTTGATGGCCCCGTCGCGCCGGCCCGGGGTATTGGGCTTCAGCATCAACTCCAGGCAATACCATCGGCCCGGATCGATCCCGGCCGAGCAAAAGAAACCATTGCAATAAGCGGTATCCCCCCAGCCGTCGTGCTGCTCGGGGTGATACACATAGACGTTTAACTGGCTGGCGCGGTCGATCCCCAGCGTGACCGAGAACTTATCCTGGCCGTTAGGCCGATGGCCGGCACCGCCATAGGTATTCTCCACGCTGGCCCCGGCATTGATCCCGAATAGCTTGAGCCGGGCGCAGGTACCCATGGAGAACCGCTCATCGAGACGCAGATAGAGCCGTAGAAACGCCTCGCCCTCGAGCGGCGCAGCCGGCACATATTCCCCGGTGCCCAACGAGGCGTGCTGGCCGGCCTGGGCCTGTAAATAGGCGGAGCGCCGGCCGGCGAAGACCTGCGGGGCAGGGCCTGCGACGAGCCCCGCACCCGCCGCGCTATCAAACCAGGTGAGCCAGCGATTGGGATAATCCGCCTGTTCGAAGTCCTCGAAGAGCAGCACGTCCTGCCGGCCGAGACCGGGTTCCAAAACGGGGCTGCCGTGCCAGGGCACGGTCGTAGCCTCGGCCCGACCCGGCGGGCTGACGATAGCCAGCACCACAAACGCGAAAACATGAACCAATCGGTGCATACCGTGCCCCCGCCTTAGCCCGCGCTATCCAGCGAGCCGCGTCTGAGACCACACCGAATCGAACGTCGTGTGTCAATCCTTTGTTGAAGCAACATGGGCGGGCCCGCCACGCTAGGAATCCAAATAGCGTTTTGTGATGCCTGCATAGGCATCGATGCGCCGGTCGCGCAGGAAGGGCCAGTGGGTCCGGATGTCCTCCCCCTGGGCCAGATCGACGGTCACGACCGCGACCTCCTCCTGATGGCGGGAGGCGCGGAACAGGACGGCGCCATCCGGCGCGACGACAAAGCTTTGGCCCCAAAATTCCAGGCCCTGGTCCGGTGCGGACGGGTCAGGCTCAAAGCCAGTCCGGTTGACGGTTATTACGTAGCAGCCGTTGGCCACCGCATGGGCGCGCTGCGAGACCTCCCAGGCCTCGTGCTGCCGGGCGCCGTATTCGGCCTTCTCGCTGGGATGCCAGCCTATCGAGGTCGGATAGAACAGCACCTCGGCACCGGTGAGCGCCGTGAGGCGCGCCGCCTCCGGGTACCATTGGTCCCAGCAGATGAGCACGCCGAGCGCGCCGTGCCGGGTGGCGAAGGACTTGAAACCGAGATCGCCCGGCGTGAAGTAAAACTTCTCGTAATAACGGGGATCGTCCGGGATATGCATCTTGCGATAAAGGCCCAGATTCCCGCGCGCACCGTCGATGACCACGGCGCTATTGTGGAACAGGCCCGCGGCGCGGCGTTCGAACAGGCTGACGATCACGGTGATATCCAGCCCGGCGGCGAGCGCCGCAAAGGCCTCGGTGCTGGGCCCGGGGATGGCCTCGGCGAGATCGAAATTACGGTGGTCCTCGACTTGGCAGAAATACCGGGAACGAAACAACTCCGGCAGGCACACGATCTGCGCCCCGCGTCCGGCCGCCTCGCGGGTCATGCGCAAGGCCTTATCGAGATTGTCTCGCGCGTCCTCGGCGCAATGCATCTGCACCAGCCCGACCTGTACACTGCGCGGACGCCGCACGGTTCTGATAGAACGATTCGGAATTCAGCGTGGGCGGGAGCACACGGGGCATGCGTAAGGGGCTGAGCGCCCGCGATGCCCGCCGTGCCGCACGAGACCCCCAGTTGCGAGGCCTAAATAAAATCGAGATCGGGATTTCGGTCCATGATCTCCGCGATCTCCTCTTGCGCCGAGGTCTGGCGTTTCAAGACCTCCTGCTGGAAGCGTAAGAACGAGGTGTAGACCCGCAGCTCCGGCCCATCCTCGACCAGGAAAAACGGCGCGACGTCCAGATTATGACGCGCCGCGAGCTGCATGCCTTCCGACCCCGCGTCACGCTCATCGGCGAGCACGATGCGATCGATGCGCGCTAACGATCCCATGGTCTCCAGGCGCTCGTGGACCTCACGGCATTTGCGGCAGGGCTGGCCGTCCGCCTTGATCTTCTCGACCAGGGTGATGTGCATGCGGCGCTCAACCGGTGGCGGCGGCCTTGTTGGCGACGTGCAACCCGCACTCCTTGAGCGTCGCCTCCTCCCACCACCAGCGTCCGACGCGCTCATGCTGGTTGGGCAGCACGGGGCGGGTGCAGGGCTCGCAGCCGATGCTGATAAATCCGCGGCCGTGCAGCTCGTTATACGGTACGCCCTCGTTGCGGATGTAGTCCCAGACCTGCGCCGAACTCCAGTTGGCCAGCGGATTGAACTTGACCAGCGCATGCTCCGGTGTCGAAAACGCCCGGTCCGGCTCGATCACCGGCACCGCGGTCCTCGTCCCCGGGCTTTGATCGCGGCGCTGGCCGGTGATCCACGCCTCGAGGGTCGCAAGCTTGCGCCGCAAGGGCGCGACCTTGCGTACGCCACAACATTCCTGATGCCCATCCGCATAGAAGCTGAACAGGCCTTTTTCCCGCACCATGCGCTCCACCGCGGCAGCCTCCGGGAACAGCACCTCGATAGCGAGCTGGTAATGCTTGCGCACCTCATCCAGGAAACGGTAGGTCTCCGCATGCAGGCGGCCGGTATCCAGGGAGAATACCTGGATGTCTTTTCTTATTCGGCTGGCCATATCCACCAGCACCACGTCCTCGGCGCCGCTGAAGGAGATGGCGATCGCGTCGAAGTGCTCCAAGGCCGCTTGCATAATATCCTTGGGGTGCTTGCCCTCCAGGTCCTTCGCCAAGCCGGTAATCCGTGTGCTACTCAATCCCATCAATCACTCCTCAAGGTTTCTATCACGGCCGAGTATACCCAATGTATACCCAAGCCTTAGTTATTCCGAGCAACACCGTTAACTTATACTAACCGTTTTCCAACGTGGATCCGAGGTCTTTGCCCGCCGCATATCGCCCTGCCCAGGCGCGGGTCCGGGCGTTAAACTGCCGCGCGGGCCGCTTATCCTACCGTAACGAGTGAACACCCTCATCCCCATACTCCTGTGCAGCCTGCTGGCCGGGCTGCTCAGCGTGCTCGCCGCCAGCCTGTTCCTGTTGCTGCCGGAGCGGCATCGTAGCAGCGTTCTGCCGCATCTGGTAAGCCTCGCCACCGGCACGCTGCTCGGCACGGCCTTCCTGGGGCTGCTCCCGGAGGCGCTCGCCCAGGTCGAGGGCGCTGCCGCGCCGCGCATTACGCTCAGCGTAATGCTCGGTCTGGTGCTGTTCTTCCTGCTGGAAAAGATGGTGATCTGGCGGCACTGTCACACCGAGCACTGCGCCGGGCATACCGAGATCCCGACACGCAGCGGCCGGGGCGCGGGTACGCTGATCCTAGTGGGGGATGCCATACACAACTTCGTGGACGGGGCGCTGATCGCGGGGGCCTTCCTGACCGACTTTCGGCTCGGCGTGCTGACCGGCCTGGCGGTCGCTGCGCATGAGATCCCGCAGGAGGTGGGCGATTTTGCCATCCTCCTGCACAGCGGTTATTCGCGCCGCGACGCCATCGTGTATAACGTCGCCGTGAGCCTCACAACGCTCGCGGGTTCCCTGCTCGCCTGGCTAGGGCTCAGCTACCTGACCGGCGCCTTGCCTTATGTACTGGCCATCGCCGCATCGAGCTTTATCTATGTGGCCGTAGCCGATCTCATCCCGGGCCTGCACGAGCGCACCGCCGTGAACGAGTCGGTCGTGCAGGTGAGTCTTATCGCCGTCGGTATATCGCTGGTCTACGGTCTCGACCAGGTCCTCCACTGACGGGGGCGGCCACCCCTTTCTGCGCCCAATCGCCGCATAATCAAGCGGCAGGCACCGGGGGCAGCAGCCCGTGCGTGAAGGTCTTGAGGCGCATCCTCGTTACGGGCCGATTCCCCGGTCACGTCATAGAACACCCGCACATCCCCATGCGAAGGCGATACTGAGGTTGCGACAGCTTCTGCAGACGCTTGATGCGGCTAATGCTCGGTTTCGTCGCGAGGCCGTTCGCATACTGCAATTGTCTTCGGTTGACTTTTGTAATGGTGTATTCGTGACTATGCATGAATTGAAAACACAATAACCGACATGAAACTGTCTCTGCGGGACAACACTCAACCCATCTCGTTAATTACACGGTACGCGAGTATCAAACCGGGCGCACGAATATAACTCATTGTCTCTGAAAATAAATAATCCTGATCACGTGACATGGTACGGAAGCTGCCTAAGCGAAAACTCAGTTAATGTCGAGCCGGCAAATTTCGCACTGACGCGAGAGGCGTGCAGCCTGTAGCGGAAGTCCCGCCCGCAATCGCCAGGAACCAATGGACGGGGGTATATGACCCCCGATGACCGACCTAGTCCGTCACGACTAGCAAGGAATATAGCAGACCAACACACGAGATCATTACCCCACTATGAACAAACTACTTCCATCGGAAATCATCCAACAGGACCCGGCCTCAAGTTCGAACCTGCGCGGCCCGATGAGCGCGCTGGGGCTGGTACTGGCGGCACAAGCGGCGTTTATCGCGCCGGCACAGGCCCAAGCCCCGGTTCCCACCGACAGCCTATGGGTCGCTCCCACCCAAAGTCACAACGCGACGACGGCTATATTGAGGCCAACGCCTAGGAATTGGGCGGGCGTGCGGCTCAATCCTCCGGCAAGGCGTACGCAGTTCGCGTACCTCGACTTTACCCTGCCCGAGGACATGATCCTGCCGCCCACCGTCGCCCCGGCCGCCAAGCTGGTGTTTGTAGTGAAGAGCAGGAATTTCGCCAGGTGTAAAATCGGACTCGGTGCATCCTTCTCGGAAAATGGCCAGTCCAGTGCCCTCGTAGTATCCGGTATACCCGCCGCCAACATGACTCAGGTCGCGGGTGCGGGCACGGTGGTCGAGTTGCCGGTCTCGTCGCTATTTGATCCGGCCACGATCCCCGCCGTCTATAGCTCGGCTAACGATCAGTACGCTAGCGTACGGGTCGCCGTTAAGAGCAAGCGTCGCGGGGTCGCCTGTGATCTGATGCTGGCGGGTATGCGTTTCGATTACGAGGGGGCGGGCGGTCCGGCTGGTGCAAGCGGGGCGACGGGCGCAATAGGTCCGGCCGGTGCCGTCGGTGCGACGGGAGCTACCGGGGCAACCGGCGCGACCGGTTCCACTGGGGCGGACGGTAGGAACATAGTGAGCAGCGGTCACGGCGTGCCCGCCAATACCGTGGGTATGGACGGCGACTACTATTACGACATCGACACCGATATTCTGTATGGACCGAAAACCGCCGGGACTTGGGGTACCTCGCGATCTGTCGTAGGCCCAACGGGAGGGACGGGTGCAACCGGACCGGCAGGCGCTGACGGTGATGTGGGAGCCACCGGAGCAACCGGACCGACGGGTGCCGACGGTGCGACCGGAGCTACAGGTGCGGCCGGACCGACGGGTGGCGACGGCGCGGCCGGCGCTACGGGTGCAACGGGACCGGCAGGTGTTGATGGTGCTGTTGGAGCCACCGGCGCAACTGGAGCAACCGGAGCCGACGGTACTGCGGGCGCGACGGGAGCCACCGGGCTTACGGGTGCCGACGGTGCGGCCGGCGCTACCGGCGCTACGGGTGCGACCGGAGCAGCAGGTGCTGACGGTGATGTGGGAGCTACTGGCGCTACCGGAGCAACCGGGGCTGACGGTACTATGGGCGCAACGGGAGCCATCGGTGCGACCGGTGCTACTGGTGCAACCGGACCGGCAGGTGCTGATGGTGCTGCGGGAGCCACCGGCGCAACCGGCGCAACCGGGGCTGACGGTACTGCGGGCGCGACGGGAGCCACCGGGCTTACGGGTGCCGACGGTGCGGCCGGAGCTAGTGGTGCAACCGGACCGGCAGGTGCCGCGGGTGCAACGGGTGCAACGGGACCGGCAGGTGCTGATGGTGATGTAGGAGCAACCGGCGCAACCGGCCCTGCTGGTGCTACCGGTGCGACGGGAGCCGCCGGTCCCGCAAGCCCGATCGCCGGCCTCGCTACCGTGAGTGCTTCGAGTGCGACAGACTCGAACTCGCCGAAGAGCGTGATGGCCACTTGCGTATCCCCGAAGGTTGCGATTGGCGGCGGCGCAACGATCAGCCTTCAGGACGGTAACGTTCAACTGGTCGCCTCGACGTTTTCCGGTACGACTGGCTGGACCGCAACGGGCACTGAAAATAATCCCTTCAGCGGCACTTGGTTTGTCACCGCGACAGTGACCTGCGCGAATCCGTAAGCGGTCTAGCCTGAAATGAGGTCAATGCCCCGGGCAAAACCCGGGGCGTTTTTTTGCTCCTGCATCTGTGGGTATAAGCCGAGCGGTGCGTTTTTTCGAGAGGGGGGCATCCATGAAGACCATCGGCCTGTGCATGATCGTGAAGAACGAGGTGCATATCATCCGCCGCTGTCTGGAGAGCGTCTTGCCTCTGATTGACTACGTACTGGTTGTGGATACGGGCTCCAGCGACGGCACGCAACGGGTCATTCGGGATTTTCTGCGTGAAATGGTGCTACCCGGGCAGGTCATCGAAGAGCCGTGGCGCGATTTCGCTTACAACCGTAGCTTCGCCTTGCAGAAGCTGCGGGAGCGGCCGGATATCGAATACGGTCTGATGATCGATGCCGATAGCGTCATCGATTACGATGCCGGTTTCGATACCGATCGATTCAAACAAGACCTGCGGCATGACCTTTACGACGTCACGATA
>JBOIDW010000092.1:0-18203 GCA_050740655.1 Gammaproteobacteria bacterium | reverse complement strand
GCCAGAGTCGCGCCGCCGGCGATCCGGATCACGCCGCGCCGACGTCCGCCCGGGACCCGGAAGCTCATCCTCTCGGCCCTCTGCGACCCGTCGTCGAGGGCCCGCAGCTCGATGCGCGCGCGGATTGTGTCGCCCCGACGCACCCTAAGCCTTTCCACATCGGCGAAACGGCGGGCGTTACGTGCCCACAAGACCCTTTCGACCCGGTAGCGACGGACCGTCTGTTCGACCGAGACGTCGTCCACCGCGAGCCCCGTGAATTCGATCGGTTCGAAGTCCTGGGACGCGAGCTCGCCCAGCGCCAGGAAGAGCTCGTCGGTCGCGCCGAACGAGATGTCGTCGGGCGAAGTCCAACGATTCGCGCGCGCCAGCGTGAAGGGTTGCCCCGAGCCGGTCCTCACTCCCGAGATCGTCCAGGAGATCCCGGCGCTCCCCCCAGATATCTGGTCGAAGGTCTGGTCGATGTTGGTGAAGCTGTGCAAAAAGGCGAAGCGCGCGAACAGAAGCCTGCCGAGCGGCGTGCCGGTCGGTCCGACCACGTCGGTCCTCGCCCCCAGGCGCTGGTTGCCGGTATCAAGCGCCGTGGTGTCCTGGGTCACCGGGATGGTGGGGATCTCGGCGCCGAATACCGCCCGGATCGCCGAGAAGCGGTCCCTGTCCACGATCCCGACCGGCTCGGTCAGGGTCGCGTACTTGAACGGCCCAAAGGCCGGGTCGTCGACGATGCCCAGGACCGTCGCCCGGGTCGCGCCGATCACGGCCGGGCCGGTGAAAAGGAAGGGGTGTCCGAAGGCCACCGCCTGGCCGCCGCAGACATAGGTCGTCGTGCCGGTCGCCGCGACGGTCAGGTCCCCAAAGGACAGCGCGGCGCCGATCGCGTCGCCCGGTGCGAGCCTCGCCGAAGGTGGTCCCAGGGGGACGGTGGCGCTCCCACCGCGGGTGAGGATCACGCTGGCACCAGCCCCGGTCAGGGCGTCGTGTAGCGCGCTGAGCTGCTCCGGGCGGGGGTTGCCGGACACCGAGACTGGCACTTTCAGGCGACCCATCTCCTCCGCCACCGAGGACACCGCGACGCCCTCTGCGCGAGCGATCCGAGCGCGGCTGCCGGGGGTGAGCCGCGCCACGGCCAAGGCCTCCTCTGCCGCCACTGCGGCGCGCTCGTTGAACACCCGGAGCATGTCGGGCGCCGGGGTCACGCCCCCGATCGAACTCGGGCCCAGGCTGAAGCCGTAGGCGATCGCCCCGATGAGCTTGCCGTCCTCGGTGGAGACGGGCGAGCCCGACATGCCGGCCGAGATCCCGCCGCCCCCCTCGTCGATCACCGGGCCGCCGGTGTCGACCACGATCAGGTCTTTACCGGGCCCGAGCGCGCCCCGATCGACGCCCAGAATCTTGACGTCGAACCGCTCGACTCGCTCGCCCGCTCGGACCGTGAAACCGATGGCCGGTTGGCCCACGCTGAGCGTTTCGGGCGTCACCGGCTCGGCGCACTCGGGCAGCGGCGGGACCGGGGGCGCAGCGCCCAGGGTGGCCTCCGCTAGGGAGCCCAAGAGGAGGGCGGCCGCCAGCGGTGCGGCGCCCAGGCAACGCAGGGATCGTCGGTAATTCATCGTGGTCCTCCGGTCTAGTGTTTCCACCGTGATCGCGCCAACAGTGTGGAACCGAGGCTAGCGTATCCACGTAGGCGGTGCTGTGAACTATTTTACAGAATCGATAATCGAACACCCGTTTGAGAAACGAGGCCCAGCTCATGCGCGCAGGTGCCGAGTGCCGGGGTGCCTCAGCGTGATTCTCTGTGGTGTTATTGGGGTTGACCGGCACGCTGGTGACGATCTCGGGACGCAGCTTGCCGTTGGGCGCGAGCACGCCATGGAATCGAATGAAATGGAGCCATGGGCGCGGGACGCTACGAATAACGCCATCACCACAGCGTGAGCTGTTGCGGCCGGGTGATCGGCGGCGAAAAACGGCTGGTGTCGAGCGCGTGGGCCGAGCGATTCAATCCCAGACGTTTGCAGGCGAGCGTGTAGCGACTGCGCATGAGGTCCGCGTACACCCCGGTACCGCGCATGCGCCGCCCGAAGTGCGGGTCGTTCTCCCGGCCGCCGCGCAAGTCGCGGATCCGATTCAGGACCCGCTCTGCCTTGCCGGGCTCGTGTTCCGCCAGCCATTGCTCGAACAGGGGCCGGACCTCGTGCGGCAACCGTAACATCACATAACCCGCATAGCGCACGCCGCGCGCTGCGGCCTCTTCCAGGACAGCCTCCATCTCCGCGTCGTTGAGGAACGGGATTACCGGCGCGAACAGGACCCCGGTCGGGACCCCCGCCTCGGCCAGCCTCGCCAGGGTGTCCAGCCGGCGTTGCGGGGTGGCGGCGCGCGGCTCCATGCGTCTCGCCAGGTCGCGGTCCAGGGTCGTCACGGAGAGGTATACCTCGACCAGCCCTTCCCCTGCCATCGCGGTCAAGAGGTCGATGTCACGCTCGACCAGCGAGGACTTGGTGACGATGCTGACCGGGTGGTGGCAGGCGGCGAGCACCTCGAGGACCTGGCGGGTAATGCGCCAATCCCGCTCGATGGGCTGATAGGGATCGGTATTGGTCCCCAGGGCGATGAATCGGCATCGGTAGCCCGGTTTGCTCAACTCCTGCTTAAGCAGTTCCGCGGCATTCGGCTTGGCGTACAAGCGGCTCTCGAAATCCAGGCCCGGCGACAGATCGAGATAGGCATGCGTGGGGCGTGCGTAACAGTACACGCAGCCATGCTCACATCCGCGATAGGCGTTGATCGAGCGATCGAAGGGGATGTCCGGCGACGTGTTGTAGCTGATGATGCTACGGGCCTGCTCGGCGGTGACCGTCGTGTGCAGCTCGGGGGCGGGCGCGTCATCGTCCGCCCAGCCGTCATCGAAGGGCTCGCGGGTCACGGCCAGATAGCGTGCGTCGGGGCTCGTGGGCGCCCCGCGCCCGCGCCGCGACATCGGCCGACCGTGGGTCATCGCATAGATCTCTCTGCGGTCAAGCTTAGCGCACTCCAGGCGTCTACCACACCCCTGGCTTGGATCCTGCTAACGTGAAATTCTAACACGACAGGCCAACGTAACTGGTATTAGCCTACATGCATGCACCGGCGGGGAACGAAGGTCGTTCAGCAAGGGTTTATACCCAAGGCGTCATCGTAGCCAGCGAGGCCGCCCGCGCCAGGCCGATCGCAACGTCATAGAATGCGATAAACCTTTCAATATCAATTGCATTTAATCTGTTATTAATGTAGAGTTTCAATATACTTCTGCTCACTGCGATTCAGGAACATGCCGCAACGCCAGAATTTCAAGGCCATGCCCGGGCTCAAGGCCCTGATCTTCGACCTGGATGGAACGATGGCCGACACCGAGGAGGTGCATCGCTGCGCCTTTAATGCCGCCTTTGCCGATTTCGACCTCGGCTGGCACTGGTCGAGGGTACACTACGCGGAACTCCTGGCCATCTCCGGCGGTCGAGAGCGGCTTGAGCACTACGCGAGACAGCAGGGCCTCGCCGAGACGAGGGTCCATTTCCCGGCCTTTATACAGCAGCTCCATACGGCCAAGACCCAGCACTTCAGACGCATGCTGCGCTTGCGGCCCGTGCCGCTACGCACGGGGGTCTTGAGACTGCTTCGAGAGGCGCGCGCGACGCACCTGCCGTTGGCGATTGCGACCAGCTCGTCGCTGGGAAACGTCATGCAGATCCTGAATACGGCCCTCCCCGAGGGTTGGGCCCGGTGGTTCACGGTCATCGGCTGTAGCGACGTGGTGAGCGAGAAAAAGCCCTCGCCGGCGGTATACCAATACGTGCTCGATCGCTTGGGGGTAAGCGGCGGCGAGTGCATCGCCGTCGAGGACACCCCCAATGGTCATCGCGCCGCGTCGGCGGCCGGGATCGGCACCGTGATCACGCTCAATGGATACACTCGCAACCGCAATTTCCCCGGCGCCCTGCTGGTCATCGACGCACTGGGGGAACCCGAATGGCCCTTCCAGGCCGTCGCCGGCGATGCACGTAACGGCTGTTACGTCGATCTGGCGCTGCTGCGGACGCTCCTGAGTTCGCGCTCGCAGCCGTGCGTACCGCGACGCTCGGAACCCGGCATCGCACCCACGGTGATGCCGGGCCCGGCCCCTTGAGGGTAAGCGGTCCGACTTGCCGCGCACCGTGCTCACTCGCGGACCGCGCTACATCCCCCTGCACCGCGTCTCACTCGCACAGTGCCTCGATGAGCCCTTGCTGCGCCGAGCGCGGTTTGTGGCCGCCGGAGGTCGCGCGTTTGTAGCTGCCGTCGCTTTGTAGCAACCAGGCCTGGGTGTTGTCGTTCAGATAGCTCATCAGTCCCTCCTGCAGGACCCGCTGCTTGAGGCGCTTCTCATCGATCGGGAAACAGGTCTCGATGCGCCGGAAGAAGTTGCGGGCCATACCGTCGGCACTGGATAGAAATACGAGTTCCTCGCCGCCGTGCAGGAAATAGAAGACGCGGCTGTGCTCCAGGAACCGGCCTACGATGGAGCGCACGCTGATGTTGTCGGATACGCCCTTGATGCCGGGGCGCAGACAGCACACGCCGCGCACGATGAGGTCGATCTTGACCCCGGCCTGCGAGGCGCCATAGAGCGCCCGGATCACCTGCTCCTCGCCGAGGGCGTTCATCTTGGCAATGATGCGCGCGGGCCGGCCCTCGCGCGCGTTGCGCGCCTCGGCCTCGATCAGCGCGATGAGCCCCTTGTGCAGGGTGAAGGGCGATTGCAGCAGACGCTTTAGCTTGCCGGGCCGGCCGAGGGCGGTGAGCTGTTGAAAGACCTTGTGCACGTCCTCGCCTAGCGCGGCGTCGCAGCTCAAGAGGCCATAATCGGTGTACAGCCGCGCGGTGCGCGCATGGTAGTTGCCGGTGCCGAGATGCACGTAACGGCGCAACTGCCGGCCCTCGCGGCGTACCGCCAGGCACAGCTTGGCGTGGGTCTTGTGCCCGACCACGCCGTAGACCACGTGTGCCCCGGCCTCTTGCAGGTCATTGGCGAGCTCGATGTTGGCCTCTTCCTCGAAGCGAGCGCGCAGCTCTATGACCACCGTGACCTCCTTGCCGGCACGCGCCGCGTCGATGAGCGCCCGCACGATGGCCGAGTCGCTGCCGGTGCGGTACAGCGTCTGTTTGATGGTGAGCACCTCCGGATCGGCGGCCGCTTGGCGGAGGAAGTCCACCACCGGGGCGAAGGACTGGAAGGGATGGAGCAACAGCAGATCGCCCTTGCGCAGCACGTCGAAGAGATCGGTATTGCGCTCCACGCGCAGCGGCTGGCTGGGCGTGAACTGGGGGTATTTGAGGTCCGGCCGATCGAGCCCATCCACGATCGACATGAGCCGCATGAGGTTGACCGGACCGTTGCACTGGTAGACATCGTCCTCCCGCAGCTTGAAGTGCCGCATGAGAAACTGGGTCATCTCCGGCGGACAGTCATCGGTCACCTCCAGCCGCACCGCATCGGAAAAACGCCGCGAGGGCAATTCGCCTTCCAGGGCACGCAATAGATCATCCACCTCCTCGTCGTCGACTAGCAGATCGCTGTTGCGCGTCACGCGGAACTGGTAGCAGCCCGTGGCCCGCATGCCAGGAAAGAGATCCGTCACGTGGGCATGGATGATCGAGGATAGAAACACGAAATCGTGCGGGCCCTCGGCCTGCGGTTGAGGGACCTCGATGAGCCGCGGCAGCGAGCGCGGTGCCTGCACGATGGCCACGCCGCTGTTGCGGCCGAAGGCGTCCTTGCCCTCCAGCGTGACGATGAAGTTCAGGCTCTTGTTGAGGATGCGCGGGAAGGGGTGGGCGGGGTCCAGGCCCATGGGGCTCAGCACCGGCAATAGCTCACGATTGAAATAGCGCTTGATCCAGGTCTCCAGGCGCGGCGGCCAATCGACGCGTTTCAAGAAGCGCACCCCCTGGGCGGCGAGACGCGGGATGAGGACCTCGTTCAAGGTCGCGTATTGGCCACGCACCAGGGCCCGGGTGGCCTCGGAAACGCGCTTCAACTGCTCGGCCGGGCTCAACTGCTCCGGCACCGCTTGGGCAGCGTTGAAGGCCACCTGCTGCTTGAGCCCGGCGACGCGGATCTCGAAGAACTCGTCGAGATTGCTGCTCACGATGCACAGGAATCGCAGACGCTCCAGCAGCGGCACGCCGTCGTCGCGGGCCTGCTCCAACACGCGCCGATTGAACTCGATGAGGCTCAGCTCGCGGTTGAAATAGAGATCGGGCTGGCGGAGATCGAGGGGCTCCGGGGCCGGTGCGGTCGGTGGGACCGATCTTTCTGCGATGGGTGTGGACATAAGGCTCGTGTCCCGCGGTGACTGCCTTGCCGCTCGCTCCGCGGGACGCTGCGCGGCGATGCTATCATGCCGATGGTTACATTTCTCAGGAGATCGAGGCGACGATGGCCAGGTCAGCAGCGGGAACCAAGAACAAACGTACTCAGGCGGCACGCGCCGATCGCTACACGCTTTACGAGCGGAGCGTGCAGTGCCCGGAGGCGGAGCTCGATTTCGTCGATCAGACCTTTCGCGATCTACGCGGGCGCAGAGCGCTCAGTCTGCGCGAGGACTTCTGCGGCACGGCCCAGGTCGCCTGCGCATGGGTCCAGCGCCGGCCGGTCAACTGGGCGATCGGTGTGGACCTCGATCCCGAGCCGCTCACCTGGGGACGGGCGCGGCACCTCGATCCCTTGCCGCCCAGCCAGAAGCAGCGCGCGACCCTCATCCAAGCCGACGTACTGCGCGTCCGCACCCCGCCGATGGACGTGATAACGGCGATGAACTTCAGCTACTGGATCATCCGGGAGCGGGCGCGTTTGCGGGCGTATTTCTCCCGTGTCTACCAAACCCTGGTCCCGGACGGGGTGTTGTTCCTCGATGCCTATGGCGGCTATGACGCCTTTCGCGTATTGCGCGAGCGCACCCCGTATCGGGGCTATACCTACGTCTGGCATCAGGCCGAATACAACCCCATCACCGGCATCGGGACCTGTCATATCGACTTCGTCTTCGCCGACGGATCGGCCTTGCGCCGGGCCTTCAGTTATACCTGGCGATTATGGACCCTGCCCGAGATCCGCGAGCTACTCGGCGAGGCGGGATTTTGCCGCGTGACCGTCTACTGGGAAGGCACGGACGAGAAGACCGGCGACGGCAACGGTGAGTTTACGGCGACCGAGACCGGTAGCCCGGATGCCGGGTGGATAGCGTATCTGGTGGCTGAGAAATGAGGGCGGCATGCATTATTACGTTCGCCGCCACGCCGTAACAAAGCTGTCATATGCGCCGACCATACTGAGCACCTACCGATCCACCATGTAATGCCATAACGGAGTGAAATCCATGAAAAACATCCAACAGATCAGATGGCTTTGGATCGCGGTCTTGGCCGCCGTCCAGCCGGTTTACGCGCAATCGGTCGATGCGGCGCTGCCGGACTACAGCAAGGCCAGCGGCGTATCCGGTAACCTCTCCAGCGTGGGCTCGGATACGCTCAATAACCTCATTACCTTATGGGCCGAGGAGTTCAAGCGGCTGTACCCCAACGTCAACATCCAGATCCAGGGCATGGGCTCCTCGACGGCGCCACCGGCCCTGACCGAGGGTACCGCAAACCTGGGGCCTATGAGCCGGCTGATGAAGGACATCGAGATCGAGGCCTTCGAAGCCAAATATGGTTACAAGCCGACGGCGGTGGGCGTGGCCATCGATGCCCTGGCGGTCTATGTCCACAAGGATAACCCCCTCACCACATTGAGCCTGCCGCAGGTCGATGCCATGTTCTCCGCGACCCGCAAATGCGGGCAGGGGGAGGACATCAAGACCTGGGGGCAGCTCGGCGTAACCGGCAATCTGGCCACCCAGGCCATCCAGCTATTCGGCCGCAACTCGGTCTCCGGCACCTACGGATACTTCAAGGAGCATGCGCTGTGTCAGGGCGACTTCAAGGACACGGTCAATGAGCAACCGGGCTCGGCCTCGGTGGTGCAGGGCGTGACCAAGTCGGTGAACGGTGTGGGTTACTCGGGAATCGGTTACAAGACCTCCGGCGTGAAGGCGCTGGCGCTTGCCGAGAGCGAAGGCGGCGAGCCGGTATCGGCGACCAACGAGAATGCCATCAAGGGCAGCTACCCCCTATCGCGTTTACTGTACGTCTACGTCAACAAACACCCCAACAAGCCGCTCCCCCCGCTGGAGACCGAGTTCCTGAAGATGGTGCTATCGAAGCCGGGGCAACAGATGGTGGTGAAGGATGGCTATATCCCGTTGCCGGCGCCGGCGGCCGCAAAGCAACGGGCCGCGGCCCTGGGCGGGGCCGCCACTGCACAGAAGTAGGGCTTATCCGTTGTGACCGGCCTCGTTCCTCCGGTGCCGGTTTCCCGACTCCCGCAATCGGGTACCATAGCCGGCCCGGCTCACGTCCTAGCACGATTCATATATGAGTTCCAGCACCGCCGAGCGGATCGACCAGGCCCCGGATGCGCGCAGTGTCTCGAAACGCGAGGGCTGGCGCTTCTTCAAGGACCGCTGGGCGCGTTATCTCATGGCAGTAGGCGGGGTCAGCGTCATCGTCGCTATCCTGCTGATCTTCTTCTACCTCATCTATGTGGTCTGGCCGTTGTTCGAGTCGGCCGCGGTCACCGTGAGGAGCGCCTACCCGCTGCCTGGCGGCACGGGGGGAACCCTGCACCTCGCGACCGAGGAATACGCCGAGCTGGGCCTGCGCGTGACCGAGGACGGGCGGCTGGTGTTCTTTCGCCTCGAGGACGGCGGGCTGATCGGAGTGGAGCCCTTGCCCCTGACTGCAGGTCAGCGCATTACCGCCATCGGCAAAGCCGATCCCAGCCGCGGGACCCTGGCCGCGGGGCTCTCCGACGGTTCGGCCCTGGTCTTCAAGGTCCATTATCGCATCAGCTATCCGCAGGACCGGCGGCTCATCACCCCGGAGTTGGAGCTGCCCCTGGGACCGGTACCCATCGCCATCGATGCCTCCGGCCAGCCGCTGCGCGCCATCGCCGTTCAGGCGAGCGACGATAGCACCACGCTGGCGGCGATCGCGGACAGCGAATCCGTCCGCCTGGTGCGCTTGAGCAGTTCCCGCTCCCTGCTGGACGATACCGTCAGTATCGAACGAAGCGCGTACGACATCCCGATAAGCGACGAGCGGGCCGCCCGGCTGTTGCTCGATCCCACACAGCGCAGCCTGTACGTCGCTACCGAGGACGGGTTTATTCACTATTACGATGTCGGCGATACGCACACCGCGCATCTTATCGATCGCGTCAGTGTCGTTCCGCGCTCCGTGCAGGTCACCTCGCTGGAGCTGTTAAGCGGCGGGATCTCGCTGTTGGTCGGCGATACCCGCGGGCGCATCACGCAGTGGTTTCCGGTACGCGGCGAGGACAAGCGCTATGCCTTGGCGCGGGTGCGCTCGTTCCGCGCTCAAAAAGCCCCCATCCTCGCCATTGCGCCGGAACATTATCGCAAGGGCTTTGCCGCCCTCGATGCCGAGGGCTATCTCGGCCTCTACCACACCACGGCTCAGCGGACCCTCCTGGTGCAGCGGATTTCCGGGCCAGGCCCGCGGCAACTGGTGATGGCCCCGCGTGCCGATACCGTGCTCGCCCTGCACGCGGATGGGCGGTTACAGGTCCTCTCGGTGCGCAACGAGCATCCCGAGGTGTCTTGGGGTTCGCTGTGGGAGCGGGTCTGGTACGAGAGCCGCGAGCACCCGGAATTCATCTGGCAGTCGTCCTCCGCGAGCGCCGATTTCGAGCCCAAGATGAGTCTGACGCCCCTGGCGCTGGGGACCCTCAAGGCGGCCTTGTATGCGATGCTGTTCGCGGTCCCTATCGCGGTGCTGGGGGCCATCTATACCGGCTATTTCATGGCGCCGGGGATGCGCGGCCTGGTGAAGCCGACCATCGAGGTCATGGGCGCACTGCCCACCGTGATCCTGGGCTTTCTTGCCGGGCTGTGGCTCGCGCCGCTCGTCGAGCAGCATCTGATCGCGGTCTTTACCCTGCTGATCGTAACGCCGGTGATGATGGTGCTCGCCGCCTGGCTGTGGTCGCAACTGCCGGAGGCGGTGCGCTTACGGGTACCGGACGGCTGGGAGGCGGCCCTGCTAGTGCCGTTCATCGGTGTCGCCTATGTGGTTTCAATCGTATTGAGCGGGCCGCTCGAGGCCTTGCTGTTCGGCGGTGACGTGCGCCACTGGATCACCGCCGAGCTGGGTCTGGCGGTCGATCAGCGCAATTCGCTGGTGGTCGGGATCGCCATGGGGGTCGCCGTAATCCCCACCATCTTCTCCATCAGCGAGGACGCCATCTTCAGCGTACCCAGGCACCTCACCCTAGGCTCGCTGGCCCTGGGGGCGACCCCCTGGCAGACCTTGACGCGCGTGGTACTGCTGACCGCGAGCCCCGGCATCTTCTCCGCGCTCATGATCGGCCTGGGCCGCGCCGTAGGCGAGACCATGATCGTGCTGATGGCGACCGGCAATACGCCGATCATGGACCTGAACATCTTCCAGGGCTTTCGCGCCCTGTCCGCCAACGTCGCGGTGGAGCTGCCGGAGTCCGAAGTGAACAGCACCCACTATCGGGTCTTGTTCCTGGCCGCCCTGGTGCTGTTTCTCGCGACGTTTCTGGTGAATACCGGCGCCGAACTGGTGCGCCAGCGGCTGCGGGCGCGCTACAGCAATCTCTAGCATGACCTCCCTCAAGCACTGGATCGGCAGCGGTGCCCCCTGGGTATGGCTCTCGGGCAGCGCGGTTTCGCTGTGCCTGGTCATGGTCCTCGGCCTGCTGCTGCTGATCGCGGCGAACGGGCTCGGCCATTTCTGGCCGGCCGATCTCGCCGAGATCCGCTATCGCGAGGATGACGGGAGCGTGAGCACCTTCCTCGCCGAGCTGGTAGACCGCCAGGAAAAATCGGGCGCAGTGGCAGGGAGGGCGCCGATCGAGCGGCTGGCGAAGATCGGCAATCGCGAGATCAACGGTCTCGACTTCCGCTGGTTGAACGAGTTGCAGATCCAGGCCCTCGGCTACCCGGACGATGCGGTCGCCATCGAGCGCGAGGAATGGGGCGATTTCTACGGTTATCTGACCGGCCTGAAAGAGAACGGCGAGGTGCTACACGTTGAAGGCGAGTTGATCGGCGAGCTACGGGCGCGTCTTCTGCGCAAACAAGGATTGCAGGCGGAGATCCACGGTATCGAAAGGGACGAGATCGGCGCGATCAATTTCGCCATAGAGCGGCTCCGCCTGCGTGTGCGTCGATTGGAACTGGAGGGCATCCGGGACCCGGTCTCAGTGGCCGGGATCGCCGCGGAACGCCGCAGTCAGGAACAGGCCTATGCGGCACTCGATGAGCGATTGGCGGGGCTCAGGACAGCGATCCAACGCGACAGCCTCACCCTGCGTCTGGCCGATGGCACGACCCGGGACCTGCCGCTCACGCAGACCTTGCGGGTGTATCAACCGAACCGCATGGGCCTGGGCGCCAAGCTCGTCCATTACGGAGCGAAGGCGGCGGAATTCTTCAGCGAGGACCCGCGCGAGGCGAACAGCGAGGGCGGGATCTTTCCAGCCATCTTCGGCACCGTGCTCATGGTGCTGATCATGACGCTATTGGTCACACCGCTAGGCATCGTCGCCGCGATCTATCTGCGTGAATACGCGCGCCAGGGGCCCTTGAACCGGTTCATCCGCATCGCGGTGAACAATCTAGCCGGCGTACCCTCGGTAGTGTATGGGGTATTCGGACTGGGCTTCTTCGTCTACTTCGTCGGCGCCAGCATCGATCGCCTGTTCTATCCCGAGGCCCTGCCGGCGCCGACCTTCGGCACCCCCGGTCTGCTGTGGTGTTCGCTGACCTTGGCCCTGCTCACCCTGCCGGTGGTGATCGTGACCACGGAAGAGGGCCTGATGCGCATCCCCAGCGCCTTTCGCGAGGGTAGCCTGGCACTGGGCGCGACCCAGCTCGAGACCCTGTGGCGGGTGGTCTTACCGATGGCCAGCCCGGCCATCATTACCGGCCTCATCCTGGCCGTGGCGCGCGCCGCCGGCGAGGTCGCACCGCTCATGATGGTCGGGGTGGTGAAGCTCGCACCCTCGCTGGCCATGGACGGCAATTTCCCGTTCCTGCACCTCGATCGCAAGATCATGCACCTCGGCTTTCATATTTACGACGTGGGCTTTCAGAGCCCGAACGTCGAGGCCGCCCGCCCGTTGGTCTATGCGACGGCGTTGCTGCTGGTGTTGGTGGTCGTGGCGATGAACTTGAGCGCGATCCGAATACGCAACCGCTTAAGGGAGAAATACCGTGCTACAGAGAATTGATGAACAGCGCGCAGAGGAGATACCGCAGACGCGCGCGGCACCACCGCTCGCTCCGGTCCGCACCCACGGCTTCGACGTGCGTAGCTTGAGCCCGCCCGTAACGCCGGTGCGCGAGGAGACCAAGGAGTGTTTGCGCGTCGAGGGGTTCAACCTTTATTACGGGCCGAAGCGGGCACTCAACAACATCAACATGTCGATCCCCGAACGCCGTGTGACGGCCTTCATCGGACCGAGCGGTTGCGGCAAGTCCACGCTCATCCGCTGCTTCAATCGCATGAATGACCTCATCGACAGCGTACGCACCGAGGGCACGATCGCGCTGCGCGGCAAGAACATCTATGACCGCGAGGTCAACGTACCGGAGCTGCGGCGGCGCATCGGGATGGTGTTTCAAAAGCCGAATCCCTTCCCCAAGTCGACCTACGAGAACGTCGCGTATGGGCTGCGGCTGCAAGGCATCAACAAGCGCCGGGTATTGGACCAGGCCGTGGAGCGCGCGCTCAGGCAGGCGGCCTTGTGGGACGAGGTGAAGGACCGCTTGAACGAGAATGCCATGTCGCTCTCCGGTGGGCAGCAACAGCGGCTGGTCATCGCCCGCGCCATCGCCATCGAGCCGGAGGTGATGTTGCTCGACGAGCCGGCCTCGGCGCTGGACCCCATCTCGACGCTCAAGATCGAGGACCTGATCTACGAGCTCAAGACCCAATACACGATCGTCATCGTGACGCATAATATGCAGCAGGCGGCGCGCGTGTCGGACTACACGGCCTTCCTATATCTCGGCGATCTGGTGGAGATTGGCGAAACCAAGACCGTCTTCACCAAGCCCGGGCAGAAACAGACCGAGGACTATATTACCGGCCGCTACGGATGACCCGCGGCGCGGCGTTGAACACCAACCGAGGTGACGAGCCATGAGCGCAACCAGACTGCCACAACACATCTCCCATCAATTCGACCAGGAGCTCGAGGACATCCGGGCGCGGGTCATGGAGATGGGCGGCATCGCCGAGGAACACTTGAAGAAGGCCCTGGAGGCCCTCGCCCAGGGCAATCCCGGGCTTGCCGAGATCGCGGCCAGCAACGACTTCAAGGTGAACCAGCTGGAGGTGCAGATCGACGAGGCCTGCGCGCAGATCCTGGCGCGGCGCCAGCCGGCCGCCGGCGACCTGCGGCTGGTGCTCGCCATGACCCGCATCATCACCGATCTGGAGCGGGTCGGCGACGAGGCCAAGAAGATCGCGCGCGTGGTCATGCGCCTCGCGCAGAGCGACGGGCCGAGGTCGTACTACGTCGGCGTCACCAACATGGGCGAAAACGTGCAGGCGGCGCTGCATGACAGTCTCGATGCGCTGGCGCGCATGGATGCACAGGCGGCCCTGCGCATCGCCCGCGAGGACCTCAAGGTGGACCGCGAGTACGAGGCCATCATGCGCCAGCTCATCACCTACATGATGGAGGACCCGCGCAGCATCACCCGCGTGCTGGATACCATCTGGGCGGTCAAGGCCTTGGAGCGCATCGGCGACCACGCCAACAATATCTGCGAGAGCATCATCTATCTCGTCGAAGGCAAGGACATCCGCCACACCAGCTACGAGAATCTGCCGGAGGCCGGTGAGGAGTCGCTGTAGACCAGCGCTGACCATTCCATCACGCCGCGGTGGAGGGCCAAAACAGCTACCGGTGATCCGGTCCCCTAGCACGCAGAGCAGGGATGAAACACGATACGTTCCCCTTGCGAACGGAGATAAAAACCTCCAAGCTGGCTTCTTAATCTGCACTCAGATGCGGAGTTCCCTCGACATGCTTTCCTCATTGTGGCCGATGCGCTCCCGGGCGTTCAAAATCTTCCCGTTGTAGACCTTAAGCCTGCGCTTCAATGTGGTCTCGGAGATCCCAAGTTCCCGCGCCGTCTTTGCGACGTTACGGCCGTAGCGTTCCCAGGTATTCAGAATGACTTGGCGCTCGATCTCGGCCAGCGTGAGGTCATTGGAGGCGGCCGAAAGAGGGGATTGTGGTACGGGAACTGCGGGAGGAGTGGGGGGTGGAAGGAGGTCGAGATGCTCCGGCCAGATCATGGGCCCGGAAGAGAGTATTGCCGCGCGCTCCAATACGTTGCGCAGCTCTCGCACATTGCCGGGCCAATGATGGCCCTTGAGGCGCTCCACCGCCTCGGGCGAGAGACGGCAAGGGGTAGACATCCGCTGCAGCAAGCGCTCGGCAATCAAAGGGACGTCATCGGAGATCTCCCGCAACGCGGGTAACGGTATCGGGAACACCCACAAGCGATAGAAGAGATCAGGCCGAAACCGCCCGGATTGGACCATCGCCCATAAATCGCGATGTGTCGCGGCAATGACGCGAACATCCACCGGCAGCGAGCGATCGGTACCGAGGGGCGTCACCTCCCGGCTTTCAAGTGCCCGCAGCAGAAGTGCCTGCAAATCTAGCGGCAGTTCGCCGATCTCGTCGATGAAGAGCGTGCCTTGATGCGCGAGCCGGAACGCCCCTTCCCTATCTCGATCCGCACCGGTGAACGCACCCTTTCTGTGGCCGAACAAGTCATCGCGTATCGTCTCGGGCCCCTTCGCTGAGACATCGCAGACCACCCACGACCCGGTTCGGCCGGAGAGCTCATGGAGGCTCCGCGCGACCAACTCCTTGCCCGACCCCGACTCCCCGCGCAGCAAGACCGTGGCTCCGGCAGGTGCGGCCATACGGATCAGGCTGTAAAGCTTTCGCATGCGCGGGCTTGCCCCCACCAAGGCACCGAGGTGGTCCTGTTCTGCAAGCACCGGGGTGTAATGCACCGCGAGCCGCGACCTGCCTCCTAGATCGCAGAGCGTTTCTGGGCCCAGATACGCCTCCGTCACCGGGCGCAAGTTGATGAACGTCCCATTGCTGGACCAGAGATCGCGTAGCACCAGCCCATGCAGCGTCATGCTCAACTCGAGATGACGTCGGGAGACCCGACGGTCGGTCAGCACTAGATCGTTGCCTGCAGCCGCACCCACCCGTATGAGCGGTTGCCGAAAACGCTTGCGAAGACCGATGTCCGGCCCTTCGACCACCTGTAGATCGATTGTCTTGAGATCAGGCGACGGGCTTGAACAAGTTATGCTCGTAGTCTGCTCATCACGTGATGAACTCATGAATTGACCCTGGCCCATTGGCACTCTTCGAAATCCCGAGCTACCTGCGACTACGCCCCCGGCTTACCCAAGCCATTGCACTCCAGCGTCTGCCCTTCGTCCTTACCATCGGTGATCAATGCCGGTCCCGAACCCTCCCCTTGTTCGACCGATCGCCTGGATGCCGACGCTTAGCCATGCCTTCTCGTACCTATCGATAATCTATGCGCTTCCGCCAATAGTCTTTCTTGCACCAGTTTTAATCTGTGAAATATTTCACATTTTTCGCATGTCTCTTGTGAAATATTCATATCCGGACGCACCGTGCCGTTAGGCCTCGCAGGGTGCCACCACGGTGGCCGATGATCGGAGACCCTCCATCGACTGCCCCGGACCTGCCCTCCCCGCCCCCGCAACGTATCATCCTCCGTCCGCAATGGACAAAGCATCCTTCGGCCTAGACCTTCTCGCCCAGGGGTAACTCCAGTTCACTTTGGACTTCTGCCCCTCATTTTGACCGGTCAAATAGACCTCCTGGGGGTTCCCTTCGATTCCCGGCCACACTCGCTTCGTCGGGCCTGCTTCTATTGGACGTATCGTTCTCCCCGTGGGGCACATACTCTAACGCGTTGTTTACGTACATGAATAGATTGAAGGCCGTGTGTACGCAGGCGTCCCGTTCCAAGCCGCCCCGCGTGTAGCCGCCGCATAGGCACGGCGCTCGCAATAAGCACGGTGGGATGGGTTGAGACCGTCCACGAAACCCAGGATCCGTTCATGGTCTTGCCCGTTTCTAAAGCCTATCGACCCAGCCTACCCGAGACTCCGGCGCCATTCGCAACCGTGAGTCACTTGGACATTGACCTATCGTTAACCAGGAGACGCCTATGTATCAGAAACATTGTTTATTCCGGGCTACGCTGACGGCAGCCGTGCTCGTCCTTACTTCGGCCTCCGCATTGGCCGTCGTCCCACCGGTCGATTCGAACGGGGTTCCGGCCGCAGCGTCCTGCCCTCGAGACCCAATCACCAGGAAAAGGCTGCGCCTGCTGCATTTCGACAAGATCATCTTCGTTCTCAATCAGACACTCATTGCGGCAGACCCCGCCGACCAGGCTGCGATCAACCAGCTTCCAATTCACGAAGAGTTGGACATCAAGGTTGTGGACGACCCTCGCACGGTGGCCGATCTCAAAGGCAAGGTGCTGACATTCTTAATGGCAGCGAATACCTTTAGCAATCGCGGCCATGTCCAGATCGTTGACGTGGACTATGCCGTGATTTGCGCCAGGTAGCATGGTGGCGATTCCGGGTCCTCACCACAAGTTGCGGGTCCGTTTCGGAGGCCCGGGGTCAGGGTAGCCCGTGAGCATGCGGACAACCGCCATGTTGCCCGACAAGCTCGCGGCGCCCCCTCTCCTCGCTCACCCCGGTTTTCTAACCGCCTGCCTGGAGCGGGTCTTACCGCTCTCGCGCAACACCGTCACCCGCACCCCTTGGCCAGTATCGTCTAGCCGGCTGAGGAGCTTCGAGACGTTGTCGACCGGCTGGTCGCCAATGGCGACGATGATATCGCCGGGGGTGATGCCTTCGGCGTCGGTGCGGGCGCCGCGTAGCCAGTACACCGGGTCTGGTAATAGACCTTGAGCTCCATTACAAAGATTATTAGGGCTATTTATCTCCCATCAAAATCAGCGAAGAGGTTAGTCGCAATGAAACAGTTCCACGCTTCCATAAAAAGGCGAGCCGTTCTACGGAAATATATTCGGATCGCGGTGCTCATTCTCACCTTCATATCTATCGGGTACGTTGGGAGACCATCCGTCGTACAGGCCGCCAGTCGCACAGTGGTCATACAAAGCGGAGCCGCCAATAAACCCACGCAGGCACGAGTCGTGGGTAAGAGGCTCCTGGTGGACCCAGGGCCCCCTTCATCCAATGACGATCCGGTCAAGACGCGGTCGTTGCTTTTTACGCACGCATATACTTTCACCCCCGATCCGGAGGCCGCCCCGGTGCAGCAGACCCAAACCACGAATTTTCCCGCGGTGGACGTGTGCGGCGCCGTGATTCCGA
Source organism: Gammaproteobacteria bacterium (assembly GCA_050740655.1). GTDB lineage: Bacteria > Pseudomonadota > Gammaproteobacteria > JACCXJ01 > JACCXJ01 > JBOIDW01. Next base: position 593 of record JBOIDW010000092.1, on the reverse strand, counting down.
CCGTACACAACTACGTGATCACAGGCCTCGATGTGAGCATATCGGACAATCTAACGCCCCCTCCACCGGCTCCACCGGGGGGTTCCGTGTTCCCGGGTCTCGGAGATTTAACCAGGATCGAGGTCGAAGAGGTCCAAGGTGGCACGGTCACCCCAAGATTTGACCAGTACCGCCCGAGCGGTTTTCATGACGACACCGGAATCCGCTTCTTTGGCAATGCCACACTACGGATTACCACCACTGTCCGCGGAGCAGCCGGGAAACTCATCGACCCGTCAGGAATGGGTGTTCTCTTTCCGTCAATGTTCGAGGTACCAATCGTTGTTCAGCTCTACTGTGCGGACGAGGCGCTGAACCCGCCACCGCCATAACCCTCCATAGCCGCGCATGATCCGACCGCGCTCCTCGATGAACAGGAAAACTACTCCGCCGGATCTCGGACCGGATGCCCCAACCTAGGGTTCTTCCGCGAGCGGAAAGTGACGTAGTCTATAGCGCCTGCCGCTGTTATGCAGTGGTAGGCGCCAGTCCCCGGTTGGGATAGAAATGCGACGCGCGCAACCTTAGGCAAAGGCTTGTCTGTTTCGGCGTTT
>JBOIDW010000091.1:0-3672 GCA_050740655.1 Gammaproteobacteria bacterium | reverse complement strand
ACTGACATTGATGTCGCCCATGACATTGATAGCGGTGCGGCAGCGGTCCAGGAACCAATCGACGGTCAGGAGGATGGCGATATACTCGGTAGGCAACCCGACCGCGTTAAACACCAGGGTCATCGTTACCAAACCGGCCTCGGGGATCCCGGCCGCCCCCACCGAGGCGATGACGCTGGTCAACACCACCATAAGCTGTTGCGCAAGGCTTAGATCGAGACCCAGCATCTGCGCCACGAAGAGAGCGGCCATGGCCTCGTAGAGCGCGGTGCCGTCGTTGTTGAAATTGGCCCCGACCAGCGCCCCGAGGGTGGCCGAGCGCTCCCGCACCCCCACCCGATCCTTGAGACAAGCATAAGTGACCGGCATGGTCGCGGTCGAGCTCGCAGTTGAGAACGCCATGACCAGGGCGTCACGCGTCCCCTGGATCGCCTTCCAGGGATGCACCCACGAGCCGAAACGTATGCGTAGGAGATAGTACGCCGCCTGAATGAGCAAGGCCACGATCACGCTCATGACGAAAAGACCTAAGCTGCGAAAATCGCGGAAGCCACCGGTTCCGACCACGCTGGCCACGATCCCGAATACGGCCAGGGGCACGATCGCGATCACCCAGTGCAGGATGCGCACGAGACACGCTAAGAATAGCTCGACGAGATCCTGCGGCGTGCCGAGGGGCCGCGTCCGCTCGCGCCGCAGCGCGATGCCGAAGGCCAAGGCAATCACGATCACGCCCAGCACCTTGCCGTTATCGCTCAAGGGGCCGAGCAGGCTTCTCGGTATGTTATCGAGAAACGTTAACCACGGGTCGGAGTGGCCTGGCACAGCGTGCTCCGCAGCCGGCGGTTTCAGACCGGCGCCGGCCCCCGGTTCGAGCACGTTGGCGACCGTCAAACCGACGCAAATGGCGACCAAGGTATTCAGCATCAATAGGCGCACAAGGCGGAAGGTCAGAGCACCTTCGAGCTGCGCAGTCATGAGCGCATGCACGATGGCCGCCAGGATGAGCGGCGGCGCGAGTGCGCCGAGAAGCCGCAGCACGAGTTTTCCCGGCAACCCCAAGCCGCCGGCAGCGGGCCCCAAGGCAAGGCCCACGAGCACGCCGAGGACCAACCCCAACACGATGCGCATGTAGAGCGGCGCGCGCCGCCACAGCCGCGATGCTCGGGCCGGAAACGACATCGAAGAAGCTGTCTCGTCTTGCGTGTGCACGGAGGCTGGGGGCATATAAACCGCACTAAGGTAACCGAGCACGGCCCGGCGCACAATGGCACGCAACGGCTTTTCCTCAGCCACGATGCCGAGTTAGTATCACCCTATTTCCAGGGCTAGGAGAACCATGCCAGCAAGAAACGCCTTCTACGCGCAGTCCGGTGGAGTCACCGCGGTCATCAACGCCAGCGCCTGCGGCCTCATTCAAACGGCCCGCCGGCATCCCGAGCGCATCGCCAAGGTCTACGCCGGGCGCAATGGGATCATCGGCGCCCTGACCGAGGACCTCATCGATACCTCCAAGGAGTCGGATGAAGCCATCGCCGCGCTCCGCCACACGCCCGCCGGCGCGTTCGGCTCCTGCCGCTATAAGCTCAAGGGCCCGGACCAGAACCGTGCTGAATACGAGCGGCTCATCGAGGTCTGCAACGCTCACGACATCGGTTATTTCTTCTATAACGGCGGCGGGGATTCGCAAGACACCGCGCACAAGATCGCAAAGATGGCGGCTGCGGCCGGCTATCCTCTCGCCTGCATCGGCATCCCCAAAACCGTCGATAACGATCTGCCGGTCACCGATGCCTGCCCGGGCTTCGGATCGGTGGCGAAATACGTGGCAGTCTCGGTGCGCGAGGCGGCCTTTGACGTCGCCTCGATGGCCAAGACCTCGACCAAGGTATTCATTCTGGAGGTCATGGGGCGGCACGCGGGCTGGATCGCGGCCGCGGGCGGATTGGCACAGGAGCGGCCGACCGATCCCCCGCATATCCTCTTGTTCCCGGAGATCCCGTTCGATGAGGCGAGGTTTTTGGCGCGCGTCAAACACGTCGTCGACACCGAGGGCTATTGCGTCATCGTGGTCTCCGAAGGACTGAAAAACGCGGCCGGGGAATTTCTATCCGAAGCCGGAACCCGCGATGCCTTCGGCCATGCGCAGCTCGGCGGGGTCGCGCCGGTGATTGCGGGGCTCGTCAAGAAGGGCCTGGGTTACAAATACCACTGGGCCGTCGCGGACTATCTTCAACGCGCGGCGCGCCATATCGCCTCCAAGACCGATGTCGAACAGGCGTACGCCCTAGGCCGGGCCGCGATCGAATTCGCGCTCGCCGGGAAGAACGCCGTCCTGCCGATCATCGTGCGCAAGTCCGATGATCCCTATGTGTGGAAGGTGGGGGAAGCCCGGCTCGAAGAAGTCGCCAACATCGAGAAGAAGCTGCCGCGCGAGTATATCAATGCGGAGGGGTGGGGGATCACCGCGGCCTGCCGCCGCTATCTCAGCCCGCTCATCCAGGGCGAAGACTATCCCCCGTATCAGAACGGGCTGCCGCGCTATGTGCGGTTAAGGAACGAGCCGGTGCCGAGGCTGTTGGCGACGGAGTACCGGCTGGCGGAATAAGCCAGGTAGGTCATCCCCGCTCTTCGATGAGATAGCCTTTGCGCGTCAGCCCTAGAAAAGGCCTTCCCCGCGGGGCCGGCGCGCCCTAGCCCCGGCGATGGGAGCTTGGGTACAATACGCTAACCACCGGGGAGCTGGAGAGCCAGGCTCGAAGGGCGCACCATGAACGCGATAGCGACGATTACAGAAACTCCACCCACAAGTGCCGGACGCTTGGGCAGCCACTTGATTGCCGCAGGCAAGCTCTCGCGGGAGGGGCTCGAGAGCGCCTCGCGCCTGGCGCAAACCAATGCCGAACACCTAGGGACGGTGCTGGTCAAACTGGGCCAGGTTTCGGAGCGGGACCTTGCGGACGCCCTCGCGGCACTCCTCGAATTCCCGCTCCTTGCCGCGGGAGACTACCCGGACACGCCGCTCTATGAGGAGCAGGTCTCGGCCAAGTTTCTAAAAACCGCCCGGGCGATCCCCGTCTTCGAGCAGGACGGCGCCCTGGTCGTGGCGATGGCCATGCCCGAGGATACCTACGTCATCGAGGCGCTCGAGCTCGCCTGTGGGCGGCCCGTCCGAGCGGCCATCGGCGTGACTTCGGAGATTCTCGCCGCGATCGAACGGCTGTACGGAACCGGTAAAACGGTGCTCGACCAGATCGTCGATGACATCGAGACGCGCACCGAGGTGAGTGAACAGGAGGATATCGAGCGGCTCAAGGATCTCGCCAGCGAAGCCCCGATCGTGCGCTTGGTGAACCACCTCATCAATCGCGCCATCGACTCGCGCGCCTCCGATATCCATATCGAGCCGTTCGAGAACCGGCTCAAGGTCCGCTACCGCATCGATGGCGTGCTGCACGAGGTCGAATCCCCGCCCGCCCGCTCCACCGCCGCCGTGATTTCGCGCGTGAAGATCATGGCCAAGCTCAACATCGCCGAACGCCGCCTGCCCCAAGACGGCCGCATTCAATTGAGCGTCCAAGGCAAGGAAATTGATCTCCGGATCTCGACAGTTCCGACACTGCACGGGGAAAGCGTGGTCATGCGAGTATTGGACAAACAGGCTATTAGTTT
>JBOIDW010000090.1:0-39020 GCA_050740655.1 Gammaproteobacteria bacterium | reverse complement strand
ATGAACGCGGCCGCGGCCGGGGCGATCGCCGGGGCTTATGCGCTCTCGGGCCCCAGCCTGAGCTATTCCACGGCCTGCTCATCCGCGTCGGTTGCGATCGGCGAGGCCTATCGAGCCATCCAGGCCGGCGTGATCGACGTCGCCCTCGCCGGCGGGGCGGAGGCGCCCTTGAATCTCGGCACCCTGAAGGCCTGGGAGGCGATGCGCACCCTGGCCGTGGAAGACGCGAGCGATCCGGCGCGCTCCTGCAAGCCCTTCGCCGCCGATCGCAGCGGGCTGGTGTTAGGGGAGGGGGCCGCGCTGCTGGTCCTGGAGGACCGGCAACGGGCCATGATACGGTTAGCGCCGCGTTATGCCGAGGTCATCGCTTATGGTCTCGATACCGATTACGGGCATCCCGTGCGCCCGTCGGTTTCCGGACAGGCGCGCGCCATGCAGCGGGCGCTGGCGGACGCCGGGCTAGCACCGCAGGCGATCGATTACATCAACGCGCATGGTACGGGCACGCTACAGAACGACGCGGTGGAGACCGCCGCGATCAAAGCGGTGTTCGGGACGCATGCGGCGGTCCTGCCCGTGAGCTCCACGAAGTCCATGCACGGCCACTTGCTAGGCGCGGCCGGGGCCCTGGAGCTGGCCGCCTGTTGCCTGGCGCTCAAGCACCAGGCCATACCGCCGACCATGCACCTCGATCGCCCGGACCCGCTGTGCGATCTCGATTATGTCGCTAACCGTGGTCGGTGGGCGGTGCCGCTGGCCACGATCATGTCGAACGCCTTCGCCTTCGGCGGCACGAATGCCGTGCTGATCATTCGCAAAGACGAGTGATTCGGAGTCGGAATCATTGGTTACGGCCGTCGCTACAATAGCGCAAATTTTCGATAGGTGTTTTGCGGAGTTCCGGGGGTCGGTCTCCGGATTATGATAATGCAACGAGAGACACGGACATGGGACAGGTATTCGCGGAAATAGAGTTGAGAAATCCACGTCAACCGGGACTGGCGCCGGTGCGGGTCAAAGCCCTTGCCGATACCGGTGCATTGATGCTGTGTATCCCGGAACACGTGGCCTTACAGCTTCAGCTTACGACAGAATCGGAGAGGGAAGTGTCGGTGGCGGACGGTCGCCGCGCCAAGGTTCCTTATGTTGGACCGATACGGGTCGGTTTCGGCAACCGGTTTTGTTACGTCGGTGGGTTGGTGCTCGGCGATGAGGTGTTATTGGGTGCCGTGCCCATGGAAGACATGGATCTGGTCGTTTCTCCGGGCCGGCGGGAGGTCACTGTGGACCCGGCCAGTCCTAATCTTCCCCATGCGCGAGTCAAATCCGCAAACGAATAGACCTCGAAAGCTGCCTTATGTCACCACCCTCCCTGCGCATTGCCCTCGCCCAGATCAACCTGACCGTGGGCGACGTCGCCGGCAACACGGCGCGCGTCATCGAGACGGCGGCGCGGGCGCGCGACGCCGAGTGGGCCGATCTGGTGGTGTTCCCGGAGCTGACCTTGACCGGTTATCCGCCCGAGGACCTGGTACTGCGGCCGGGGCTGTGGCGGCGCGTCGAAGAAGCGATGGCGACCTTGCGGCGTAGCGTTGCCGGGATCGCGCTGGTCGTCGGCTATCCGCGCCGCGCAGGCGGCCATCTGTACAACGCCTGTGCGGCGCTCCGGGACGGCGAGCTGCTGGCGGTGTATCACAAGCAACACCTCCCCAATTACGCCGTGTTCGACGAGAAGCGGCATTTTTCGCCCGGCCATGCCACCGCGGTGGTGACCCTCCAGGGGGTGCCCATCGCGCTCAGTATCTGCGAAGACATCTGGGTGCCGGGCACGGCGGCCCAGGCGCGTACGGCCGGGGCCGGGCTCATCGTCAATATCAATGCCTCGCCCTTTCATCTTGGCAAGACCCTGGAGCGCGAACAGGTGCTGCGCAATGCGGTTACGGAGGCGGGCCTTCCGCTCGTGTATCTCAACCTCACCGGCGGCCAGGACGAGCTGGTGTTCGACGGCGCGTCCACGGTCATGGACGCGCAGGGCGAGATTTGTTTCCGCGCGCCGCCGTTCACCGCCGGGCTGTTTACGGTGACGCTGGATATGGACTCGGTCGTCACGCCGCGTCGCTCTCCGCTTGCCCCCTTGCTTGCGGATGAAGAGGCCATCTATCGAGCCTTGGTGCTCGGGGTGCGCGACTACGTGAGCAAGAATCGATTTCCGGGCGTGGTCCTGGGGCTCTCCGGCGGCATCGACTCGGCCTTGACGCTGGCCATTGCCGTAGAGGCCCTGGGCGCTGCCAAGGTCGAGGCCGTGCTTATGCCGTCGCGCTACACGGCGGCCATGAGCATCGAGGATGCGATCGCGCAGGCCGAGACGCTGGGCGTGCGCCATCACGTCGTCCCGATCGAGCGGCCGGTGCGCGCCTTCGAAGAGAGCCTGGCGGCCGTCTTCGCCGGCCTGCCGCGCGACACGAGCGAGGAGAACGTCCAGGCCCGCTGCCGGGGCGTGATCCTGATGGCGTTCTCGAACAAGCGCGGCCACTTATTGCTGACCACCGGCAACAAGAGCGAGATGGCGGTCGGCTACGCCACGCTCTACGGCGACATGGCGGGTGGATTTGCGCCTTTGAAGGACGTGTCCAAGACCTGGGTCTATCGCCTGGCCCGCTGGCTCAACCGGGATGCCCGCGTTATCCCGCAGCGGGTGATAGATCGCCCGCCCTCTGCCGAGCTGGCCCCGGACCAAAAGGACGAGGACAGCCTGCCGGCTTACGCGGTGCTCGATCCGATCCTGGAGCGTTACGTCGAGAGAGACGAGACCCCGGAGGAGATCATTGCGGCAGGCTTTGATCCCGACACCGTCATCGAGGTCGTGCGGCGGGTGGATCGCAATGAATACAAACGCCGGCAGGCCGCCCCCGGGGTGCGCATCAGCCGCCGCGCCTTCGGCCGCGATAGGCGCTATCCGATCACCTCCGGCTATGACGAGACCCACGGCCTGTAGGGCCGGTTTAGGGATTGCCGGGCGCTGGATGGCCGTGTCGCGGCGCAACGCGACCCCGCCGCCAATAACCGGCTGCCGAGCGAGCGTAGCGAGTGAGGCCGTCCGAGTTGATTCGCATGTTAGACCGACGCATCCCGAAATGCTCGCAGCGCTGCATTGATGCGCGTTTGATAACCTGGACCTTGCGCTTTGAACCCCTCCAACACTTTTCTCAGGCGATACGGCGAAGACGTTCAAGCAGTTCATCCGCGGAGATCGTCTCTCCTCGGTCGGCTTGGGCGCTCGATTCCAAGAGTTCCGGCTCAAGTTCAGGCGGAACTTCGAAGGTTTCGTCCGCTACGCGAGCAAGGATTGTGGACGACGGCGCCCTCGGGCAGGGGATCCCCTTGCACAACGACCTTTCCCCGTACGACTGTGCCGGTGACTAGCCGCATAGGCAGCATGATATACCGCGCATCGCTGAGTATTACGGCCACGTTACGCGCCAAAGAACCGCTCGTTTGCCCCTATTCAGCGCCTTGGCTGGAAGCGCCTATGGGTATCCTGAACTGGCCTATCCGGCGATAATGCGTCGTCTCGAAACCGCGGAGCTGGGAAAGAACGGGGGCGCAACATGACGGATGGTTGGCAAGCTTGAGCGGTCTGCTGCCTAGGATGGGGTTGATCTCGATCGGGGCCCTGGGCGTGAACTATCTGAGGCACCGGGTCGGAAATACCCCGTCGCATTGGCTGGCGTCGCTGAATGACGGGAAGCGCCTACAGAATTGAGCCCGGCCCGCCACCTTTCTGTAAGCATAAAGCTCAGGGCTCGAACGGGACGATCGTCGCCGTGGACGCAGCGCCCAGCGGGCCGACTCGCGCCGGGATCGCATTGAACCCGGAGGACCGCGCCCAGCCGTCCGAGATCGAGCCGGGCAGCGGCGGGCTCACCTTGCAGGGGCGCTGGACGACCCGGCACCTACCCGGTATCGAGGCGCGCATCCAGGCTTGCATGCCGCCGGCCGGCAAGGTCCGGCTCGATGCCAGCGGCATTGCGGCTCTGGATACCGGAGGCGCCTGGCTGCTGTTGCGCATGCTGCGCGCCTTTGAGGCGCGTGGCATCCAGGCCGAGATGGCCGGGCTGCGCGAGGAATATCGGGCGCTACTGGACCTGGTGCAGACGCGCATGGCAGCGGCGCCGGACGCCGCGCCGGCGGCGCCGGGGGTATTGGAGCGCATCGGCCGCGATGCCGTGGCGCGCCTGGCGCTCGCCTATGAGATGCTCGGCTTCCTGGGCGAGATCGCGGTGGCGCTCTGGAATAACCTGCGGCACCCCGGCCGCATCCGTTTCGGCGCAGTGCTGACGGCCCTCGAGCGCGGCGGGGCCCAGGCCATCCCCATCGTCGCGTTGCTCTCCTTTCTGCTCGGCGTGGTGATCGCCTATCAGGGCGGCCTGCAGCTCAAGACCTATGGTGCCAATATCTTTATCGTGGAGCTGGTAACGCTCACCATGTTCCGCGAGTTTGGCCCCATGATGACCGCGATCATCGTGGCCGGGCGCACCGGCTCGGCCTACACCGCGGAGATCGGCACCATGCAGGTCACCGAGGAGGTGGACGCCTTGAAGACCATGGGCATACCGCCGCTGGATCTCCTGGTGTTACCCAAGGTCGTGGGCCTCATCCTCTCCATGCCCTTGCTGACGCTGGTGGCGGATGCCGCGGGCGTGTTGGGCGGCATGGTGATGGCGGCGGCCATGCTCGACGTCACTTATAGCGATTTTCTGGACCGGATCCCGCAAACCCTGACCTACCGCTCGTTTCTCATTGGCATCGGTAAGGCCCCGGTGTTCGCCGTCATCGTCGCGCTGGTCGGTTGTTTCCAAGGCTTTCGCGTCACCGGCAGTGCCGACAGCGTCGGCCGCCACACCACCGTCAGCGTGGTGCAATCCATCTTCCTCGTTATCGTGGCCAATGCGGTGTTCTCCGTGGTCTTCAGTTGGTTAGGGATATAGCCGGGTGGCGACGGTCATAGAGGCGCGTGACCTGCGTACGGAGTTTGGGAACGTCTGCATCCACGCGGGCCTTGATCTATGCGTCGAGCGCGGCGAGACCTTGGCCGTGGTCGGCGGCAGCGGCTCCGGCAAGACCACGCTGCTGCGTGAAATGAATATGCTGATCCGCCCCAGTGCAGGCGTCCTGCGGGTGTTGGGCGAGGATGTGTTGCGGCTGGCCGAGAGCGGGATCTACCGGCTGCGCCAGCGTATCGGCGTGATGTTTCAGCACGGGGCGCTGTTCAGCGCGCTCACAGTCAGGGAGAATGTAGAGGTGCCGCTCAAGGAGCATACCAATCTATCCGGTGCGATGATCCGGGAGCTTGCGATGCTGAAGATCGGGCTCGCGGGCCTGTCGCCGGAGGCCGCTTACCAATATCCGCGCGAGCTGAGCGGCGGGATGTTGAAACGCGCCGCAGTGGCGCGCGCCCTGGCCCTGGACCCGGAGATCGTATTTCTCGATGAACCGACCGCGGGGCTCGATCCGGTGAGCGCCGAGGGCTTCGATGAACTGGTGGTGCAACTCAAGGAATCGCTAGGCCTTACCATCGTGCTCGTGACCCATGACCTGGATACGCTGTGGAGAACCACCGATCGCGTCGCCTTTCTCGGCGAGCAGCGGGTGCTGGCCTTGGCGCCGATGGCCGAGCTGAGCCGCAATGAGCACCCGGCGATCCGCGCTTACTTCAGCGGTCCGCGCGGCCGCGCCGCCCGCGAGGCGCGATGGACCCACGCATAAATTACCCGCTGGTCGGTGCCTTTGTCCTGTTGCTCGGCGGCGCCTTGGTGTACTCGGCCCTGTGGTTGAGCGAGGATGACAGCGACAAGGTCTACGACCACTACGTAGCCTATTTCTATGAATCGGTGGCCGGCCTGAATCGGCGCGCCGCCGTCAAATACCGGGGCGTGGACGTGGGCCTGGTACGCCGGATCGGCCTGGATAATGAGAATCCGGAGCGAGTGCGTCTACTGCTCAGCATCGAGGCGGGGACACCGGTCAAGGAGGATAGCGTCGCAGTACTCGCTGCTTACGGGATCACCGGGTTGGTATTCGTGGACCTTACCGGCGGCAGTCAGGCCTCGCCGCCCCTCAAGGCGCGTAAAGGGGAACGTTACCCCGAGATCCGCACCGGACCTTCGCTGCTCAGCACCGCTTCCAGCGGGCTCATGCAGATCGCCGAGGTCGCCAACGAGTTGCACCACGTTGCCGAGCGCCTCAATGCCCTGCTCAATCCCGAGAACCGCGAGGCCATGGGCAAGATCCTGCAAAACATCGAGCAGATCACCGCCGTATTGGCTGGCAGCGGTCGCCAATTCGACGACAAGCTGCAACGGCTCGACGCGATACTGGGCAACGCGACACGCGCCAGCGAAGGCCTGCCCAAGGCCATTGATGGTGTCTCCGTGGGCATGAGCGGCGTCCAGGCCGCGTCGCAGGCGGTGGTCCGGTCTGCGGCCAATCTCGACCAATTGATCGAGGAGACGCGGACCGGCCTGAACAAGGTCTCCAAGGTTTCCACCGAGACCTTGGGCCATGCCGCACCGGTGGTCGGCGAGTTGCGGCAGGTCCTGGCGAATCTGCGCCGCTTGAGCCGGGAACTGGAGCAGCACCCGGACGCCTTGTTATTCGGCCGGACGCAACGGCCCGGTCCGGGAGAGTGATCGTGCTCCGCTTGCGCGCGCGGCCGATGCTGTGGTTTCTGGCCGGCTTGGTCTTGCAGTCCTGCGCCGGCTTGGGCGGCGAGCCACCCGTCACGAGCTATCTCCTCAGTGCCGCAATGCCGCCCGCCGGCATCCATCGATCGTCCGGGCGCACACTGCTCGTCAGCCCACCGCGGAGCGCAGCGGGTTACGACCGGCCGCAGATCGCCTATGTGCGGCGCGCGCCGCGTATCGATTACTATGCGCATAACCAGTGGGCCGACGAGCCGGCGCGCATGCTCGAGCCGATCCTGATCGGCGCGCTGGAGGCGGGCGGCGGCTTGCGCTCGGTGCTCGGCGCGGCGAGCGGGCTGCCGGCCGATCTGCGGTTGGACACGGAGGTCCTGGCCCTGCACCACGAGGTCGCCGGCGCGGCCGGCCGCGGGCGTATCGTGCTGCGCGTGCAATTAGTCGATCTCGGCCGTGGCGAGGTGCTGGCCACGCGCCACTTCGATCGTGCCGTGCCGGCGAACAGCCAGGACGCCCCCGGCGGCGTCGCCGCGATCAATGCCGCTTTGCAGGACCTGCTCCCGCAGCTCGTCGCGTTCGTCAACGCCAACGTGCTGCACCCGCCCGCATCGATTAGACCGCAGCGCAGTGATCGACAACGGAAGGTAGGCAAGAAGCCTCCGTGAACAACCCATACAATGCGGCAGACATCGAGGTCCTTGCCGGTCTCGATCCGGTACGCCGGCGGCCGGGCATGTACACCGATACCAGCCGGCCGAATCACCTGGTCCAGGAAGTCGTGGACAACAGCGTCGACGAGGCGATCGCCGGGCATGCGTCGCGCATCGATGTGACGCTGCACGAGGACGGATCGGTCAGCGTCGCGGACGACGGCCGCGGCATGCCGGTAGACATCCATCCGGGCGAGAAGGTGAGCGGCGTCGAGGTGATCATGACCCGGCTTCACGCCGGCGGTAAGTTCTCGCGCAAGAACTACCGCTACGCCGGCGGCTTGCACGGCGTGGGCGTGTCGGTGGTGAACGCCCTGTCCGGTCGCCTCGAGCTGTGGGTCAAGCGCGAGGGCCGCGAGCACAACATGGTCTTCGAGGGCGGCGACAAGAAGACCGAGTTGCAAGTGGTGGGTAGCGTCGGAAAACAAAATACCGGCACCCGTATCCGCTTCTGGCCGGACGCCCGGTATTTCGATACGGTCAAGATCGCACTGCCGCGCCTGAGACACGTGTTGAAGGCCAAGGCCGTGCTCTGCCCCGGCTTGACCGTGCGCCTGTTCGGTGAGGAAGGCAATGAGCAAGAGGACTGGTGCTATCGAGAGGGCTTGAGCGGCTATCTCAGCGAGACCCTGGCGGGACGGGAACTGGTCCCCAAGCAGCCCTTTGCCGGGACCATGGAAGCGACGCATGAGATCGCCGAGTGGGCCTTGCAGTGGGTGGTCGAGGGCGGCGAGGGCATCGCCGAGAGCTACGTCAATCTGGTACCCACGGTGCAGGGCGGCACGCACGTCAACGGGCTGCGCCTGGGGCTGGCCGAGGCCCTGCGCGAGTTCTGCGAGCTGCGCAATCTGCTGCCGCGCGGCGTCAAGCTCGCGCCGGAGGACGTCTGGGAGGGCTGTTCTTATGTCCTGTCCGTCAAGCTCGAGGACCCGCAGTTCTCGGGCCAGACCAAGGAGCGCCTCACCTCGCGTGCCTGTGCAGCCTTCGTCTCGGGCGTGGTGCGGGACGGTTTCAGCCACTGGCTGCATCAACACGTGGAGAGCGGCGAGCGCATCGCCGAGCTCGCGATCGCCAACGCCCAGCGTCGCCTCAAGTCGGAAAAGCAGGTGGTGCGCAAGAAGATCGGCAGCGGCCCGGCATTGCCGGGGAAGCTCGCCGATTGTACGGCGCAGGACCTGCGCCGCACCGAGTTGTTTCTGGTCGAGGGCGATTCCGCGGGCGGCTCGGCCAAGCAGGCGCGCGACAAGGAGTTCCAGGCGGTGATGCCCTTGCGCGGCAAGATCTTGAATACCTGGGAGCTGGAATCGGGCGAGGTGCTGGTCTCGCAGGAGGTGCACGACATCGCGGTCGCCATCGGCGTCGATCCCAACTCCGGCAATCTCGATGGATTGCGCTACGGCAAGGTGTGTATCCTCGCCGACGCCGACTCCGATGGCCTGCATATCGCGACCCTGTTGTGCGCGCTCTTCGTGCGCCATTTCCGCCCCGTGGCGCGTGCCGGCCACGTCTACCTCGCTATGCCGCCGCTGTATCGCATCGACATCGGCAAGGAGGTGTTTTATGCCCTCGACGAGGACGAGCGACAAGGGATCCTCGACCGCATCGCCGCCGAGAAGCTCAAAGGCAAGGTCAACGTCGTGCGTTTCAAGGGCCTGGGCGAGATGAACCCCCTGCAGTTGCGCGAGACCACCATGGCCCCCGAGACCCGCCGCCTGGTACAGCTCACGCTCGGCGACGGCCAGGAGGCCGATACCCTAATGGATATGCTGCTCGGGAAGAAGCGCGCTGCCGACCGGCGTTACTGGCTGGAAGAGAAGGGCGATCTCGCGACGGTTAGCACGCCATGAGGAACGCACGATGTCCTATGCGGGAACGACGGAGCGTGGTGGATGGGGTGCCGACTGATTTTTCCGAAAACAGTTGCGCACGATGTGGTTTGCAAGGCGGCGTACGCCGTGCTCTTAGGAAAAATGGATCTTGGCCTCCAGATTGGTCCGCGAGTCGGCGTTACGGAGGGCCTCCTCGAGGGTGATGCGGCCTTCCTTGAAGAGTTCGTAAAGGGCCGTGTCGAAGCTCTGCATACCCTTCATCCCGCTGCCATCCATCGCCTCTTTGATGCGGTCGATCTCGCCCTTCAAGATGAGTTCGGCGATATGCGGGGTGCTGATCATGATCTCGATCGCGGCGCAGCGTTTGGTGTCGATCCCGTGCACCAGTCGCTGGGAGACGATGGCCCGAACATTGATAGAGAGGTCCAGCAAGAGCTGTTTTCGGACGTCCTGCGGGAACAGGTTGATGATGCGTTCCATCGCTTGCGCGGCGTTGTTGGCGTGCAGCGTAGATAGGCACAGGTGGCCGGTGTTGCACAGCTCCAGTGCCGCTTCCATGGTCTCGCGGTCGCGTGCCTCGCCGATTTGGATCACGTCCGGGGCCTCGCGCATGGCGGCACGCAGGGCCGCCCGGTAGGACTTGGTGTCGATGCCGACCTCGCGCTGATTTATGATGCACTTGAGGTTGGGGTGGGAGAATTCGACCGGGTCCTCTATCGTGAGTATATGCCCAGGCCCGCTCTGATTGCGATGATGCATCATCGCCGCCAGGGTCGTCGATTTACCCGAGCCCGTGGCCCCGACCATGAGGATGAGGCCGCGTTTGTGCAGGACGATCTCCTTCAAGATCATGGGCAGACCCAACGCGTCAATGGTCGGGATATCGGCAGGGATACGGCGTAATACCATCGCGACATCGCCTCGTTGCCGGAACACATTGACGCGAAAGCGCGCGGATTTGTCGGACAGGGCGATGGCGAAATCGGCCTCCCAGTTGGCCTCGAACGCGGCGATCTGCTGCGTGCTCATGATCCCATAGGCGGCCGCCTTGGTCATCTCCGGCGACAGGGGGGTCTTGCCGACGGAATTCAAGACGCCCTCCACGTTGAGCTTGACGGGGGCACCGGAGGTGAAATGAAGATCGGCGCCGTGCTTGTCCACCAGCAGCTTCAGGTACGGCGTGATGTCGAGACGCGAGGCGGGGATCCCCTGGTCGTCGTCGTTGATGATTCTAGCTGTCGATTCCATAGGTACGCGTCCTAGCGAATAAAGGCGGCTTTTTGCCGCTCGTCGTCGACCAGGTTGATGTTCCCCAAGGCCGCGAGCCGGTCCGTACCGCGGCTGGCCTTGCCCTCGAGCTTGATGCGCAATCTCAATTCGTTGATCGAATCGGCGTTGCGCAGGGCTTCGTCGTAGGTGACGAGATCGGCCTCGTGCAGGTCGAATAGCGCCTGATCGAAGGTCTTCATGCCGAGCTCGTTGGAGCGCTGCATGACCTCCTTGATCTCGTGCACGTGGCCCTTGCGTACGAGATCGGCGATGAGCGGGGAGTTGAGCATGATCTCGATCGCCGCTACCCGCCCTTCCCCGGAGCGGCGCCGCAACAGACGCTGCGAGATGATGCCCTTGAGATTGAGCGACAGGTCCATGAAGAGCTGCTGCCGGCGCTCTTCGGGAAAGAAGTTGATGATGCGGTCCAGCGCCTGATTGGAGTTATTGGCGTGCAGCGTCGCCATCGCCAGGTGGCCGGTCTCGGCAAACGCGATGCCGAAATCCATGGTACGCCGGTCGCGGATCTCGCCGAGGAGTATCACGTCCGGGGCCTGGCGCAGGCTGTTCTTGAGCGCGATGTCCCAGTCATCGGTATCGACCCCGACCTCGCGCTGGGTGATGACGCAGTTCTTGTGCTGGTGGACGAACTCGATCGGGTCCTCGATGGTAATGATGTGCCCGTAGCTGTTCTCGTTGCGATGATCCACCATAGCCGCGAGCGAAGTGGACTTGCCGGAACCGGTAGCACCGACCATGATCACCAGCCCGCGCTTGCTCATGACGATGTCCTTCAAGCTCTGCGGCAGCCCCAACTTGTCGATGGTCGGGACCTCGGTCTCGATCACCCGCAGCACCATGCCGGTATAACTCATGCGCACGAAGGCGTTGCAGCGGAAGCGACCGATACCCGCGGGCGCAATGGCGAAGTTGCATTCCTTGGTGGCCTCGAATTCCTTGATCTGCCGGTCATTCATGACGGCATAGGTCAGGGCCTTGGTGTTGTCCGGGGTCAGCTTGGTCTTGGAGACCGGCACCACCTTGCCGTCGATCTTGACGGCGGGCGGAAAGTCCACGGTAATGAAGAGGTCGGAGCCTCTCTTTTCCGACAGGACCTTCAACAGGTCTCGCATGTATTTAATCGCTTGTTCACGCTCCATATACGCTCTCCAGTCTGGACAGAAAGATGGTGGATGGGCTGAGGTGAGGGATTGCCGTCCGATCCGGCATGCGCATCACCGAGAGATCAGAAAAGCTCCTTGTTGACGGCAATCACGCGCGCGTCATTACGGGTGACGACGTTGCGCTTGACCAACTCTTGCAGGTTTTGATCGAGGGTCTGCATCCCATATTGCGCCCCGGTCTGAATCGCCGAATACATCTGGGCGACCTTGTTCTCGCGGATCAGATTGCGGATGGCAGGGGTCCCGATCATGATCTCATGCGCCGCGACCCGACCCCCGCCGACCTTCTTGAGCAGGGTCTGCGAGATGACCGCGCGCAGGGACTCGGAGAGCATGGCGCGGATCATGTCTTTCTCGGCCGCGGGGAAGACATCGACCACGCGGTCCATGGTCTTGGCGGCCGAGCTCGTGTGCAGTGTTCCGAATACCAGATGGCCGGTCTCTGCCGCGGTCAACGCGAGGCGGATGGTCTCCAGGTCGCGCTTCTCACCGACCAGGATCACGTCCGGGTCCTCGCGTAGAGCGGAGCGCAGTGACTCGTTGAAACCCAGCGTGTCCCGGTGCACCTCGCGCTGATTGATCAGGCATTTCTTGCTCGCGTGTACGAACTCGATGGGGTCTTCGATGGTGAGGATATGGCCGTACTCCGACTCGTTGATATGATTGACCATGGCCGCCAGGGTCGTCGATTTGCCCGAGCCGGTCGGCCCGGTGACCAGCACCACGCCCCGCGGGTAATCGGCTATCTCCTTGAAGATCTTGGGTGCTTTGAGGTCCTCCAGGGATAGGATATCGGAGTGAATGGTACGAAATACGGCGCCGGCGCCGCGGTTCTGGTTGAAGGCGTTGACGCGGAAACGCGCTAGGCCTGGAATTTCAAACGAAAAATCGCACTCCAGGAACTCCTCGTAGTCCTTGCGCTGCTTGTCGTTCATGATGTCGTAGACGAGCGCGTGGACCTCCTTGTGCTCCATGGGCGGTACATTGATGCGGCGCACGTCGCCGTCGACGCGAATCATAGGCGGCAGCCCCGCCGATAAGTGCAGATCGGAAGCGCCGTTCTTGACCGAAAATGCTAATAGCTCACCGATATCCATGTTGATCCCCCCGTCGCTGATATTGCTTGAAAAGTATTGCCGCCCACTCTAACCTGCTCGGCAACGCCCTCGGACCGCGGGAATGCCCGGTGTATCGGCCGTGTACGGCGTTTCTTTGAATGATGGCGTGGGCGCGTTGCCACGGTAGCCCCGTAAGGCGCGCGCTGCAAGCCGGCGTGCCTGCCGGCGCAATGTTCCATTGCCGCTACCAATAATCCCATGGCGATATTCGGCCTAGACCCGGTCCGCGAGCGCATTCGTAACGCCGCTCGTACCGCCGGGCGCGACCCGGGGTCGGTGGCGCTGGTCGCGGTCAGCAAGGCCCGGACGCCCGACGCGATTCTGGAGCTGGCCGCGGGCGGCCAGCGCGCCTTCGGCGAGAACTACCTGCAAGAGGCCCTACCCAAGATCCGCCTGCTCTCGGGTTATTTACTCGAATGGCATTTCATCGGCAGGGTACAAACCAACAAGGCCGAGGACATCGCCTCGAATTTCGCCTGGGTCCATACCGTGGACCGCGAGCGGGTGGCCGAGCGCCTGAATGCGGGGCGTGCCGATTTTCTCCCGCGCTTGAATGTCTGTATCCAGGTCAATGTGAGTGGCGAGGTGAGCAAAGGGGGGGTGGCCCTGGATGTCCTGCCGGGGTTGGTGCAGCGGGTCATGGACTATCCCAGGCTGATGCTGCGGGGCTTGATGGCTTTGCCGCCCCCGGAGCCCGATCCGGCACGCCAGCGCGCCGCGTTTGCGCCGCTCATGGAGGCCATTCAGGGCCTGAATGCCCAGGGGCTCGGTTTGGACACGCTGTCGATCGGGACCTCGGATGACCTCGAGGCGGCGATCGCCGAAGGCGCTACCCTGGTCCGGATCGGGACCGCCTTGTTCGGCCCCAGACCCCCATGACCGACCAGCGGCAAGTTGGTAGACTGCCCATTCGACTACAAGGACTAATCCCCGTGAGATCTAAGACGATCGCGTTTATCGGTTGCGGCAACATGGCGCGATGCCTGATCGCCGGACTGGTGAAGGATGGCTATCCCCCGGCGCAGTTGCGGGCCGCCGATCCGCTACCGGCCCAGCTTCGGTACTTATCCGAGCGCTGCCCGGTCAAGACCTTTGCGGACAATCATCAAGCCGTCAGCGACGCGCGAGTCGTCGTGTTGGCGGTCAAACCGCAGGTCATGCGCGAGGTCGCCGTTGATTTGGCGCCTAGCCTTGAGCACGAGCGTCCGCTGGTGCTCAGTATCGCCGCAGGGATTACCTGCTCGGCGCTCAAGCGCTGGCTGGGGGAGGACTGCACGGTGGTACGGGCGATGCCGAATACCCCGGCGCTGGTCGGGAGCGGGGCCAGCGCCCTTTACGCCGATCCTGCGGTACCCGCGGCGGAGCGCGAGGCGGCGGAATCCATCCTGCGCGCCGTCGGGCTCACCGTCTGGGTGGGCGAGGAGGGTTTGTTGGATGTGGTCACGGCGGTGTCCGGGAGTGGACCTGCCTATTTCTTCCTGCTCATAGAACTAATGGAAAAGGTCGCCGTCGAGCTGGGGCTGACGCGCGAGTGCGCGCGCCTGCTGACACTGCAAACCGCCTTCGGTGCCGCGAAGATGGTGTTAGAGAGCAGTGCCGACGCCGCCACGCTGCGCGCCCAGGTGACCTCTCCGGGGGGCACCACGGAGCGGGCCATCCAGTGTCTGCAGGATGCCGGGATGGAGGAGAGTGTCCGCCAGGCCATCGCGGCTGCCGCGCGACGTTCTACGGAGCTCGCTAAATTATTTGGAGAGGTGTGACATGGGCGGACCTTACTTTACCAATGCCGGTACCTTCCTCATCAAGACCCTCTTCGATCTCTACATCCTCGCGGTCATGTTGCGCTTCCTGTTGCAGACGGTGCGCGCGAATTTCTATAACCCAATCTCGCAGTTTGTCGTCGCAGCCACGAATCCGGTGCTGCGGCTCTTGCGGCAGTGGGTGCCGGGACTGGGAGGGGTGGATCTGGCGGCCGTGCTGTTGATCCTGGTGCTGCAATTCATCGAGCTATGGTTGATCTACTCGATCGCCGGCTACGCCATCTCCTTCCCCGGTCTTATGGTGTTATCGATTGCCGAGGGTGTGCGTCTGGTCGTCTACGTGTTTCTGGTCGCCGTGTTCGTGCGCGCACTGCTCAGCTGGATCGCGCCGGGCTCGTATAACGCGCTGACCTCGGTCGTCGACAGCCTGTCCGAACCGCTCTTGAAGCCGGCGCGCAGGCTGATCCCGCCGCTCGGCGGCCTCGACCTGTCGCCTATCGCCGTGCTCATACTCTTGCAGCTCGGCCTGATGCTGCTGATTGCACCGCTCTATGACCTGGGACGCGGCTTTATGATGCCCTGATTGGGTATTCCGCGCGACCCCCCGACGGGGGAGGTGCGAGGCAAAATCCAAATAGCTCCCACCGTAGCCGCCGCTGGGGGAGGGGATTCCGGTCGGAAATAGGCCGTCCCTGGCCGTCCCTGGCCGTCACTCTATCCTGATTAATCCGAGAGTTCGTGGCCTAGGACGCTCCCGGCCACCGCCCCAACGCCGGTGTACAGGGGATCGCCATAACCGAGCTGGTTACCCAATACGCCACCGATCACGCCGCCGAACAACACCGGTAGCACCGAATGTCTACGGTCGTAGCCATAGCCACCACGGTCGTAGCCATAGCCATAGGGGCGATAGCCGTAGTCATAGGGCCGATAGCCGTAACCGCCCCCGTAATACCCACCGCGCGGGTAGTCGCCGTAATAGTAGTTATGGACCTCGCGAGTGTACCTGGGCTGCGGTGGGTAATAACGAGGTCCACCATAATAATGGTGATAATACACCCGCCGCGGCTGGTAATAACGCGGTCCATACTGGTATTGGCGATGGTGGTGATGGCCGCCATATCCTCGCCAACCGTGACCACCACGCCAGGCATAGGCGGACTCCGGGGTGAGGACGGCCAAGCCAAAAACCAACGCCACTATCGAGGCGCTCTTCAGAATCGACTGTTTCATTTGATGACCCTCCTACTCTTTGGATACCAATCCTCATTGAATGGTGCACAGCCTAGCGCGGGTACACTGAATGGACACTGAACCGTTCCGGCCGCCAGACCCCACGCGGACTCTTACGGGGGAGGCAGGAATGACGACACCCAAGGGTGGTATCCCTTGTCTGCAAGCCTAGGCATAGCCGTCGCCGGAGGGTTCCGGCTCACGCGGGGGTCGGCGACTGGGGTTTCCGCCCCAGCAGGGTATAGACGCTGGGGATGACGAACAGCGTCAGCAGCGTACCGAAGGCGAGGCCCCCGACGATCACCCAGCCGATGGGCTCGCGGCTCTCGGCCCCGGCCCCGGCGGCCAGGGCGAGCGGCAGCGCGCCCAAGACCATCGCCGCGGTGGTCATGAGGATGGGCCGTAGCCTGAGCCCTGCGGCCTCGATGACGGCCTCGCGCAGGCCCTGTCCCGAACGTTGGAGTCGGTTGGCGAACTCCACGATCAGGATCCCGTTCTTGGTGATGAGCCCGACCAGCATGACCAAGCCGATCTGGCTGTAGACGTTTAGCGTGTTGCCGGAAAGCTTCAAGGCCGCGAGCGCCCCGGTGACGGCCAGCGGTACGGTGAGCAGGATGATGAGGGGATCGATGAAGCTCTCGAATTGCGCGGCCAGCACCAGATAGATGAACACCAGGGCCAAGGCGAAGGTCAGATACAGCCCTCGGCCCGATTCGCGAAACTCGCGCGACTGGCCTTCGAAGTCGATACGCGCCGCGGGCGGCAAGACCTTGGCCGCGGTCGACTCCAGAAAGGCGATGGCCTCGCCCAGGCTCTGGCCAGGGGCCAGGCTGGCACTCAAGATGGCGGCGCGCAGCCGATTGAAGTGGTTCAGTTCCTTGGGTGCGACGGTCTCTTGCACGCGCGCCAGGTTGTCGAGTTGAACCAGCGTGTTTCCGGCCCCGCGCAGATAGATCGAGGTGAGGTCCGCGGGCGTGCGCCTGGCGCTGTCCTCGAGCTTCACGATGACGTCATATTGTTCGCCCTGGCGCTTGAAGCGCGTGACCTGCCGCCCGCCCAGCAGGGTTTCCAGGGTGTGGCCGATGTCCGCCACCTCCACGCCGAGATCCGCGGCCTTGTCTCGGTCCACGCTGACGCGCAACTGCGGCTTGTTGAGCTTCAGATCGGTATCCAAGTTGACCAAGCCGGGATAACGCCTGGCCTGTTCCATCAGCCGATCGATGTAGTCCTGCAACTCGGGATAGGAGTTGCCTTGTACGACGAGCTGCACCGGCTGGCTGCGAAACCCGCCCCCGCCCAGCGAGGCCGGGTTGTTGGCGAAGGCCATGACGCCCGGCAGGTCCATGAGGCGCGGCAACAGTTCATTGGTGACGTCCATCTGCGTACGGTGACGCTGCTCCCAGGGCTTCAAGCTGATGAAGGTGAGTGCGAGATTGACCGGATTCGGCCGGTCGATCCCGGGCGCGACGACCATGAAATAGCCGTAGACCTCGGGGATGCGCGCAAGCATGGCCTCGATCCGGCGCGCATAGCGATCGGTGTAGCGCATGGTGGCACCGTCCGGCGCGTTGATGACGCCGATGATGGTGGCCCGGTCCTCGACCGGCGCCAGCTCGGATTTGAGACTGAGGAAGGTCCCGTAGCTCAGTCCCGCGACCGCCAGGCCCAGCAACACGATAAGCCAGCGTAGGTCCAAGGCCGCGGCGAGCGCCCGGCGATAGCCGGCGATCAGCCACCGGCTCAAGCCCTCGGTCCTCGTGTAGACCCGGCCATGACGGCCGGTGGTCAGGACCTTGGCACACATCATGGGCGTCAAGGTCAGGGCGACGAATCCGGATACCAGAACCGCTGACGATACCGCCAGTGCGAACTCGCCGAACAGCCGGCCGGTATTGCCGCTCAGATAGGCGAGCGGCGCGAACACGGTCGCCAGCGTCAAGGTCATGGCGACGACCGCGAAGGCGATCTCGCGGCTGCCTTCCAGCGCCGCCGGCATGGGCCGCAGGCCCCGTTCGATGCGCCGATAGATGTTCTCCAACACGACGATGGCGTCGTCGACCACCAGCCCGATCGCGAGCACCAGGGCCAGCAGGGTCAGCACGTTGACCGTGAAACCCAGTGCGTAAATGAAGATGAAGGCCCCGATCAGCGACACCGGGATCGCTACGAAGGGGATCAACGTGGCGCGCAGTGAGCGCAGGAACGCGAAGGTGACCAGCATGACCAGCGCCAGGGCCTCCCACAGGGTCTTGAACACCTCGGCGATCGAGCGCTCGATGAACCGCGAGCTATCGAAGGCGATACGCAGTTCCATGCCGGGCGGCAGGCTCGACTCGATAGCGGGGATCTCGGCCCGGACCTGCCGTGCCACCTCCAGGGTATTGGCGGTCGCTTGCTTGACCACCCCCAACCCGACCGCGGGCTTGCCGTTGACCCGTACGGCGTTGCGCTCGTCCTCCGCGCCCAATTCGGCGCGCCCCAGGTCGCGCAGGCGGACCGGAACTCCGTCCGAGTCCCGGATGATCAGCGCGTTGAACTCCTCGGCGCTACGCAGATCGGTCTCGGCCAACACCGTCAACTCGCGCTCGCTGCTTTCGATGCGGCCGGCCGGGATCTCGACGTTGCGCGTGAGCAAGGCCTCCTCCACGTCCTGCGGCGTCAGGCCATAGGCGGCGAGCCGTGCGCGATCCAGCCAGATGCGCATGGCGTAGCGGCGTTCGCCGCCGATGATGATGCTGGCGACGCCGTTCAGGGATTGCAGCCGATCGCGCACGTAACGATCCGCGAAGTCGGTGATCTCGAGGGGCGTATGCCGATCGCTGAAAAACCCCAGCCAGATGATGGCGCTGGCGTCCGCCTCGACCTTGCTGATGATGGGCTCTTCGGCCTCGCGCGGCAGCGCCCCGCGCACCCGGGCCACGCGGTCGCGCACGTCCGAGGCGGCGGCATCGGGATCGCGCTCCAGATAGAAGGTGATGGTGATCTGGCTCACCTCCTCGCGGCTCACCGACCTCATGGTCTTGATGCCCTCGATGCCGGCCAACGAGTCCTCCAGCGGTTGAGTGACCTGGCTCTCGACCACCTCGCTGGAGGCGCCGCGGTACACGCTGCGCACCGACACCACCGGCGCATCGATATTCGGGTACTCGCGCACAGGCAGGCGTGCGTAGGCCATGATGCCGAGCAACACCACGATCAGGCTCATGACGGTGGCAAACACCGGGCGCCGGATGCAGAGGTCCGAGAGGGTCATGCGGCCATCCGGGGGATGCGATCAAGTCTTGGGCGCCGCGGCGCCATCCATCACCCGCACCACGGCCCCGTCGCGCAAGCGCGTCTGGCCTTCTGTGACCACTACGTCTTCGGCCTTCAAGCCGCGGGTGATCTCGACCTCGCCCGGCACCCGCAGCCCGATCGCGACCTCGGTCAGGCGTGCCTTGCCGGACTCGATGCGGTAGACGTTCTGGGTCTTGCCCAGCGGCACCAGCGCCTGTTCGGGGACCCACAGGGCGTCGTCCTTGACCGCCACCTCCACCCGCGCGCGCACGAACATACCCGGACGCAAGCGGCCCCCGGGGTTGTCGATGGTGGCGCGTAGCGCCAAGCTGCGCGTAGCCGCGTCGAGCCTGGGGTTTACGGCATACACGCTTCCACGGAAGGTCTCGTTGGGATAGGCATCGACGGTAATACTGATGTCTTGGTCAGATTGCAGGCGCCCCGCGTAGCGCTCCGGCAGGGCCAGATCGACCTTGATCGGATCAATGTCCTCCAGATTGACCAGGTCTTGTCCGGCCTCGACGTAATCACCGGGGCTCACGCGGCGAAGCCCCAGCAGTCCATGAAACGGCGCCCGTAAAGTGGTCTTCTCCAGCCGCGCGCGAGCCACCGCCATCCCGGCCCGCGCCTCCTTGAGCGCCGCCTCGATCTCGTCCGACTCCTGCGCGCTCATCACCCGCTTGCCGAGCAGGTCGCGCGCCCGCTTGGCCTTGAGAGTCCACAGCGTCACCGCCGCCTCGCGCTGCGCCAGCTCGGCCTTGTGCTCCGAGGCATCCAAGGTAACGAGCGTCGCGCCCTGCGCCACCGCCCGGCCTTCGTCGAAATGCAGACCGGCGATGCGCCCCGCAAGCTCGGGTCGCAAGACCACCGACTCGTTGGCGCGCAGGCTCCCGATGGCCTCCAGGCTCTCGCGCGCCGGTGCTTGCCTCACCGGGGCCACCAGCACCGGGCTGGGCGGAATCGCCAGCCCATCACCCGGACCGGGGGCAGGGTGCGGGTCCGGTTGGGTCAGCCACCAGAGGCCCGCCAGGCTTGAGGAAAAAAGCACCAGTACTATGGGCGCGATCCACGATGAGGCCTTCATTATCGGGTGGGGTGCGGGCGGTGGAGACGGGATTCAGGCTGCATGGCGGTCCGCATGGTAGGGGAAAGGGCTACTCTCGCGAGCGCCGCAGTCTAGCAGCCTGTCGGACTCAGGTTGAACGATAAAGAGGTAGCGCAGGTATTGAGCACGAAAAGCGTCGATCGAGTGGTTGTTGATGCGATAGAGGCAGTGAAATGATGATTATCGGATCGATCCCTACGCGGTTTTCAACCCTTTCAGCACCGCCATTCGACGGATGTTCCAAGCCATGGTCACCAACGACCACTCTCCGCGTACCGCATCAAGCGTCTTCAATCGACGGCGGCAGCAGGTACGGTGTTTCTCGATCACAGTGCCGGAAATGGCTCATGTTCGCTCTCTCAGGGAAACCCTTACCGATCCGATCGCCTCGCCCATGAAAAGTTCCACGCTAAGTCCGACAGGCTGCTAGAGACCAGGAGACGCGAGATAGCGTTTTCTCGCGCGCGAACTATCCTCCGCCCTTGGCCGTTCCCGGCTCGGGCAATTCCTGGTATATGATATGCCAGTCTTTAAGCACGTATGCCGACTCCTTCCAAGGATTATTCGCTCTCCGGCCGGGCCTTGCAGGTCTTCAAGCTGCTCGTCGAACGCTATATCGGCGAGGGCTACCCGGTCGGCTCTCGGGCCTTGGCCCGCGATACGGCTCTGGACGTCAGCCCCGCCACGATCCGCAACATCATGGCGGACCTGGAGGACCTGGGGCTCATCCGCTCTCCGCATACCTCGGCCGGGCGGGTGCCCACGGCGCGCGGCTATCGGCTGTTTATCGACAGCCTGCTGACGGTACAGGAGATCTCGGCCAGCGAGGTTGAGCGGGTGCAGAAGGACCTGAGCACCGAGGAGGGCATCCCGAGGCTGCTGGAGAAGACCTCCGCGCTGCTGTCCGAGGTTACGCGGTTGGCCAGCGTGGTGATGTTGCCGCGCAGCGAGCAGCGCAACCTCCGGCAGGTGGAGTTTCTCGGCCTTTCGGAGAACCGGGTACTCGCCATCCTGGTGCTGAATGATAACGAGGTCCACAACCGCGTTATCCACACCGAGCGCCAATATTCGCCTTCCGAGCTGCAACAGGCCGGTAATTATCTGAGCCAGGCCTTCGTGGGCCGCGCCATCAGCGAGGTGCGCGAACTGCTGCTGGCGGAGATGAGCTCGACGCGCGAGGAGATGAACCGCATGATGCAGGCGGTGGTCGATATGGGTCACAAGGCCCTGGATGTCCCGGCTAGCGAGTCGGGCTACGTGTGGACCGGCCAGACCAATCTCATGGGCATCGACGCCTGGGCCGACATCGATAAACTCCGCCAGCTCTTCGAGGCCTTCAATCAGAAATGCGAGATCTTGAACCTGCTCGATCAAGCGCTGATTGCCCAGGGCATCCAGGTCTTCATCGGCGAAGAATCCGGATGTGAAATCCTCGACGATTGCAGCCTGGTCACCTCGACCTATGCCGCTGGCGGCCGGGTCCTGGGCGTGCTCGGGATCATCGGTCCTACCCGCATGCAGTACGAGCGCGTCATCCCCATCGTGGACCTGACCGCCAAGCTCCTGGGCATGGCCTTGAATTCCCGGCACTGAGCCCCGATCCGGGGCCGGTCATCGACAATGCCGGCGTGACTTAGCGGGCCGGCAGGGAGGTCTATTTGAGCGAAGAAAAATCTACGGGTAACGGCGGGATCGAGGCCCCGGAGGCGGTCCCCGGTGCGGAGGCAGAGGGCGGATCGGTTGCGGCAGAGCTGCCGGCGCCCAGCATCGAGTCCCTGGAGCAACAACTGCTGGAGGCAGAGGCCAAGGCCTATCAATATTGGAATGACCTGCTGCGCGCCCGCGCCGAGATCGACAACATTGTCAAGCGCTCCGCCAGGGAGGTCGCCAATGCCCAGAAATATGCCCTGGAGCGCTTGGTCGGCGACCTCCTGCCGGTCAAGGATAGCCTGGACCTGGGTCGCGCCGCCGTAGACCAGAGCGCCGATCTCAACGCCTTACGCGAGGGCCTGGACCTGACCCTCAAGATGTGGGAGACGGTCTTGGAGCGGCATGGCGTCAAGGCCGTGGTCCCGACCGGCACCCGCTTCAATCCGGAGCTGCATCAGGCCATGACCCTGCAGGAGTCGAAAGAGTCCGAGCCCGGCACGGTCCTCAGCGTAGTTCAGAAGGGCTATCTGTTGAACGATCGCCTGCTGCGTCCGGCCACGGTCATCGTCTCCAAGCAAGCGGCGTCGGAGGCCCCGCCCGCGGCTTGAAGCGACGGCGTACGGCCCCATATACCAGCCACGGCATTCCACATCACATAGACCGGAGATAAAGCGCATGGGAAAGATCATCGGAATCGACCTCGGCACGACCAATTCCTGCGTCGCGGTCCTGGAGGGCGGTAAGCCTAAGGTCATCGAAAACAGCGAGGGCGGGCGTACCACGCCCTCGATCGTCGCCTACAGCAGCGAGGGCGAGGTGCTGGTCGGCCAATCGGCGAAGCGCCAAGCGGTCACCAATCCGCACAACACCTTGTTCGCGGTCAAGCGACTGATCGGCCGGCGCTATGCCGATGACGTGGTGAAGCGCGATTCCTCTCTGGTTTCCTACAAGATCGTCCGGGCCGAGAATGGCGACGCCTGGGTCGAGGCCAACGGCAAGAAGATGGCGCCCCCCGAGGTATCGGCGCGCGTGCTCATGAAGATGAAGAAGACCGCCGAGGACTATCTCGGTGAGGAGGTCCGCGAGGCGGTCATCACGGTGCCGGCCTATTTCAATGACTCGCAGCGCCAGGCGACCAAGGACGCCGGGCGTATCGCCGGCCTGGAGGTCAAACGCATCATCAACGAGCCGACCGCCGCGGCCCTGGCCTACGGCATGGATAAGAAGCGCGGCGACGCCAAGATCGCGGTTTATGACCTGGGCGGCGGTACCTTCGATATCTCCATCATCGAGATCGCCGAAGTCGATGGCGAGCACCAATTCGAGGTCCTGTCCACCAACGGCGATACGTTTCTGGGCGGGGAGGATTTCGACCGGCGCATCATCGACTACGTCGCCGACGAGTTCAAAAAGGAGCAGGGCGTCGATCTGCGCAGTGATCCGCTGGCCTTGCAGCGGCTCAAGGAGACCGCGGAGAAGGCCAAGATCGAGCTCTCCTCCAGCCAGCAGACCGACATCAATCTGCCCTACATCACGGCCGACGCGAGCGGTCCCAAACATCTCAACGTGAAGCTCACGCGCGCCAAGCTGGAGTCGCTGGTCGAGGACATCATCATGCGCACCGTCGAGCCCTGCAAGACCGCTTTGAAGGACTCCGGGCTACAGCCCTCGGACATCGGCGAGGTGATCCTGGTGGGCGGCCAGACTCGCATGCCTAAGGTCCAGGAAGTGGTGAAGTCCCTGTTCGGACGCGAGCCGCGCAAGGACGTGAATCCCGACGAGGCGGTGGCGGTCGGTGCCGCTATCCAGGCCGGCGTGCTGGGCGGCGAGGTCAAGGACGTGCTGCTGCTGGACGTGACGCCGCTGTCCCTCGGCATCGAGACGCTGGGCGGAGTCATGACCAAGCTTATCGAAAAGAACACCACTATCCCGACCAAGGCGACCCAGGTGTTCTCCACGGCCGAGGACCGTCAGACCGCAGTCACCGTGCACGTGTTACAGGGCGAGCGCGAGGTCGCATCGGCCAACAAGTCCCTGGGGCGCTTCGATCTCGCCGACATCCCGCCGGCCCCGCGCGGTGTGCCGCAGATCGAGGTGATCTTCGACATCGACGCCAACGGCATCATGAACGTTTCGGCGCGCGACAAGGCCACCGGAAAGAAGCAGTCGATCGTGATCAAGGCCTCCAGCGGCCTTTCCGATGACGAGATTCAGAAGATGGTCAGAGATGCCGAGGCGCATCGTGACGACGATCGGCGTTTCCACGAACTGGTGACTGCGCGCAATCAGGCCGACAACCTGGTACATGGGACGGAGAAGGCCTTGCGCGATCTGGGCGACAAGGTCTCCGCCGAGGAACGCAAGGCGATCGAGGCTGCCGTAGAGGACCTCAAACAGGTCTTGAAATCCGATGATAAAGCCGGTATCGAGACCAAGACGGAGCGCCTGGGCGAGGTCGCGGCCAAGCTTGCCGAGCGCGCTTACAAGGAAGCCGCCGAACAAGAAGGTCAGGCGCAGGGCTCGCCGGGCGAAACGCATACGGCACACGGCGGTAACGGCAAGGGGCGCGACGAGAACATCGTCGATGCCGATTTCGAGGAGGTCAAGGAGAAGAAGTAGGCGGCTGACGCGCCAAGCTATGCAGGGTTAGGAGGCCGCGCATCCCCGTGGGCGCGCGGTGTTTGCTTTTATTAGCGCACAGCGGGATCGATTGCAGGCCCCTGGAGCCATTGGTCGAGTTTTCGTTTACGATTTCTGATGCGAGTAAACGTTGTACCGCGCAATGCTTCGGACCGGCAGGGGGTTGTTGGAGGTCTGTTGCATAGCCCCTGGTGCTGCGGGGATCGGCGAGGGATTTGAAGCCCCGTGGGAAGGATTGTGGCTACCGTTGATATTGCCAATGCGCTCCGGCCTGAGCACGCATTGAAGTGCGATGCGCTCGTGGACACGGGCGCGAGCTACCTGACCCTGCCGTTGGCCTGGAAGGCTCGGCTCGGGGATTTTGGAGCCGAGTCCTCGGTGCAACTGGAAACCGCGACACAGGCCCTCGTAATAGGCGTGGTGTGCGGCCCCGTTTCAATCAAAGTCGAGGGTTTTCGGGGCATTTTCAATGAAGTGCTGTTCCTGGAGATGGAACCCGAAGATGGACGGTATGAACCGCTATTGGGCTACCTCGTACTGGAACAATGCGGTGCGGCCGTTGATATGATTGGTCACCGGTTGGTACCCGTCAAGCACATGGATCTGAAGCCGCTCCGCAATGCTCAACCCGCCCATCGACTCGGATCCCTAGAATCCAGTGCCGGCTCGCTATTCTCCGATCACGTCTCACCGTGACCAATGGTATCCTCCCCATCCAAGGGACATAGACGTTGCGTATGAAAAAAATAGTTTGGGAGGGTCCGGCGGCCCGTACCGGTTAATGGGTTAACTATGGCCAAACGCGATTACTACGAGGTCCTGGGCGTGGCGCGGAATGCCACCGAGGCCGATCTGAAAAAGGCCTATCGGCGGCTGGCCATGAAATACCATCCGGACCGCAACCCCGGCGACAAGCGGTCCGAGGAGCAATTCAAGGAATCCAAACAGGCCTACGAGACGCTGAGCGATGCGCGCAAGCGCACGGCCTACGATCAATTCGGCCACGCCGGTGTCGATCCGAGCGCCGCGGCCGGCGCGGGCGGATTCGGCGACATCTTCGATACCGTATTCGGCGACATCTTCGGTGCCGCACGCGGCGGCGGCCGCGCCCATCGCGGTGCCGATCTAGCCTACGATCTGGAATTGACCTTGGAGCAGGCGGTATTCGGGCATACTGCACAGATCCACATCCCCACGCTGGTGCGCTGCCGTCCTTGCAACGGTAGCGGCGCCAAGCCCGGCACCAGCCCGGTCACCTGCACGACCTGCGGCGGGGCCGGCCAGGTGCGCATGCAGCAGGGGTTCTTCTCGATACAACAATCCTGCCCGCGTTGCCGCGGCGCGGGCAAGACCATCCGCGATCCGTGCACCAGTTGTTCCGGCGCGGGGCGCGTGCGGGACTCCAAGACGCTGGCGGTCAAGGTCCCGGCAGGCGTCGATGACGGCGATCGCATCCGGCTGGCCGGCGAGGGCGAGGCCGGCGACCAGGGTGCCACCGCAGGGGACGTCTATGTCAACATCCACGTCAAGAAACACCCGATCTTCGCCCGCGAGGACGAGGATCTGTATTGCGAGGTACCGATCGGCTTCGTGACCGCCGCGTTGGGCGGCGAGCTGGAGGTCCCGACCTTGGACGGGCGCGTCACGCTCAAGATCCCGTCCGAGACCCAGACCGGCCGGATGTTTCGCATCAAGGGCAAGGGCGTGCGCTCGGTGCGCGGCCATCAGACCGGCGATCTCCTATGCCGGGTGGCGATCGAGACCCCGGTGAATCTGAGCCGTGAGCAAAAGGATCTGTTGCGGGATCTGGAGCGCTCCATGAGGACCAATGATGGCCGCCACAGCCCGAAGGAGAGCTCCTGGCTGGATGGCGTCAAGCGCTTCTTCGATGATATGAAATTGTGAGCGCGCCGATCCGCGTTGCGGTGGCCGGTGCCGCAGGCCGCATGGGCCGCGCCGTCATCGAGGCATTGCGCAACGATACCGGACTTGCGCTGGGCGCCGCTATCGAAAGACCCGCTACGGCGAGTGTCGGCAGCGACGCGGGGCTGCTCGCCGGCGGCGAGGGACTAGGTATACCGATCCGGGACGATCTGCGCGCCTGCCTGGGTGCCTTCGACGTGTTGATCGACTTTAGCAGCCCGGCGGCCACTCTGGCGCATGTCGCGATCGGCGCCGAGTCCGGGAAGCGCATGGTGATCGGTACCACGGGCATCGGCCAGGATGGACGCGAGGCGATCGCCGCTGCGGCCCGGCGCTGCGCGATCATGATGGCACCCAATATGAGCGTCGGGGTCAATCTCTGTTTCAAGCTCCTCGAGATCGCGGCGCGCGTGCTGGGGCCCGATTACGACGTGGAGGTCATCGAGGCGCATCACGGCCATAAGGCGGATGCCCCTTCCGGGACCGCGCTGCGCATGGGCGAGGTGGTGGCCCAGGCGCTGGGCTACGAACTGGACCAATGTGCCATCTACGCGCGGCAGGGCCAAACCGGGCCCAGGCCGCCGCATAGCATCGGCTTCGCCAGCGTGCGCGCCGGCGATATCGTCGGCGAGCACATGGTGATGTTTGCCGGTCCCGGCGAGCGTATCGAGTTGAGCCATAAAGCCTCGCACCGCACGGTCTTCGCGCTGGGCGCCTTGCGTGCCGCGCACTGGCTGATGCGGCAGCCGCACGGGCTGTTCGACATGCAGGACGTGCTGGGTATCAAGTCAGTGGGGCGGCCCTGAGGACATGCTCGATCCGCTCCGTGACCAGCGCGAGGACCTGCTGTCGTTTCCCTGTCCATTTGCCATCAAGGCCATGGGGATTGCCGGCGAGGATTTCGATGGGCTGGTGGCCGGGATCATACGCCGACATGCACCGAATCTAGGCGAGGCGGCGGTCGCTACCCGCTTCAGCCGCGGCGGTAAATACGTCTCCGTAACCGTGACCATCCTGGCCGAGAGCCGCGCGCAGCTCGACGCTATCTATCGCGATCTGAGCGCACATGAGCGCGTGTACATGGCGCTGTGAGCGTGTGATGCCGGCGGCCGCCCTCGTCGAGACCCTCAGGGTGCGGCAATTCGGTCTCTGCGATTACACCGAGACCTGGCACAGGATGCGGGGCTATACGGCGGCGCGCGGGCCGCACAGCGCGGACGAGGTCTGGGCGCTGGAACATCCGCCGGTCTTCACCCTGGGTCTTGGCGGCAAGCCGGAGCATCTGCTGAACCCCGGCCTCATCCCCGTGGTGTACAGCGACCGCGGCGGCCAAGTGACCTATCACGGGCCGGGCCAACTGGTGACCTACGTGCTCATCGATCTCGCTCGCCGCGGCTGGGGCGTGAAACGCCTGGTGCATGCATTGGAGCAAGCGGTCATCGATCTGTGCGCCGACTTCGGCGTTCAGGCGCAGCGCCGCAGCGGTGCGCCCGGCGTCTATGTGGGCCAGGCGAAGCTCGCGGCATTGGGACTGCGCGTGCGGCGCGGCTGCAGCTATCACGGCCTGGCACTCAACGTCGCGATGGACCTCGAGCCCTACTCGCGCATCAACCCGTGCGGTGATGCGGCGTTGCGCGTGACACAGATCCGCGATCTGGGGATCCAATCCGATATGGAGACGCTCCGCCCGATGGTCTTGTCACACCTCTCCCGGTGTTTGCGCGAGCAGCACCGGCACGGTAACGCGGCATGAGCGAGCATGGCGCCGATGCACCGCCCCCCACCTCCGAGCAACGCGCTGCGCGCAAGCTCGCACCGCTGAGGCTGGGCGTAGACAGCGCGCCGCGCCTGCGAAAGCCTGAGTGGATCCGTGCCCGTGCACCGACCGACGCGCGCGTACTTAGGCTCAAATCCATACTGCGCGCCGAACGGCTACACACGGTCTGCGAGGAGGCCGCCTGCCCGAACCTCGGCGAGTGCTACGCGCAGGGCACGGCCACCTTCATGATCATGGGCGATCTCTGCACGCGGCGCTGCCCGTTCTGCGCCGTCGCCCACGGCCGTCCTCTGCCCCTGGACCCGGAAGAGCCGTCGCGCGTCGCCTACGCCGTCGCCCGTATGGGGCTGTCCTATGTGGTGATTACCTCGGTGGATCGCGATGATCTTGCAGACGGCGGCGCCGGTCACTTCGTCGCCTGTATCCGGGCCGTGCGCACCGCGGTCCCGGGCATTCAAATCGAGGTGCTGGTACCGGACTTTCGCAAGCGTCTCGAGGTCGCGCTCGAGTGGTTCCGCGAAGCATTGCCGGACGTGCTCAATCACAATCTGGAGACCGTCCCGCGCCTGTATAAAAAGGCCCGCCCCGGCGCCGACTATTCCGGATCGCTCAGGCTGCTAAGGGATTTCAAAGCGGCGCATCCGCAGGTGCCCACCAAGTCCGGCATCATGCTGGGGCTGGGCGAGACGCTGGACGAGGTGTATGGGCTATTGCGGGACCTGCGCGCCGAGCACTGCGACATGCTGACCATCGGGCAGTATCTACAGCCCAGCCGCCACCACCTGCCGGTCGCGCGTTACGTCAGCCCGCAAGAATTCCGCGCGCTCGGTGACTTCGCCCGGCAACTCGGCTTCGCCAGCGTCGCGAGCGGCCCCATGGTGCGCTCGTCCTACCACGCCGATCTTCAAAGGCGTGGCGAGCCGGTGGGGCTTACGCCGGAAACCACGTAACCGTAGCCGCTCAGAGGCACCGGACCAGGTCGGTGCCCACACATCGTGATACATACTATGATTCCGGTTTCATTGGAGAATCGACGTGCCGAACCAGACCGCCAAGCTTTTCAACAACGGCCGCAGCCAGGCCGTGCGCCTGCCCGCCGAGTTTCGCTTCGAGGGCACGGAGGTGTACATCCGCAAGGAAGGCGAACAGGTGATCCTCTCGCCCAAGCCGACATCCTGGGACGATTTCTTCGGCAGCTCGCTGCGGGCGACCGAGGACTTCATGTCTGAACGGGTGGACCTTCCGCCGCAGGAGCGGCGCTTGTTCTAATGGCGCTCTATCTGCTCGATACGGACATCTGTTCCTATGTCATCCGCAACCGTCCGGAGGCCGTACGCCAGCATGAACGCGGTACCGCTCGAAAGTCAGGCGATCTCGGTAGTGACTTATGCCGAGTTGATGTTCGGGGTGCGGCGCTCATCCAACGCGAAGGTCAATCGGACCGTCGTCGGCGCCTTTCTTCGGCAGGTGTCCGTGCTCGATTGGAATCGGGACGCCGCGGATGCCTATGCCGAAATGAGAGTCGAGCTGGAAGCCCGGGGACAGCCGATCGGCAACATGGACCTGCTCATCGCGGCGCACGCGCGCAGCTTGCGGGCAGTGCTTGTGACCAACAACGAACGCCATCACGGGCGGATATCGGGTTTGAAGATCGAGAACTGGGCAAGGCCGTAAGGGCAAGCGCATCGCACGAAAACGAACGCCGCGTCGCGGCACGAGCTCGTCCTGTACGAGGGATTCGGAAGGGCGTTGCGAGTGGCGGAGAATTCAATAAGGCGGGGCGGCGTCGCCAAGTGGCGAACTGTTGCGCAGGACCGATATACTGACTATGGGCATAGCTTACGCTTTTACTGGCGGCATGCTGGCGAAAGCCAGCATCCAGATCGAGCCGCTATGCCGCACTGGACCCCAGATTTTGCCGGGGTGACAGTTAACCGGTGGCGTCTTGCATCTCTAGGAAAATTATGCCCGCTCGCGGTATAGCACCCGACTCGATCTGATCACATGTCATCGCGTCTCGACATCCGAGTCTTCCTCTCTTCACCGGGGGATGTTACCGATGAACGCGGCTTGGCGCGTACGGTGTTCCACCGTCTAGTGCAAGAATATGGACTGCGCAACCGGATCCATATCGAAGAAGTCTCCTGGGACGATCCCGCTGCGCCGGTGCCCATGGATGCCCACCTGACACCGCAACAGGCGATCAACAACCGCCGCCCCAAGCCCTCCGACTGTGACGTCGTGGCAGTCATTTTGTGGTCCCGCATGGGCACGCCGTTACCGGGCGAGCACCGCAAACTTGATGGTACCTTGTATGTATCGGGGACCGAGTGGGAGTTTCGCGACGCGATGGAGGCGGCCAGGAATTCGGGCAGACCGACGGTTCTGGTCTATCGACGCACGGAAGAACCCCGCGTAGGCCTCGACGATCCGGAACATGACGAGAAGGCAAAGCAATATAGGGCCGTCAAAGCCTTCTTTGCTCCGTTCACGAACACCGATGGCTCTCTGCGCCAGAGCTACACGCCATACGACTCGCCGAGCGAATTCGCTGATAAGCTCGAGCGCGAACTGCGCGAGCTTATTCAAGTCCAGCTTGATGCGCTACCCAAGGACGCGCCCGCGAAGAATGAAGGACCTTCAGCCGCCGTTACCCGTGACCCCGCGCCCACATGGGAAGGTAACCCTTACCTTGGTCTGAACGCCTTTCGGGAGGGGCATGCCGCGATATTCTTCGGCCGCGGCCGGGAAACCGATGAGTTGGTCAAGCGCTTCGCCACCCCGACGACACGCATCGTCGCGGTCATTGGCGGCTCGGGCTCGGGTAAGTATTCGCTGGTCGGCGCCGGTCTCATTCCCCGGCTCCACAACGGCGCCTTCCCGGGCAGCGCGGATTGGGTCAGCGTGCGCTTCACCCCGGCCGAGCGGGGGAGCGATCCGTTCGTGAACCTGACCCGCAAATTAGCCGCGCAGTTGCCCGACGCATCGGAGTCCCCGGAGGCGCTGGCCGACCGGCTCCGCACCCAACCCGCGGAGCTTAAAGCGCTGGCTGGTCGAGCGCTCCAAGGCAAATCCCGGAATGCCGAGCTATTGCTCTTCGCCGACCAATTCGAGGAGCTCTTCAGCGCGCGGGTCGAAGAGCGACATCGAGCGCCCTTCATCGGACTCATTGACGCCATAGCCTCCTTGCCGCGCATTCGCCTCGTGCTGACCCTGCGCGCCGACTACTACGAACACTGCACACGCGATCCACGGCTGGCTGCTTTGCTACGCGAGGGGAGTTTCCCGCTCGCGGCACCGACGCCACTCGCACTCGCCGAGATGATTGAACGCCCGGCGCGGGTCGCCGGTCTGGATCTGGAACCGGACTTGGCGGGTGCCATTTTGAAGGACGCGGGCACCGAGCCGGGGGCGCTGGCGCTCGTCGAGTTCGCTTTGGAGGAGCTTTACGAACGCAGCGGCGGTAAACAACTGTCGCCGCCTATCGCGCGTTGGGCGGCAAGGACGTGGACGGCGGGGAAGTGGGCGGCATTGCGGGTGTTATCGAGGGCCAAGCCGAAAAGGCCGTGCAGGATGCAGCCGGGAAAGTGGACGAGGCAGCGCTCGCCAACATCTTCCCCCAACTCGCGGACGTGGATGACAAAGGCGGCGCGGTGCGCAAGCGCGCGCGGCTCGACACCTTTGCGGACCGACAGCAAGCGTTGATTAACCGGCTGGTGGACGGGCGCTTGCTGGTCACCAACATCGATGACGCCAAGGTGTCGTGGGTGGAGGTCGCGCACGAGGCCGTGCTGCGCCACTGGTCCAGGCTCAGCAAGTGGTTGACCGAAAATCGGGCCTTCCTGCTCTGGCGCCGCCGCTTGAAGGTCTGGGTCGAGGCCGGCAGCCTGCTCCGCGACGCCCCGCTGGCGGAGGCCCAGGGCTGGTACGAACGGCGTCAAGCCGACCTCGGTGAAACCGAGCGCGTATTTGTCGCTCGCAGTCTGGTCGCGGCCCGTCAACGCAGAAACGTGCGTCGCTATAGCATCGGATTCGCGTTTATCAGCGTGGCTGCTTTCGCCGCTTGGTTGTACCCCAAGGCCGCGGCGGAATGGGAGCGCCAGCGGCCCCTGTACAACGAGGCCGATTGGGTTCTTATTCAACCCGGCGAATTCATGATGGGCTCGGACAAGACGGATACCGAAGCAGGGGATTGGGAAAAGACCGCCGACAAGAAACAACACCGAGTCCATATTAAGAATGCCTTCAAGCTCAGCAAATACGAGGTCTCCTTAGAGGAATACGACCATTTTGCCTACGCCACCAACCGCCGTCCGCCCAGCGACAGCGGTTTACATTCAGGATTTACCGAGGAAGAGAAGAAACGTCTGCCCGTCATCAATGTCTCTTGGGAAGACGCCCGCAACTACGCCGCCTGGTTATCGGAGAAGACCGCTAAGAAACTCCGGCTACCCGCCGAGGCCGAGTGGGAATACGCCGCCCGCGCCGGAACCACCACGCGCCGTTACTGGGGCGATGCTGCTGAGGATGCTTGCCGCCACGCCAATGTGTTCGACCGCAAGCACGCAGCCGAGCTCAAGCAGCGCATTGGCATCGCTTGGGAGGCCCACGCCTGTGATGATGACTATGCGACTTTGGCGCCGGTCGGCTTACCCTTCACGACCAACCCGTGGAAACTGCACGACATGCTGGGAAACGTCTGGGAATGGGTGGAGGATTGCTGGCATGAGAATTACGAGGGCGCGCCCACCGATGGCAAGGCATGGTCCGCGGTTGGTACATGCGCCAAGCGGGTGATCCGCGGCGGTTCCTGGTTCAACGGACCGGAGTACCTCCGTTCGGCCTACCGCGATAGGGGCACCCCGGACTACCGGTTCAACAACCTCGGCTTCCGTCTTGCCCAGGACTTATAGCCCTTTGTACTTTGTGCTTTTACCCTTTGGTTTTTTTGCGGCCCGGAGGGCCGCCGCGCAAATTTTTTGAGGGACCATGCCAGACCAAACGCCGCAGGCCGTGCAGGCCGCCCATGAACTATTGTTGTGGTTGATCCCGCAGCTCGATCGATTTCCGCGCGCGTTCACGCTGGGCGAGCATCTGGTCATATACCTTCCCCCTTGCAGGGGGAAGGCGAGGATGGGGGTAGAGACACGGCATGCATGATATGACTCGAATTCATCCCGCCGCCCTAAAGCGTGCGCGAAAGCTACGTGCGGAGATGAGCGATGCCGAAAGGTGGCTCTGGCGTAACCTCCGCAAGCGACAGGTCGGCGCGTATCGGTTTCGACGCCAGCATCCCCTTGGGCGTCATATCGTCGATTTCGTTCGTCTCGAAGCAAGACTCGTAATAGAGGTAGATGGAGGACAGCACGTCGAGGGGAAGGAATACGACCGGCAACGCAGTACCTGGCTCGAACAAAAGGGATACCGCGTATTACGCTTCTGGAACCATGAAGTCCTGACCGAAACCGAAGCGGTTCTGCTCGCCATCGATCAAGTGCTTCAGGGAAGGACTCAACCCCCATCCCCACCTTCCCCCTGCCAGGGGGAAGGGGAATAAAGCCGGAAACGAATTCAACAAACTCACGCGGATCCTCTTCCTAAATTTCTGTGCCCAAATTCGAGTGTCGACGGCGATGTCCAAACGCGTTTATGTCTCTTCGACCTTCATAGACCTGGAGGCGTTCCGGGCGAAAGTGCTCGAACGTCTACGACGTTCGCAGTCAATCGTCGTCGCCATGGAAGATTACGCCGCCTTCGATGAACGTCCAGCCGACAAGTGTCTAGCGGATGTCAAGGGTTGCGACATCTACGTCGGTATCCTGGCTAAGCGCTACGGTTACATTCCTGCCGATCACAATCCCGAGGGCCTCTCGATCACCGAGATGGAATACCGCCAAGCCTGCGACGTGCGATGCACGCGTTTGATATTTCAACTCAACCCCGATGCGCCTTGGCTAGACAAATTTAACGACCGCCTTACCGGTGAGGGTGACAGCGGCGCCAAGATCCAGCGTTTTCGCGTCGACATAGGCGCACGGCATGGGAATCGGTTCTTTTCCGACCCCGAAGAGCTGGCCGGCCTCGTACTCGAAGCCATCCTCGCTGAGATTAACCGAGACCCGCCTGCAACAGGGGATACCGAAAAGGCCGATTTCTCAGATGCCTCGCAGGAAATCGACCGCTACCGCCAAGCGGTGGAATCCCTGCACGCCAGCATCCCCCTCACTGGTTTCAAGACGAAGTTGCGTGTCCCCATCGATCTCGAAGATCTGTACGTGCCGCTGCAGGCGACCGTCGATTTGCGCGGTACCGGCGACAGCGTCTTCGCCGATGCCAGCGACGCCGAAGCGAAACTGAGAGATCGGGGCTCGCTGGAGATTTCGCTGATGGAAGCGTTTCGGGACGCCAAGCAGCGCAAGCGGCGCGGAGTCGTCATCCTGGGCGATCCCGGCTCGGGCAAGACCACCCACCTCAAGCGTCTACTGCTCTCCTGCCTACGCCAAGGCCCCGAGGGCCTGGGTCTGCCGGCCGGCACCTTACCCGTATTCCTGCCGCTGCGAGAGCTGGAGGACTTATCCAAGGGCATAGACGCTTTCGTCGAGAAAACCCTCGACGAGCCACACTTGAAAATGGGCGCGGGCTTCGGCGCGCGCCTACTCGATCGCGGGCGTCTGTTGTTACTCTTCGACGGCCTCGACGAAGTCAGCGATCCCAATGAGCGCGCAAGAGTCGCCCGGTGGCTGGAAGGAGCTGCCCAGGCCCGACCGACCTGTACCCTGGTCGTGACCTGCCGGTTCGCCGGTTACGACGACGCGACTCGACTAAATCCCGACTTCCTCCAACTTCATCTGCGCCCGCTGACGCGCGAGCTATCCGAATCCTTTATCCGCAACTGGTACCACGCGGTGGAGACCGGTCTGGCACCTGACCCGGCCCAGGGCGCCATCACCGCGCGAGAACGTGCCGAGGAGCTGGTCGAGCGTCTCCGCGCGCCTGACTTTCGCAGCGCGCGCATGGCGGAGATGACTCGCAATCCGCTGCTGCTGGCCAATCTGTGCCTGGTGCACCGCGACCGACATACCTTACCGCATGGCCGGCACGAGCTGTACGATGAGTGCATCGAGGTTCTCCTCGAACGCTGGCGTGAAGGCAAGGCGTTAGCGGTGAACGTTTCTGCCAAGGATGGCCGGCGCGTCTTACAACCGGCAGCCCTGTGGATGCACTCGGAAGAGGGCCGCACCCGCGCAACCGCGCAAGAATTAGCGCCGGTGTTGGAACCCGCGCTGAACACGGTTCAGTGGCGCGACCGGGATGCCAGCAAATTTCTGCACACGGTGCGCGATGAGAGCGGACTGCTCACCGGCTGGGGACCGGACCACTACGGCTTCATGCACTTGGGTTTTCAAGAATATCTCACCGCCTGCGAATTGCGTCGTCTAGCCTTTGAGGGCGATAAAGACGCGGTGCTCAAAGACCTCGCGGGCCGCTACGGCGAGAGCTGGTGGCAGGAAGTAATCCTCATGGTCTTGGCGCAAAGCAATCCCACGCTGTTCAAGCCGTTCATGCGGCAGGCGCTGCGCCACCCGCGTTTTTCGGAAGCGACCGAGCTCCTAGGCCTCATTCTCGAAGAAGCGGCCGAAGTCTCGGTTGAGCCCTTTGTCGAGTTGCTGCAACAGCCGCCCGGAAAGGACCGGGGTCACTGGGCAAGACAGCTCACGGCCCTGCAGGTCCTGGAGCGGCTCGGGGCTGATGCGGAGCTTAACGCCCTTGTGAAGTCCTTACGTCACCATCCGCTTGGGGAAATACAGACGTTGGCGCAAGCACGTGCACAGGCCGCGATACGCCGGACGCGAGTCACCGAACAGGGCGGTGTCGAGCTGGTGCTGATCCCTGGGGACACGTTTCGTATGGGCTCGCCGGCTTCTGATGCTGAAGGATTCGATGATGAGCGCCGCGAGCATGACGTCCAGGTACCGACCTTTTATCTCGGGCGCCACCCGGTCACTAACGAAGAATACGGGCGGTTCTTGGAAGCCAATCCCGATGTGGAGGAGCCGGGCTATTGGGGCGACCGCCAATTCAATCAGGCTCGGCAACCGGTGGTGGGCGTGTCCTGGGAGGATGCGCAACGGTTCGCGCAATGGGCCGGTGCACGGCTGCCTGCGGAAGCCGAATGGGAATATGCCGCGCGGGCGGGCACGACGACGCGCTACTGGTGGGGCGATGAGGTCGGGAAGAACAACGCCAACTGCGATGGCTGTGGTAGCCGATGGGATGGCAAGCATTCCTCACCGGTCGGTTCGTTCCAGCCGAACGCCTTTGGCTTGCACGATATGCTCGGCAATGTGTGGGAATGGGTGCAGGACTGTTGGCATAATAACTATGAAGGCGCCCCGCTTGATGGCTCGGCCTGGGAGCAACAAGGGGGTGATTGCGCCCGGCGCGTGTTCCGCGGCGGTTCCTGGTTCAACCTACCGAGGTTCGTGCGTTCGGCCGACCGTAGCAGGTTCGCGCCCGAGTCCCGGTTCGACTACCTGGGGTTTCGCCTTGCCCAGGACTTATAGCCCTTTGTGCTTTGTTCTTTTACCCTTTAGTTTTTTACTTCTTTGCGGCCCGCAGGGCCGCCGCGCCGTTTTCTTATGCCACGATGTCAGACCGAATGCCCCAGGCCGTGCAGGCGGCGCACGAGCTGCTCATCGGGCTTAAGCTGGATCGCGTTGGTCAAGCTGGCTAAGCATGCTAGGATGGAATCCATTGCCAACGGAGGAACGCCGATGCAAGTCAATGTATTGGAGGCCAAGAGCCAACTCTCCAAGCTCGTTAAAGCGGCACTGGAGGGTGAGGAGGTCATCATTGCCCGCAACGGCGAGCCGATGGTAAAGCTGGTTCCGATGAACAAGCCACGCAAGCTCGGCGGCTGGGGGCGGCTCAAGAAGTTCGCAGGAGAGATCGATGGCGCGTTCACGCCGGATATCGACGGGGAGATCGGACGTATGATCGAGGGCGACCCGTGAGGTTGTTGCTCGATACCCAAGTTGCCCTCTGGTGGCTGGTAGGAAGTCCTCGCCTCAGTCGCAACTGCCGCGACTTGAT
This sequence comes from Gammaproteobacteria bacterium, assembly GCA_050740655.1. GTDB lineage: Bacteria > Pseudomonadota > Gammaproteobacteria > JACCXJ01 > JACCXJ01 > JBOIDW01. The sequence goes on along the minus strand of JBOIDW010000090.1, from coordinate 1,755 downwards.
TGCCACTTCGTCCTGCGTCGTTTCGGTGGCCAGTATCTGGGAAGTCGCCATCAAGCACCGCCTGGGAAAGTTGCCGATCCCGCCTCGGATCTTCCGTGATGAGACTCGAAATGCCGGTGTCACGCTACTCCCCATCGCCGATGTCCACGCCATCGCGACCAACGAGGTTCCACTTGGACACAAGGACCCCTTCGACCGCCTCCTGTTGGCCACGGCACACACCGAGCACCTCGTGCTGCTGACCGGGGACGAAGCGCTGCTGAGGCTGTCTCGGCTGGAACCGACACTGCCCGTGAAACCGGCAGTGTGAGTGCGCCGCCCGAACGCAATCGAACTTCATCGGTAGGTGTCATTGCGAGTGACCCTACGCTTTCTCGCCGAGGCGACGATCCGATTCCGGCCCGACTGCTTGGCCTGGTACAGGTTCCGATCGGCCGCCTCGACCACGCCGTCGCGGGTGGTGGCGTCGGTCGGGAAGGTCGCCACGCCGCCGCTGACCGTCACGCGCCCCAGCGGCTGGGACTGGCCGCCCACCAGCTCGGCGGCCTCGATGGCGATGCGTACGGCCTCCGCGAACCGTCGCGCTTGCTCGCGACTGGCGCCGTAGAGGAGCGCCACGAACTCCTCGCCTCCGTAGCGGGCAATGACGTCGCCACGGCGCCCGGTGGCGCGCAGGATCTCCGCAACTCGGATTAAGGCCGCGTTTCCCGCCTGGTGGCCATGAGTGTCGTTGTAGTGCTTGAAGTGGTCGGTGTCAAAAAGTACGACGGAGACGGGGTCCCCGGTCACGCGTGCGCGCTCGAGTTCCAGCTCCAAGCGCTCGTTGAAGAAACCGAAGTTGTAGAGGCGAGTCAATGTGTCGGTAATCGCCCGGCGGTGGGTCCGGGAGACCTGTCCGGTCAGGCTCCTCACGAGCTGCACTTGCTGCAGCAGCAGCGCCTCCAGGATCTGCGGGCGACGGCGCAGTACCTTGCGGAACTGCGCGGCCGGGACCCGTGCGATGCGGCAAGCCGTCGCGGCGCGCACGCTGGCGGAGCGCAGGTGACGATCCAGACAGGCTATCTCGCCCAGCACCGACCCAGGCTCGAGATGGCGCAGGACCATCAGCTCTCCCTCGGGCCCCTCGTGGATAACCTGCAGCGTACCCTGTTTGACCAGGACCACGTCTTCGCCCGGATCGCCCTCCCTCCACAGCCACGACCCGGCCTCGATCTCGGACTCCCGCCCCAGCTCCGAAAGCAAGGCACGCAGCGCGGTAGCGCACTCAGCCAAGCGAATCCGAGATCCGTTCTGCGGGGGCCGACACGCAGGGCGCGCGGAGGCCGCCTCCCCGATAGCGGCGTCGGCGCGCGGCCAGCCTAGCCTTCTCAATCTTCGCCCAGGTGTCGCGCATTGAAACGGTGCGGTTGAAAACCAACCTCGAGGGCAGGGTACAGGAAATATGAACGCCTCTTTTTTGCGTCGAAAGTAACGGTACTGATGGCCCTGTGAATTGTCAATTACGCAAGTCCACGGCCCGGGATCGGGGAAATCATCAGGTTCATCGGCCCGACGCGCCAAGTTCGGGGGGTTGGAGCCTCGCACGGCCAAGCGCGATGGTCGGCTCAGGGGGTGATCGGGATGGGGTATCGGTTGGGGATCAGGCGATTTAGAGGAGATCGAACGGTCGCGCCGGTGCTCGGTTGTGGAAGGCGAGAGGCTCGAGGATCCTGGCAATCATGGGGGGCTGTTCGATGCCTGTCCTGAGCCTGTCGA
>JBOIDW010000089.1:0-2938 GCA_050740655.1 Gammaproteobacteria bacterium | reverse complement strand
GTCGGCGATATCGTAGGAGACCATCCACCAGCGGCTCATCGCAGCACCATCGGCGTGTAGGAGACCTGCTTGCCCCGGATGACGCTGGCCATGATCTGCACCTGCTCGTCGATACAGCGGCGGTAGTCGAGCCGCCGGCGAGTGGCCGGATGGGTGACCGCGGCGTTCATCTTGGCCTCGAAGGCATGGATGAACGTCTTGCGCGCGTCATCGCTGAGCAGGCAGGCCTTATCCGGCGTATCGGGGTAGGTGAAATCGTCCGCGGCGAGGCGCCCGTTCAGGACCAGCGATAGGATCAGGGCGTCCACCACCGGCGCGCGGAATTCCTCGATGAGATCCGAGACCAGCGCCGGATGGCCGGTGCGCAACGGATGCGGGAAGCCCGCGTGGGGGCTCAAACCGCGCGCCCGCACCAGGGCATAGATGTTGTAGAAGAGCAGCGTGTAGCCGTAGGAGAGAAGCGCATTGAACGGATCGGTCGGGGGCTGGCGGACGCGCTTCCTGAACCCCCACGCCGCGGGCAGGAGTGTGCGCAGCGCTTCGAAGTACGCCTTGGAGCCGCTGCCCTCGTAACCCCGGAGCGCGTCGAGCGTTTGGGCCTTTTCTATGTCCCCAACGAAGCCCTGCAATGACCGCTCGGCCGCCGGCAAGGCTGGCGCCTCGCGCTTGCGCGCGTAGCGCCTCAGGATCAACCGCATGTCTTGGAGCTTGCCGAGCACGATAGCCCGCGCCAGCCCCAAGCAGAACTCCGGTTCGGCCGACCGCAGGAACTGATCGCGTTGCAGCAGGACCGGATCGGTATCCAGCGAGTCGATCACCCCGTAGTAACGGCCCCGGCCGGAGAGGAGCACGATGGGGATCCGCTCGATGAGGCAGAACGCCATCGCCTGGGTCGTAATCTGGGAGTTACCGAACACCATGATCTGATCGACCTTGATGGCCGGCACCTCCTGCAGCACCGCGCCGTTCTTGCGCACCACCAGGCGCTCGGATTCCTTGCCCAACACACAACCGTGCTTCATGAGATATAAGGTGCGGAGGATAGGATCACTGTCCGAGGTCGGCTCCTCCTCCTCCTCCTCATCATCATCATCGATCGCGAGCTTGTCCTCTGCGTCCGCGCCCGGCGCTTCTTCCACCCGCTCGAACGCCTCGCGTAGGGCCAATCCCAGAGCACCGGGGATCGCGTGCTCGGCCTGCGCCGCTTCGGACTGCCGTTCCCCCGGGGACGGCTTCTCGGCGCCCGGCTCTTCCGGCGGCAGCATCTCGGCGTCGTCGGTTTGCTCGTCGCTCGTGCGGCATTTCAGCACCAGGCTGCGCACGAACTCCACGCCCAGGAACCGAAAGCCGCGCTCGAAATCGACGATCCGCGTCTTCTTCCGGTTCAGCCGCAACCGCAATGCCTCCAGGACCTCGGCGGTGAGATCGAGCGCGTGCTCGGCCGCCTTGCAGAGGATCACAAAATCGTCCGAGTAGCGGACCAGGCGCAAATCTTCCCCTAGCAACGCCTCGTCGAGATGGTCCAGATAAAGATTCGCGAGCAGCGGCGAGATGGGCGAGCCCAGGGCGATGCCTTTCGCGGGGCCGCCAGGTCGTTACGCCGTCCGTGATCGGTGCTCTAAGCCAGATCCTGATGAGATCAATGATCCGCAGGTCCTGGACCAGCTCGGCCACCTCGCGCAGCAAACGCTCCTGATCGATCTCGGCGATAGGCGAAGCTGCAATCCTCGAACTCGGCCTCGAAGAGGGGCGTGAGCACGATCGCCACCGCCGTTTGCAGCACCCGGTCCCGGACCGCCGGCACCGCGAGTTGCCGCGGCTTCTTGCCGGCAGACTCGACGACGACGCTCAAGAGCGGACGGGGCTCGTAGGTGCCGTGAAGGGCCGCGTTGCGAAGCGCCGCGAGCTGGGTCTCCAGCTCCGTCTCGAACTGCTCCAGCGTCTCCCCATCGCCGCCCGCGCAGCCCCGGTTTCCTCGCACTCGATGCCAGGCCTCGCGCAGGGTGGCGAAAGCAAGGGCTTGATGCAGGAGGGCGGGCATGGTGAATCAGCGTTTGGATGGCTCGGTTGCGGATGGGGTCGATGCCTTAGCCGGCATAGCATGACTTCCATGCTATCATGATAGTATGATCGTCTCATTTAGAGACGGGGGTACAGAAGACCTTTTTCATGGCAGGAACACCAAAGCTGCACGCAAAACGTGTCCGGAATCGTTATGGAAGGTCGCTGTCCGAAAGCTCGATCAACTCGACTCCGTTACAACACTGGATGACCTACATACATACCGCCCGGTAATCGCTTGGAAGCCCTATATGGCGATCGCAAAGGGCAGCATAGCATCCGTATCAACGACCGGTACCGAATCTGCTTTGTCTGGTCGGAACAGGGTCCTGATCAAGTGGAAATCGGTGACTACCACTGAACAGCTAGAGAGAGTAAAGTCATGGTTCGCATTCCCACACACCGCTCCCCCACGCATCCCGGCGAAATGTTGTTGGAGGAATTTCTGAATCCCACGGGTTTGACCCAGCGCGAACTGGCGGACGCTATTCACGTCCCGTACCAGCGTATTAACGAAATTATCAATGAGCGCCGGGGAATCACGCCAAGCACAGCACTTCGCTTAGAGAGGTTCTTTGGCATGTCGGCTGATTTCTGGATGAACGTTCAGTTGCGCTGGGATCTTTATCACGCGCAGCAGACTGAGCAAGAAACGCTCAAATCCATCCGCCGCTATGTATCGGCGTCTGCTTGAAAGCACTGATAAAGAGCCATCCAACTAGGCCCGCCCGGCATCATCCGGTCCAATCGGATGAATCTGGGGTTGATGCGCAAATAGTTTTCGCGCCGAAGGACTAGCAGAACAATCTATGACTAAGTTGCTTGACCGTGCCGTTAAAAAGGTCGAGGCCTTGCCCGACCGTGAGCAAGATGCGAT
>JBOIDW010000088.1:0-3801 GCA_050740655.1 Gammaproteobacteria bacterium | reverse complement strand
GAATCAACCGGTGGTTTCCGTGCACCTGCCGCGCGTCGAAGCGCCGCCGGCAGCCGGCCCGGAAGCCGCACCGGGCGCCACGCCGGGCGAAACACCGACTAGCCCTTAGCGAACTGCGGGTGTTCGGGCGCCATCGCCGCGGTACAGCGCTGGGGATGGCGTACCGCCGCTTGCTGTGCCGGCACCGATCGATCTCATCGTCGGCCTGGGCAATCCCGGGTCCGAGTATGCGGACACACGCCACAACGCCGGCTTCTGGTTCGTCGATGCCTTGACGCGCCGGCATGCCGTGCTGCTACGCACGCAACGCGCCTTCTTTGGGGAGCTGGGGCGAGTCACCATCGATGGCCACGGCTGTTGGCTGCTCAAGCCCATGACCTACATGAACCGCAGCGGCCAGGCCGCGGTCGCGCTCGCGAGTTATTACCGCATCGCGTCCGAGCAGGTCCTCGTGGTGCATGACGAGTTGGACCTCGATCCGGGGGTGGTGCGCTTGAAGCGGGGCGGCGGGCCGGGCGGACACCAGGGGCTCAAGGACCTGCTGGCGCGGCTCGGCGAGCCCTCGTTTCTGCGCTTGCGCATCGGCATCGGCCGTTCGGCGCCGGGGAGTGACGCCACCCCCTATGTCTTGGGTCGCCCACCGGCCGCCGAGCGCGAGGCCATTCGGGGCGCGATCGATGCCGCGATTGCCGAGTTACCCCGGCTGCTGGCGGGCGATCTGGCACAGGCCATGAACCAGCTCCATCGGCGTACGCGCGAGCCCATCTAAGCCACAGGGTCTACACCACTCATGGGCTTCAAATGCGGCATCGTCGGTCTGCCCAATGTCGGTAAATCGACCTTGTTCAATGCCCTTACCGAGGCCGGGGTCCGCGCCGAAAACTATCCCTTTTGCACCATCGATCCGCACCTTGGCCTGGTCGCGGTGCCGGACCCGCGGCTCGCCGAGCTGGCCGCGCTCGTGCGGCCAGCCAAGACCGTGCCCACCCGGATGGAGTTCGTCGATATCGCCGGACTGGTCGCGGGGGCCTCGAAGGGCGAGGGGCTGGGCAACCAGTTCCTCGCCCACATCCGCGAGACCCAGGCCATCGCCCACGTCGTGCGCTGCTTCGAAAATGACCAAGTGGCTCATGTCGCCGGCCGCGTCGATCCGGTGGACGACGCCGAGACCGTCCAGACCGAACTGTATCTCGCCGATCTGGAGACCGTGCAACGCGCCATGGATCGGTACGCCAAGCGCGGCAAGTCCGGCGACCAGGAGGCGCTGCTCGCCAAGGCGGTATTGGCGCGGGCCGCGCAGTGCTTGGACCGGGGGCAGGCCGTACGCCGCCTGCCGCTAGCCGCCGCCGAGGCCGCGGTGCTTGATGATCTCCAGCTCTTGAGCCGCAAGCCGGTCGTCTATATCGCCAACGTCGACGAGTCGGGCCTGGCCGGCAATCGCTGGACGCATACCCTGGCCGCGCTCGCTGCACGCGAGGGCTCGCAATGCGTCGTCGTGTGTGCCGCACTGGAGGCCGAGCTTGCGGCCCTGGCTGTGGATGAGCGGGTCGCGTATCTGCAATCCGTGGGTCTCGCCGAGGCGGGCCTCGACCGCATCATACGCGCCGGCCACACGCTGCTTGGATTGCACACCTTTTTTACCGCAGGCCCCAAGGAGGTACGTGCCTGGACCGTGCCCGTCGGCGCGACCGCCCCGCAGGCGGCAGGCGTCATCCACACCGATTTCGAGCACGGCTTCATCCGCGCCGAGGTGATTGCCTACCGGGATTTTATCCACTACCGCGGGGAGCCGGGAGCGAAAGACGCCGGCAAGTGGCGGTTGGAAGGCAAGGATTACGTGATTCAAGACGGCGACGTAGTGCATTTCCGCTTCAAGGTGTGATCCAAACGCTGCACTTCACCACATCTCACACAGTCTCACGAACCCACGTAATGCCCGGCACTTCCGGGCTCTAGCGCACACCGTCGTGTCTCGTTCATGTCGATCACCATGGCACCCCTGACCGACCCAACGGCTACCATTCAGACTCATACCTCGTTGGAAACGCCACCCCATGCCCAGACTCATACCCTGTTGGAAAAGACTGGCCTTTGTGCGGCAGGCGAATATCGGCTATAACCAACAGGTCAACGACGAGGCTCGCGCGCGGGAAAATCAAAACCCGCAAAACGAACTATTGGAGGCGCAAGATGGTAAACGGCTGGACACCCGAACGACGAGCACGACAGTCGGCGCTGGAAACCGTGGGAGGGGTCAACGGGGCCGCGAACGCCGGAAGGTAAGGCACGAGGTGCCGACACGCCGACAAGGGCGGGACGTGGCTGATGCTAAGGGAGCTTGGCCGCGCGCTGCGGGGGCAGCGGAAGGCGCTACAACGGTTGGTATAAAATGAAGCGCTGCACGCGCAGGCAATCCAGGCCGCCAGCAAGCGCGGGGTGAAGTTCGGCCGAAAGCGAGCTTTGTCACCGGCGCAACTTCCGCCTTTCAAAATCTCCGACTGGTGGGGCGAGCCGCTGAAGGCCGACAAGTGCTGTGGCTACGCGTGCCGCCCGCGAGCAACGCTAACTTCGCATGGGTGCAGTACGACCACCGGGCAGCATGGGGATCTGCAAGCATACGGCGGAGGATACAAAGGACCGGAACACTATGAGCCAAGTCGTCATCGAAAACCCGATCATCAACTCGCCCTTCGGCGACCCGACCCGCCATTTTCGTTTTTCCGACGAGGGCATCACCAACGAGATCGTTGAGGGCCGCCGAACCAGCTCGTATTTTGTCCCCATCGCCAGGCCGAAGAAGAAAGGGTCCAAGCAGCGTCATTTCGACACGGAGTGGACCCAGGACCGCATTGAGGAAAACAAGCTCGTCAATCGCATCCGCCAGCGCCTCGGCCTGTGGCGCGACGCCGGATATCTCGGCGTAACGCCTACGACAAGCAAGCTCCTGGAGTACTGGACCAAGCCGGAACGCGACCGGAAGCTCCCGGACAACTTGCTAAACCTGATCGTCGAAGTCACTGGCGAGAAGAAGAAGGACAAGGCCGCCAAAGCCTCCACAGCGCGCACGCTGCGGGTGCCGGCCATCAATAACCACGGCGGCTTCTGGCGCTGGGCGTTCATCGAAGTCCCTGATCCGTGGGACGCACAGAAGACAATTCGATCTTGTCTTTCGGGTGCAACCGCAGACAGGGAGTCCTAGTCATGCCACCAGTGCATTATCACCACGGCAGATTTCCACCCACGGAATTGGACTTGCAGCGACTACTGCCGCTGGTCGGACCGGCGAACGCCGAACTGGCGCGTTATGACGGCATCCTCTCGGCCATCCCCAACGCTAGTGTCCTGCTGGCACCCCTGACCACGCAGGAAGCGGTGCTGTCGAGCAGGATCGAAGGCACGCAGGCGACCTTCGGCGAGGTACTGGAGTTCGAGGCGGGAGAAGATGCCTCCAGCGAAGAAAAGAAGACAGACATCCATGAAGTGCTGAATTACCGTGCGGCTATGCGCCACGCAGTGACGCAGATGGAAACGTTGCCGCTCTCGCAACGGTTGATGAAAGGCGCGCATCAAGTCTTGATGAAGGGCGTTCGGGGCCAGAACAAGGCCCCCGGCGACTATCGGCGGTTACCCAACTGGATTGGCCCATCGGGCTGCACCGTGGAGACGGCCCGTTTCGTCCCCGCCAGCGCGGAGCGGGTACCGGACGCTATGTCGGCCTGGGAGCGCTACCTGCACGCCGATGCGCCCGACAAGCTCATTCAACTGGCCATCCTCCATGCCGAGTTCGAGGCGATCCACCCA
>JBOIDW010000087.1:0-1779 GCA_050740655.1 Gammaproteobacteria bacterium | reverse complement strand
CGGTCCGCCTAACGAGACATTAAAAGTAATGAGGCATCCAGGGTTGGCTCCGCAAATGTGCTATCAGCTCACCGGCCAAAGGGATCCATATCCAAGGGAACATGCGTCGGCATTCCCGCCAGAGCCCTTTGATACTCACCGTGATTTCGGCAGGCGCATGAAAGAGGGAGAGACGAGGGATGAAGCGGGGAACTCGACGGCAATACCGGACGTATTCCTCCCCGCGAGCTTCTTTCAAATGCCTCTCTTCGCGTGGAACAGTCGCTATGATGTAAAAAACCGATACGGCTAAGATGCCCACTGCAAACACCCCGCTCCGTATGAACAACGCCGACGCGGTAGCCAGGAGGAACGAACCTAAATACAAGGGATTTCGACAGACGGAGTACGGGCCATCGGCGACTACCGTACTGCCCTTGCGGCCGCCGACATACAGCGTTGCCCAGAACCGGAAGGCCAGCCCCGCCAAGTAAAACGTGAATGCCACGGTGTCCATTACCCCGTCGAGCAGGGCGCCCTCCGGAACGAACGGGTCTGAAATCAGGGCCATTATCACTAGAACCAGAACCGCCGCTCCCAGTACGCGACGCCACCGGAACCTCGCTGCCGTCTGTTGAACCATCAGTCCGTGCTAGAGGCTACTCGGGGAACCCAATCTGCGATTTGAGTTCTTCGGAAAGCAGCACCTGCGCACCACGGACCACGATCCTATCGCCGGGGCCCACGCCCTCGCTGATGAGCCAGCCCTCGCCTGACGCATGATTCAACAAAATCGGCCTCCTGGTAAACCTAGCCCGGTCGGTTTGAACGTACACCCATGCGCGCCGTTCATGCCGTACCACTGCCGACCCCGGCACCTCCACACCCTGGAGGGCGTCGCCACGGAGCGTGATGAATCCGGTTACGGCCGCACCCGGCTTAGTCTCCAACGAGTTCCTTCTCAGGAGAAACAAAAAGCCGGTTGCTTGGGTTTGGCCGTCAGTATTCGGCGCAGGACCCAAGAAATCCGCCTGTGCCGAGCGGTTCTCGTCGCTCAAGGGAATCAGGCGCGCTCGGATGGGCGGGGAGGAAACCGGTTCGCCCGGGGACACGTCCAGGCGCACGAGCGCTGACTCCAGCGCGGTCAGCGCCTTTAGCAACGCCGGGAGGTCGTCTCGTTCAGCGAGGGACTTCCCCCAGCCGGTGAGCAACCGGGCTCTTGCGGCGTCGCGCAGCGACCGGTCGCGTTTCATCGCAGCGGTAGCGGATTCCAAAGCGCGCGCCGAGGCGTTCTGGTTATCCGCGAACAGGGCCTTGGCGCGCTCATACTCTTTGGCGGAAGCGTCTAGTGCGGCTTCGGCCGATTCGATCTCGAGCAGCACTGTCGCCAGCGGCGTCGGGTCCAGCACGCGACCGTAGCCTTGGACCTCCGATGGGACTTGCATGCTCTGCGGGTTCGCGGTCACGATGCCCACGCTGATCTGCCTGGCGTGGTCCAGCTTCACGAGGCGCTCGCCGTTGGTGCCATGCTCGACCTGGGCCTCGGACTCGTCGGCTGGCGGGGCTTCCTCCGCTCCGTGCCTGGAAAACCACCAAGTCACGCTGGCGCCCAGCGCCAATCCGGCCATCAGTGCAACCATCGTCGTCCTCACCATCGATGCTCTTTGTCTTGCGTGCCGCGCTGCTGCTCGGCCACCGACAGTCCCCTCAACGGTATTTGCCCGGCATCCTCCAATTGGCCCGTCGCCAGACTGGATTTGGCCTCGACGTCCAGCACCGCCAGCGCGCTAACGCCCACTT
>JBOIDW010000086.1:0-3246 GCA_050740655.1 Gammaproteobacteria bacterium | reverse complement strand
ATGAACAGCCGCCGCAGCGCCCGGGTTCCCTACGCCTCGGGAGATCCCCAGAGGGGCGTAGTCCTTCACCCTAGGGTCCCGGGCTCTATTACCTTTTCAGGCTCATTTTAGGATTAGAAAATACTCGAGCGTGACGCGGTTTACGCGCGCCGCCAGCGCGTACCGTCGGGTCCATCCTCGAGGACCACGCCGTGCCCGGTGAGCAGGGTGCGGAGCCGGTCCGACTCCGCCCAGTCCTTGCGCTGGCGCGCGGCGTTGCGCTGGGCGACTAGGGCCTCGAGGTCAGCGTCGCTAAGCCCGGCGCCGGCGCCCGGCGCGACGGCTGCTGCGTTCTGGCCGCCGCGTTGCAGGTACTCATCCGGCGCCCTTTGCAGCAGGCCCAGGATCCCCGCCAGGCCACGCAGGCTCGCGCCCAGGCGGGCGGCCCGCGCCGGCTCGGCGCCGCGCAGGCGGTTGACCTCGTGCGCGAGCTCGAACAGCGCGGCCAGCGCCTCGGGGGTGTTGAAATCGTCGTCCATGGCAGCGCGAAACCGCGCCTCGGCCTCGGTGTCGATCGCATCCGGTCCGGCCTTGAGATTGCGCAGGCTGAGGTACAGGCGCGTCACGGCCTGGCGGGCGTGCTGGAGATTCTCCTCGGAGTAATTCAGGGGGCTGCGATAATGGCTGGAGAGGATGAAGTAACGCAGCTCTTCCGCGTCGTAGCGCGCCAGGACCTCGCGCACGGTGAAAAAGTTGCCTAGCGATTTGGACATCTTTTCCTCCTCGACGCGCACGAAGCCGTTATGCATCCAGCAGGCGGCGTAGGGGCGGCCGGTGGCGCCCTCGGACTGGGCGATCTCGTTTTCGTGATGGGGAAACTGCAAGTCCTGGCCGCCGCCATGAATATCGAAGTGCGCCCCCAGCAGCGCGGTGGCCATCGCCGAACACTCGATATGCCAACCGGGGCGCCCCTCCCCCCAGGGCGAGTCCCATCGCGGCTCGCCCGGTTTGGCGCGCTTCCACAGCACGAAGTCCAAGGGATCGCGCTTGGCCTCTTCGACCTCGACGCGCGCCCCGGCCTGGAGCTCGTCCAGGCGCTTGCCGGATAATTTACCGTAACCGGGGAAACGCTTGACGTCGTAATACACGTCTCCGTTCGTGCCGACGTAGGCATACCCGTTCCGGATCAATTGTTCGATCATGCGCAGCATCTGCGGGACGTAGGCGGTGGCGCGCGGCTCGTGGTCGGGGCGGTACACGCCGAGTGCCGCTGCGTCCTCGTGCATATACCCGATGTAGCGCTCGGTCAGGCTGTGGATATCCTCACGCCCCGCGGCGGCGCGCTGGATGATCTTGTCGTCGATATCCGTGATGTTGCGCGCGTAGGTGACGCGGTAACCGCAGTGGCGCAGATAACGGGCGACCACGTCGAACACCACCATGACGCGCGCATGGCCGACGTGGCAGTAGTCATAGACGGTCATGCCGCAGACGTAGAGGCGCACGTGTCCCGGCTCGATGGGCCGGAAGGGCTCCAGGCGTTTGCTGAGGCCGTTATAGATGTTCAGCATGTTGCAAGTGTTGCGCAGCGGCCAGGCGCTGCGCCAGCCGCGCCGGCCCGATCAAGGGAATAAGGGTTTTCAGCTCCGGCCCGTCCATGCGGCCGGTGATGGCCGCACGTAACGGTGCAAACAGGCGCGGGCCTTTCTTGCCGCTCGCCTGTTTGAGCGCGGCCAGAAAATGATCGAATTGCTCGGGCGCCGCTGCCAGGGCCTGCAAGGCGTGTTGAAAGAATTCGGGTCCGGCCGCGGCGATGGCTGCCTCCGCATCGGCCGCGATCAGCATCGCGTCATCGAAGAGGATGCCCGCCCAGGCCCCGGTCTCGCCCGGCAGGGAGACATTCGTGCGGATGGCCTCGATGAATGCGTCACGCGCAGTCTCCGGTACGGTTCGCCGCGTCCCGGCACTCAGCCAATCCCAAAACGCCTTGGGCTCCAGTTGGGCTACGGCCTCCCGCTGCCAGTGCTTCAACTGCACGGGATCGAAACGCGCCGGGGCACGGCCGATCCGGCGGATATCGAAGCGCGCGATCAGCGCATCCGGACCTAGAAAACCGGGCTCTTCGTAGCGGTGGCCGAGCCGCCCCAAGGTGTTATGCACGGCGATCGGCAGCACCCCCTGGGCGCGCAGCTCACGCACCGCGAGGCTGCCCGCGCGTTTCGACAAGGGCGAGCCATCCGCGTCCGTGACCAGACCGATGTGGGCGTAGCGCGGACCAGGCAGTCCCAAGGCGGCAAGGATCAGCAACTGCCGCGGGGTGTTGCTGAGATGGTCCTCACCGCGCAAGACGTCGGTCACGCCCATCAGGGCGTCGTCCAGCACGTTCGAGAAGAAAAACGCCGGGCTGCCATCCGAACGCCGGATGACGAAATCGCCGATGTCGTCCGTGGCAAAACGCTGCGGCCCGCGCACGCGGTCTGCGAACTCGAGCGAGCGGCCCGGCTCGACGTGAAAGCGGAGACTGGATGCACCGCCCGCGGCGCGGCGACGCTGGACCTCCGCGGGGCTCAAATGCCGGCAGGTGCCGGCATAGCGCGGTGCAAGCCCCCTAGCAAGCTGCTGTTTTCGCGCCAGGGACAGTTGCGGCGGCGAGCAGAAACAGGGATAGGCCAGCCCGGCGCTTTCCAGCTTGGAAAAATACTCCTGATAAATCGCCCCGCGCTCGGACTGGCGGTAGGGACCCGCCGTACCGCCGCCGCCCTGGCCCTCATCCCAGGACAGCGCCAGCCAATGCAGATCCTCGATCAGCGCGTTTACTGCCGCCTCGCTGGTCCGCGCCTCATCGGTATCCTCGATGCGCAACAGGAACACACCCTTGCAATGCCGTGCATAGAGCCAGTTGAAGAGCGCGGTGCGCACGTTGCCGAGGTGCAAGAACCCGCTCGGGCTGGGTGCGAAGCGGGTCTTGATCGGCTCGTCCGGCATGGCGCCGGGATGTTACATTAAACGCCTGTCCGCGCCCATGGCTACCCTATTCATCTCCGATCTGCACCTGTCCCACGAGCGGCCCGAGCAGCTCGCCCTGTTTCATGCCTTTCTGGCCGGTCCGGCGCGCCGGGCCGAGGCACTCTACATCTTAGGCGACCTGTTCGAATACTGGATCGGCGACGACGATACCAGCCCGACGCATGCCGAAGTCATCGCCAGCCTGGCCGCGCTCAGCGGCTCGGGCGTACCGCTGTTCGTGATGCGCGGGAACCGGGACTT
>JBOIDW010000085.1:0-16074 GCA_050740655.1 Gammaproteobacteria bacterium | reverse complement strand
ATATCCAATCGCGTGCCACCGCCCACACGCTCTAGGCAACAGGCCTCACCGTGGTGATGCCGGGCAATTTGGCGCACTAACGCGAGACCTAGTCCGATGCCTCCGTCGGAGCCCTCGCGCGTTCCCGCCGGTCGGTAGAAGGGCTCGAAGATCCGCTCGCGTTCCTCCTCGGGCACGCCCGGACCCTGGTCTTCGATCAAGAGCCTCGCGCCACCTCCGTCCAGAGGTTCCACCGTCGCCTCGATGAGCGTGCCGTGACCGTGGCGTCGCGCGTTATCGAAAAGATTGCGGACCATCCGTCGGAGCATGCGCTGATCACCCTTCACGCGCACCGATACCCCGGTCACACTCCCATCCACGCGCGCCCCTTCTTCGGCGCTCAGAGCGAGCAGGTCGACATCTTCCGAAGATCGAGGCGTGTCGATCGTCTCGAGGCGCGCGGCGAGTAAGATCTCGTCGATGAGATCGTCGAGCTCGGCGATGTCGCGGGCGATCTGGACGCGCAGCTCGGGTCGCTCCTCACCCGCGAGGAGCTCGATGGCCATACGGATGCGCGTGAGCGGAGAGCGCAGCTCGTGAGAGGCGCTCGCGAGCATCGAACGCTGCACGTTGACCAAGCGCTCGATGCGCTCGGCGGCGTGATTAAAGCTGCGCGCAAGCTCAGCCACCTCGTCTTTCCCCTCAACCTCAACGCGCGCCGAGAGCTGGCCCGAGCCGAGCTGCTCCACGCGCGCTTGCAGCCGTTCCAGTCGGCGGGTCACACGCCGCGCGAGCGGATAGGCGCCGATCGCGGTGGCGAGTGCGAGCAGCCCCAGCGTCCAAAAGAGCAACGGGCCGCGCGGATGGCGGTGGCGCGCCGTCAGGAGACGACCATCGGGCAGTCGCAGGCTCAGCGTCCAGTTGCGACGCCCACGGTGTTGCCAGCCTTCCGTAGGGAGTGTCCCGATAGGCTCTCCGGCAGCGGCGATCGGCTCACCATCGGCGCGGCTGAGTCTTAGATCAACCCCAAACTGCATGTGCAGGCGGGCGAGCGCCTGCTCGAGCTCGGCCACGGGCCGATCCGGGCCAGGCAGCACCTTTCCCAGGATCTGCGCCACACCCTCGAACACGCGGTGGCCATCATCGTCATCGTGCAGGAAGAACCAAAGCGCGCCGCTCAGCACCGCGAACACGACGAGGATGCCGAGGAAAGCCAAGTACACTTGTAGATAGAGCCGACGCATCAGCCCATGCCCTCTTCAAGCGTGTGCCGCGCGAACAGGTAGCCCGCGCCGCGGATTGTAATCACGCGCTTGGGATGCTTGGGATCGTCTTCGATCGCCGCGCGGATGCGAGAGATGTGAACGTCGATGCTGCGATCGAAGGCTTCGAGTGACTGGCCCTTCAGCCGGTCCATCAAGGCTTCGCGGGACATGACCCGGCCGGCGTTCTCTGCCAACACCCACAAGAGATCGAACTGATGACCCGTAAGCGTGCGCGGCTGGCCGTCGATCTGCACCTGCCGATGATCGTGATGGATCTCCAAGTTACCGAAGCGCAGCGTCTCGGCGAGGGAGGCGCCTGTCCGACGACGCAAGATGGCCCGCAGCCGGGCGACCAGCTCGCGGGGCTCGAAGGGTTTCGGCAAATAGTCGTCAGCACCGAGCTCAAGACCGACGATGCGATCAATCGGCTCGCCGCGCGCGGTGAGCACCAAGATGGGCACGTCCGAGCGCGCCCGCACACGGCGACACACCTCGAAGCCGTCGAGGTCGGGCAGCATGATGTCGAGGATGAGCGCATCGAAGCCCTGGCCCTCCAACGCCGTCAGGCCCGTCTTTGCGGTGGGCCGCGTCGTCACCCGCCATCCCGTGGCGCTCAAGTATTCGCTGACCATCGCCGCGAGGCGCTGATCGTCCTCGATCATGAGAATGTGCTCGGGCATGCGGATCGGTGAAGAGTAGCTGCTCGCGTGGCTGTCTGGCCACACAAAGACTGTACTGGATTCCGGCTTACGCCGGAACAAGGGCGCCGGATCGCACGCTTGCCGATAGGCACGAAGCTGCCCATAGACACGCGTGCGGATCCGACCGAAGGATGCTGCGTTTTCTGCGCTAACGCTGGAACCGGCTCGCGAGCTGTTGGCGCTGTTCCGGCGTGAGGATCTCAGCCACCGAAACCACGCCGTCCACGAGCCGGCTAGAAGCGGTGTCGATGTGCGTGAGCTCTGTCTTGCGCAGATCTTCGAACGCCTGCCGGTTCAGCTCCGGCTTGGTCAGCTCGGCGATCAGCGCCTGATGGCTGTCGTGGTGCTGCTGCATCAGCGGGTAAAGCTGCTCTACCAGATCGTTGACCGCCGCCTGGATTTGCTGTCGCTGCTCGACGCTCGCGTCGAGGAAACCGGCTAGCCACGCTACCTTGTCTCCGGCACGCTCCTGCAGGTCCTCGATCGTCACGGTACCCCCGTGCCGGCCCCAGCCGCCAATGCCTTGATGGGCCAAGACGCTCATGCTGGTCCCGATCAGCATCCCTGCGACGAGTCCGATGCCGACCAGCGCCACACCAATGCCGAAGCGTGTGCGGCGCGTGAACTTGCAGTTGCCGTAGCGTTGCTCCGGATGTTCGAGTCTGTGTTTCTCTAAGCTCATGGTTACCTCCTGTTCATCAGGTTATAGAACCGCACCAGCGCGATTCATGGTAGCCAGCTTAGCGAGCAATCATTGCCGGCGTTTTGCTCCGATGTAAAGTTTTGTGAATCCCGCGATGCACGAGTTGGGCCCTCACGCGCGGTTAGAGAGTGATGCTGCCGGGAAGCCTCACCTTCCCCCGGAGGATGACGGGACCGAGTTTGATGATTGACCTCCCTGCACGAACGGTCTGGTCGTAAGCGCGATGGCGCTGTAGGCTATGGCGTGCCGCTAGCCCGTTACGGACCACTCACACAGACAGCATGATGACGCGACGGCAAGATAATGGCATCCTCTATCCGCCGAATCCCGTGCGCGACCGTCTGCATCGTGCGCTCTTCGGGTTCATCGGACGCTTGGGACCGGCCGTGCAAGAGCGCTTGCTGCGGGGGTTTTTCGAGCGCATCTACCTGCGGCGCAACCCGTGGCATTACGAGGACACACCCTACCAGCGGCAAAAATGTGACGCGGCCTTGGCGGTCATCCCGAGGCAGGACTATGCCCGGGTGCTGGAGGTAGGGTGCGGCGAAGGGCTGTTCTCCGAGCTGCTGCTGGAGGGGCGCAATATCGGTGAGCTCATCGGCCTCGACATCTCGGCGCGCGCGGTGCAGCGGGCCGGCACGCGATGCGCGCGCTTCTCGAACGCCCGCTTCCGGTCAGAGAACGCCTTGACGGCGCCGTTGGCGGGGACCTTCGATCTGATCATCGCTTGCGAGGTCCTTTATTACCTCGGCGCGGCGCTCGCGCCCTTGGCCGAGAGACTGGCGCAGCATCTGGCCCCCACCGGCAGGATGGTCCTCGTCCACCCGTGGCCGCAGGCCGTAGCGCTGCATCGGAGCTTCGTTCAGTCGGGCGGCTACGTGGTTTTGAGCGAATCGGTGGTAAGAGGCTCCTGCCCACGGCCTTTCTGTGTGTACGTGCTTGCCGCGTACGGGTAATCGAGATCGCGTGACCGGAGCATCCCTGAGGTACCTAGGCGAGCGGATGTCCACTACGGACAGGGTCGATAGCAATCGTGTACGATTAGAGTGTCAAGCGGTAGGTTCGAGAAACCAGAGTGACATGAAGATCAGTATCGAAGTTGACGCTACTCCGGCCGAGGTTCGTGAGTTTTTTGGCCTGCCTGACCTTAAACCGTTACAGGAGGGCCTCATAAACTCGATATCCGAGAACATGAAGACGGGAGCCGCAGGTTTTGACCCGTTTACAGTAATTCAAAGACCTATGGCCCACACAACTGCAAACGATCGAAGGGTTACGGAACGCGTTTATGGATAGCGTCATGGCCTCTGGAACGAGCGCCGCCGATCAACGCTTCTCGCGATCCCATCCCGTGATGAGGCGTGCCCCGCGCTCGAAGGTCAGGTAGGACCACAGCCACTGCAAGGCGACCACCAGGCGGTTGCGCAGGCTGATGAGAAAATAAATGTGGACGAAACCCCAGATCCACCAGGCAAGGTTGCCCTTAAGTCGTAGCCAGCCGAAGTCGATGACCGCCGACTTGCGCCCCACGGTCGCGAGGTTTCCCCAGTTACGATAGCGGAACGCCGGGGGGAGAGGCGTGCCCGCGACCCGCGCCCGGATCACACGGGCGACATAGGCCCCCTCTTGTTTGGCCGCCGGCGCAATGCCCGGCACCGGTCTGCCTTGGAGGTCCCGCACCAGCGCGGCGTCTCCGATCACGTACACGTCGGGTAAGCCCGGTACTGAGAGGTCGGGATTTACCATGACGCGGCCGGCCCGATCGTGCTCGCAGTGCAGCCCTTGTACGGCCGGCGCGGCCGCGACCCCCGCCGCCCACAGGACGGTGGCCGCGGGGATCGGGTGGTCGCCGAGGGTTACGCCTCCCCCATCGCAACTCGTCACCGGCTGGTCCAAGCGTACCTCAACGCCGAGCCGCGAGAGCGAAGCAAGGGCAAACTGCGAGAGCGACTCGGGAAAGGCCGGCAGTACGCGCGGGCCGGCTTCGACCAGCAGGATGCGGGCGCTGCGCGGATCGATGTGGCGGAAATCGGCCGACAGCGCCTTCCGCGCCAGCTCCGCAATCGCCCCGGCCAGCTCCACGCCCGTCGGTCCCGCACCGACGATCACGAAGGTCAACAAGCGTTCCCGCTGGCGCGCGTCGGTCTCCATCTCGGCCCGCTCGAAGGCGGAGAGGATGCGCCGCCGGATCGCCGTGGCGTCGTCCAGGTGTTTGAGCCCTGGGGCGTACGCCTCCCAATCGCCGTGGCCGAAGTAATCGTGTCTTACACCTGTTGCTACGATCAGGTAATCATAGGGTAGGGACCGGCCGTCTAAAACGAGGGTTTGCTGTGCCGTATCGACAGCGCTCATTTCGCCCAGCAAGACCCGCGCGTTCGGTTGGTGGCGCAGCAAGCGCCGAATAGGCCACGCGATGTCGCCTGGAGAAAGGGCCGCGGTCGCGACCTGATAGAGCAGCGGCTGAAACAAGTGGTAGTTCTGCCGGTCCACGACGGTGACCGCGACCGGCGTGCGCGCCAGCGCCTTGGCCGCGGCCAGCCCGCCGAATCCGGCCCCGACGATTACGACCTGTGGCATGGTGGCTAGCTCCAATTCTTTGCTCATTGTGCGGCGCTCGCGCGCGACGCTCCTGGTGCGATCCAAATTGCCGTGGCGTCCGCCGCTGCGGGTGCCGTTTTCTTGCTGGTCCGGGGAAGCGGACGCTACCGCTACTATTATTCCAGCCGGGAGCCGCTGAAGCCGGGCGGCGTGCCCATGCGGGCGCGATTGCAGCGCGGAGAGGAAGTACCTATCGGTCAGCGCGTCGGTGGGTTTCGTTGTTGGAGTAGTGTCTCGGCAGCATAATTGCTTAGTAACCCCTGAACATAGCCTTGGTTTTTCAAGAGCGTCATCCCCGTGCAGGCCGGAATCCAGAGGTTTCAAGCACTTTTTTGATGGCCGCCTCCGTGGGCGTGGCGCGGGAGCAACCTTGTCAGCCTACCCTATACTGTTTTGAAGGGGTTAGATACCATGAAAATTGCGCGACTCATATTTGGCACCTGCTTAGGCTTGTTGGTTCCGCAAGCCGTAAACGCCGGGGCCTTGACGCCTGACTTCGGGGACCGGAAGGTCACGAACCTTGAGGTTTCCGCTACTCTCAAGAACCAGTGGCGATCGAAAGGCGTTCACAAGGCCGATCAGGCCTTGTACGAAATCGCCATGGAGCACGCCGAGTGGCATCGTCGCAGCAAGGCCCTGCGGACCGCACCGGGTTTCGTTTCCCGGAGTCGCTACGCCCCAATCCGCGGCGAATACATCGTCATCGATGCGCTCGCCAAGGACGATGTCGAACGGTTGAAGAAGGACCTGGAGCGGTTAGGGCTGCGGCGGGCAGCCATTGCGGGGGACTTGGTTACGGGCGAGGTCCCGATCGCGGCCTTGGAGCACCTGGAGGATATCGAGTCCATGGAGTTCGTGAGGCCGGCCTATATGAAGCTGCATAGCGGGTTGGTGCTCAGCGAGGGAGACACGGCCATGCGCGCCGATCTGGCGCGAGCGGCGCCGCCGCCGGTGAACGGTGCCGGTGTGCCCATCGGTGTGCTCTCGGATAGCTACGACTGCCTGGGGGGTGCGGCGGCCGGCGTCGCGAGCGACGACCTCCCCAACGGAGTCCTGGTCCCCGGTGTCGTCATCCTCAAGGAGGGCCCGTGCGCCGATGGTACCGACGAGGGGCGGGCCATGATGGAGCTGATCCACGACGTCGCGCCCGGCTCGCCGCTGTTGTTTCATACTGCTTTCGACGGTCAGGCGAGCTTTGCCCAGGGGATTATCGACCTGCACAACGCCGGGGCGCGGGTCATCGTCGATGACGTGATCTATTTTGCCGAGCCGATGTTTCAAGACGGCAAGGTCGCACAGGCGGTGGATAAGGTCGTGGCGGGCGGCGCGGCCTATTATTCGTCGGCCGGGAACCAGGCGCGTCAATCCTACGAGGGCCGGTTCCGCAATAGCCGGCGTTTGTTTGACGTCGGCTTCGGCCCGGTGCCGGCCCATGACTTCCGGCCGGGCCGTGGTGTGGACGTGTTTCAGCGCATCCGCATTCCCAGAGGGAAGACGGTATTCATCGTCATGCAATGGGCACAGCCGTTTCGATCCGTGAGCGGCCGTCCCGGTTCCCGTACCGATCTCGACGTGCTGCTGGTCAACCGGCGGCACACCGCGGCCGTGGCCGGGTCCATAGCGAACAATCTCCGCCGCGACCCATTCGAGGCGTTCGAATTCACGAACAACACCAAGGGCACGCGCTTCGACCTCCTGGTCTTGCGCTCTGCCGGCAGAAAGTCGGACCGCTTCAAATACGTCGATGTGGTCGGGGATGCGCGGGTGCTTGAGTATCGGACCGACAGCGGAACGGTCTGGGGCCATGCCAATGCCGCGGGTGCCGAGGCGGTTGGCGCTGCGGACTATCTGCATACGCCGCCATTCAACGTCACGCCACCCATCATCGAGCCCTATTCCTCGGCCGGCGGCGTGCGCATCCGCCTGGATCAGCGCGGTGGGCGCTTGCGTCGGTCCGTGCTGCGGCTGAAGCCTGGAATCGTAGCCCCGGACGGAACGAACACCACCTTCTTCTTTCGCGATCGCGCCGATGATCTCGATACGCTTCCGAACTTTTTTGGCACCTCGGCGGCCGCCCCGCATGCGGCGGCCATAGCGGCCTTGCTGCTGGAGAAGAATCCGCACCTGTCCCCGAGGGCGGTTTACGAGCAGCTACGGTACACGGCCGTCGATATGGATGACCCGGCGACTAGCGGCTTCAATGCGGGTTTCGACTTCGGAACCGGCTACGGCCTGGTTGACGCCGTGGCCGCGGTGGTTGCAGTACCACCAAGGACCTGTGAAGGCATGCCCGCCACGATCACCGGTTCCTCGGGGCCGGACGTGATCCTGGGTACGGTGGGTCAGGATGTCATCGTCGGCGGGGCCGGTGATGACAACATCAACGGGCTAGGCGGGGACGATTTGATTTGCGGCGAGGACGGGAACGACATCCTCAATGGCGACGTCGGCACGGATGCGCTGGACGGTGGCGCGGGTACCGACCAGTGCCTGAACGGGGAGGCGACGGTGAACTGTCCCTGAGCGTGGGCCCCGTGAACGAATTAACGGGCGCTACGCCGGCCCGTACTATTCCGATGGCTACTTATTTAGATTATTAGCGCCGGGTCGCGTCCGGTTCCTACCCTCATGCCTGCCGAGCGCCCACAGGACGTGTTCCCGCACCAGCGCCGAGTCGTGGCTGCGGCGTTTCTCCAAACTGGTCAGGATCTCAGGGCTCGTAGGCGCGTTGCCCAAGGCCACGGCGATGTTACGCAGCCAGCCCTGATAACCGATACGCCGGATCGCCGACCCTTCGGTGCGCTGGAGAAACTCGGCCTCGGTCCATTCGAATAGCTCGACGAGGCTCGCGCCGTCGAGTCCGTGCCGAGGCTTAAAGTCCGTCTCGACGCTCAGCTTCGCGTAGCGATTCCATGGACAGACGAGCTGACAGTCGTCGCAACCAAAGATCCGGTTGCCGATGAGCGGTCGCAGCTCGACCGGGATTGCGCCGCGTAGCTCGATGGTGAGGTAGGAGATGCAGCGGCGGGCGTCCAGCGTGTAGGGCGCCAGGATCGCCTGCGTCGGGCATACGTCTATACAGCGGCGGCAGCGGCCGCAATATTGTTTGGGCTCCGGCGCATCGACCGCCAGGGGGAGATCGGTATAGATCTCGCCGATGAAAAACCAGGAGCCCGCCCGCCGGTCGATGAGATTGGTGTGCTTGCCTATCCAGCCGAGCCCGGCATTGCGCGCCAGGGCCTTCTCCAGCACCGGGGCGCTATCGCAAAACACCCGGTAACCATGGGCGCCGACCCGCTCGCGGATGCGCTGGGCAAGCCGCGCGAGCCGCCGGCGCAGGACGCGATGATAATCCCGCCCCAGCGCATAACGCGCAATATAGCCGGCCTGCGGATCACCCAGCACGGCCCAGGCCGGTTTGGCGTCTCCGGGAAGATAGTCGATACGCGTCGAGATGACCCGCAGCGTCCCCGGCAGTAGCGCCTCGGGCCGGCTGCGGCGATCGCCATGCCGCTGCATGTAGTCCATGCTGCCGTGAAAACCGCGTGCGAGCCATGCCTCCAGATATTCTGCATCGGCCTTGAGCTCGATACCGCTGATCCCGACCCTCTGAAAGCCGAGCTCAAGCCCCCAGCGTTTGATTTCCGCCGCGAGCGGTGTGTAATCGTGCGCCGGACTATTCAGCGGCGCGCCCCGCCCATGAGTTGGCTGACCAGCCTGCCGGTCTTCGGCCGCAGGAATGCCGCGCGCTCCGCCTCGATCGCGCGCCTTGCCGCGCTCATATCCGCGTAGAGCAGGTCCTGAATGCTGATCACGGCCAAGGCCGTATTCGATGGTATCGCTGCGCACCCCAGTCCTTCCACCCAACGCCTCAGGGAGTCGCGCTGCACGAAGAGGTCCACCATCTGCCCGAGCGTATCTTGTAACCGCTTGAGCCGCTTGAGCAAGGCATCACGGGCGCCATCGGGGTACAGGTTGGCAAAGGCGTGCAGCAGATAGCGCAAGCTCTTTGCTCGTTTGCGCAGGTCATGCAGGTCGTCGATCGGCGTTTCCGCGTGAAGCCGCTGCATGGCCCGGTGTATTTGACGATAACGGCGCTGTACGGCCCCATCCATCAACACGGCGATAGCCTCGTTGCCGTGCCGGGTGCGGCACACGACGCGCTGTTGCCGGTTGGCCAAGAAACCGGCGTAGCGCAGCGTGAACTGGCTATATCGCGGTCCCTGCAACGCCGCCCGGAGCCGCTGCTCGGCAGCGATACGGCGCGCGCACAAGGCTTCCCGCAGTGGACCGGCATCGGCGTGCGGCACGCCTGGCGAGGCCAGGCGCGACGTGGCCTCCAGTACTACATCCAAGTCGCGCGCTGGGCCGGTCTCCCGCGCGAGCCAGCGCAGGCCGTTGCGGATCCAATTCAAATCATGCCGCGGGAATACGCCCCGCCGCGCATTGAGCACCGCGCGGGATGCGCGTAACGCGACGCGGTAGGCGTGCAGCGCATCGCTATCCTCACCCTCCACCAGCGCCGGAGCGATACGCGCCAGCTCGCCATGGTATACGGCTAGGACGCGCGCAATCGCCAAGTGACCTGGTGTCTCAGCTTCGAGAATGATTGGGGAGACCATGCCGCAATAGGCCACTATGAGGCGTTTTTTTGGAGTACTCGCATTATGGAATCCGCCCTCAATGAGTCAAGCTTGGAATACCCTTGCGCAAGACCCTGCCGGAGGTGTCCGGGGCCGGTCGATGATTTGCACGGATCTCGGCGTACTCATGATGGCAGTCGGCTATACGCGACACGGTCTTGACTGCGCTTGTTGGCCAAATTCCTTTGTGTCCTTCCCCCAAACGGGGGCAGGCCAAGATGGGGGCGATCCTAACGGCCTCATGGCCGGGCGTCGTTAAATGCCCATCGGTAGAGAATAATCGGCCCTCGGGCGGGGGAGGAACGGCGAGAGGTTTCGACCGGCGATTGTCGCCAAGACGACAATAGGTCTCGCCGGTCCGAGGCGTAGCGTGGGTCATTGAGGAAGTGCTTTGGTGCGTCGCCTCGGGCAGTGACGTGACACAAGGCGCCCGGATACTCGATGCGAAGCGGTCTGGCCATACGCTCCGCCTAGGTCCGGCGGATGCATTAAACAAGATCAGCGCCCGTTTTTTTTACGGTTTTCGCTGGCGCCGTTAAATGCCCATCGTGTAGGGAATAACGGGCCCTCGGGCCGGGGAGGAAAGCCGGGAGGGATAGGCCAGCGATTACCTCAGCGAGATGACTACAACGCTCGCCGGTCTGAGGCGAAGCGTCGCCGGCGAGATCGACTGCAGGCGGGTGCCAAGAGACTAGAGACAGATCTCCTTCGGCACGATCCCATGGCTGCCCGGCGCCAAGTCTTGGACGATGCTGTAGGACTCGCCGTTTTCCCACACAGGGTCTTGGATTAAATCGAGCAGGATGGGCGCGCGATAGGGTTTCTTGTCCGCGTCGAGCAATACCAGGACCCTGGGCTTGAGACGGCGCATGCGATTCTGAGCGATGACGATGGCGACCTCGCCGGAGTTGAGTTCCACCAGCGTTCCAACCGGAAAGATGCCGATGGACTGGATGAAGCGTTCGATGAGCGCCGGGTGAAAGGACTTACCGCGCTCGACATAGAGCTTTTGCAAGGCGTTGTTGACCGTCGCCGCCGGGACGCTTGGTCGCGGATTGATCAGCCCCTCGAAGGTGTCGGCGATATCCGCGATCTCGGCAAAGGTCTGGATCTGATCGAGCTTGCCGCGGGTGTCCAGGCTCTGGGCGTAACGTTCATGAAGTTGGCGGATGACCGCCAGCACATCGTGGGGCAGGCTGGGCACGGTCCGCAGGATCTCGATCCCTTGTGCGATGTGCTTCTTGAGCGTTTCGAACTGATCAGGGTGGAGGGCGCGTTTCTGTCCCCACAGGTCCTCCGGGGCATCTACCAGCCCAATGTCTTTCAGCAGGCCGGCAAGCCCGAGGGTATTGAGCTGGTAGCTCGGGTAGCTCAGGTGCCGGCCAAAGCTAATCATGTGCACGGCCGTATTGATATTCTGGTAATACACTTGGCGGTTGGCCATGCGTAGCTGTGTGAGCCAAAACAGCGCCTGCGGATTGGCCGTGACGCTATCGATAATGCCGTTTACAACTGCGCTCGCCTGGATGACCTCGGGGGGGCGCCCGCGCCGGATATCCTGCAGGATTTCGCTCAGGACCTCCTTGGAATGTTGATAGACGTGGCGCGCCTGGACGAGATTCGGTGAGGCCGAGAGGCCGCGCGGACCGGCCCCAATGACCGCATGGGCATTGAGTGCGCGTAGCTCCTCGTCATCGGGATCCGCGGGCTGGGTCTCTTTCCGCCGGCGGGATAGTAAGCCGAAGAATTTCTTGACCAGCGAGTCGCCGTTTTTAGAGACCGACTCCTCGTCCGAGGCGCTGGACATGCGCACCGTCGAACGCAGCGGATCGACGAAAACGTACTGGCAATACTTTTTCAGCAGCTCTACGTCTTCCGGCTTGCGCAGCAAAAAGCCTTGAAGAATGAAGGGCGTATCCGTCCAGGGCCGATCCAGCTTGCATATGAACATGCCGACGGTGAGGTGATCGACCAACACCTGCTTGTCCAGCGCTGGCTTTCTGCTATCGGAATACGAGAAGGAAAAGCGTGCCTTGTCCATAACTCCCGAGGGACGATCTGTCGAACGCTGGACATAGCGGCACCCCCACCGCTCACTTTAGCTGGAGAGATGAGTTGGGCGGAGGGTAGGTACGGTCGGGGCACGCGGTCCAGCGCCGTGATCCTATCTATTTAGGCACCTATGCATCGCCGTGCCGATGTCGGCGGGTGACTCGACGATTATGGCGCCCGCGGCCTGTAACGCCGCATATTTATCCTCGGCCGAGCCCTTGCCCTTGGAGATGATCGCGCCGGCGTGCCCCATGCGCTTGCCGGGTGGCGCGGTGACGCCTGCAATATAGGCGACGACGGGCTTGTGCCGATGGCAGGCCAGATACTCGGCCGCATCCTCTTCCTCGCTACCGCCGATCTCGCCGACCATGATCACGCCGCGCGTCTCGGGGTCTTCCTGAAAGAGCTTGAGACAATCGACGAAGTCCAGCCCATGGATCGGGTCGCCGCCGATACCGATACAAGTGCTCTGGCCGAGGCCGCAGAGCGTAGTCTGGTGTACCGCCTCATAGTTCAAGGTCCCGGAGCGCGAGATGATCCCGACGCAGCCGCGGCTGTGGATCGTGCCCGGCATGATGCCGATCTTGCACTCGCCCGGCGTGATAATGCCGGGCGAGTTGGGGCCGAGGAGGCGGGTCTCGGGATATTGCATGAGGCTCGCCCGCACCTTGAGCATATCGAGCACCGGGATCCCTTCGGTAATACATACCATGAGGCGGATCCCGGCATCGGCGGCCTCGGCAATCGCTTCGCCGGCATAGGGACCGGGCACGAACACAATGCTGGCCGTGGCACCGCTCGCAGCCACCGCGTCTTGCACCGTGTCAAAGACCGGGAGCCCCAGGTGGGTCTCGCCACCGCGGCCGGGGGTCACCCCACCCACCAGCCGGGTACCGTATTCCAGCATGCGTTGCGAGTGTAACGTCCCGTACTGACCGGTAAATCCCTGGCAGATGACCTTGGTGGTCTTGTCGACGAGGATGGCCATTAGCGGGCACCTCGTGCGGCGGCAACCACCCGCTTGACCGCATCCGCCAAATCGCGCGCCGGCACGATGCTGAGCTTGGTCTCCGCAAGGATCTGGCGCGCCCACTCGGCATTATTGCCTTCCAGGCGGACCACGATAGGGATCGCCACACCCACCTCCCGCGCGGCCTGTATGATGCCCTCGGCTATCAGGTCACAACGCACGATGCCGCCAAAGATATTGACGAAGATGGCCTTGACCTTCGGATCGCCAATCAGGATCTTGAAGGCCTCGGCGACCTTGGACGCGGTGGCGTTACCGCCGACGTCCAGAAAATTCGCCGGACGGCCGCCATGGAGCTGGATGATGTCCATTGTGGCCATCGCCAACCCGGCGCCGTTCACCATGCAACCGATGTCGCCGTCGAGACCCACGTAGTTGAGGTCGTAGCGCCGCGCCTGGCTCTCCCGCGGGTCCTCCTGGGTCGGGTCGCGCCACTCGGCGAGCGCCGTTTGGCGATACAGCGCGTTATCATCGACCGAGACCTTGGCATCCAGGGCCTGTAGCTCGCCCTCGCTGGTGATGATCAGCGGATTGATTTCGATGAGGCTCAGGTCCTTTTCCATGAACAGCCGGTACATGGCCGGCAACATGGCACAGAGCTGTTTGCGTTGGGCCGGATCCAAACCGAGCTTGAGACCCGCGTGCCGGCATTGGTAGCCTTGCAGGCCGAGGATCGGATCGATGAACAGGCTGATGATCTTTTCCGGCTCGCTGGCGGCGATCTCCTCGATATCGACGCCGCCGGCACCGGAGGCGATGACGGCGATACGCTTGCGTTGGCGGTCTACCACCATACCGAGATAGATCTCGGCCTTAAATTTACTTGCCTTTTGCACCAGCACGCAGTTGACGGGCTGGCCGGTGGGTGCGGACTGCCTGGTGACGAGCTGCCTGCCGAGCAGGTTGCGGGTGATCTCCTCGACCTTCTCCAAGGAATCGGCGAACTTCACGCCGCCCGCCTTGCCGCGTCCCCCGGCGTGTACCTGAGCCTTGATGACCCACGGGCCGCCCAGCTCCGAGGCCTGGCGCGTGGCCTCCTTGATGGTCAGGGCCGGCCGGCCCGGCGGCACCGGGATGCCGTATTCCTCGAAGAGTTTCTTGGCTTGGTACTCGTGCAGGTTCATGCAGGATGGATGGATTCTCTGACCGGCCGCGTAGTATAAAGTCCCCATAGGCAATTCCGGTAGCTCGAACGGGCATGATGCGCGCGGCAACGGCACTATCGATAGGGTTCGCGACATGGGTCTCACGCGCCTAATCCTATTGCTCGCCATCGTGTGGCTGGCCGTGGCCGTGCTCAGGCGCTGGCGCCGATCGGATCGGGTGCGGGGGCACAGAGGCCGCACGCTGGGGGAGATGGCACGCTGTGAGCACTGCGGTGTCTATGTCGCGACCCGTGAGGCCGTCCAGCGTGACGGGCGTTATTACTGCGGCCCTGAACACGCGCAGCAGGCGGGGCCGGGAAAACGCAAGTGATGGAAGCCCTCACCGGGGGCGTGCCCACGCCGGCCGCGCACTGGCAGGCGCTACGCTATTTCAATCTCTACCGGATCACGGTGTGCGGGTTCTTCCTCGTATTGGTATGGACGCACAGTGTTCCGCCGCCTTTCGGTGCGCACGCCCCGGCGGTGTTCGCCGCTGGCGTCAGCGTGTATTTCATCCTGTCGCTGCTGGCGCACGTTGCCCTGGAATACCGCAGCCTGGGACATACCGCCCAGGTCACCGGCCAGGTGCTGCTGGATATCGCGATATTGACGCTGCTGCTGTACGCGAGCGGCGGGGTGGCCAGCGGTTTCGGGCTGCTGTTGATCGTCAGCATCGCCCTGGCCAGCGCGCTTACCGGGGGCCGCACGGCCTTGCTGTTCGCCAGCCTCGCCACCACCGCGGTGCTGCTCGAAGAGGTCTATTTATGGCTGGAGTCCGACCTCGGTACGGCCAGCTATGCCCAGGCCGGATTCCTGGGCGCGGCCTTTTTTGCAACCGCCCTCCTCGGCCATGCGCTCTCACAGCGGCTGTACGTGAGCGAGCGGCTGGCCGAGCAGCGCGGCCTGGACTTGCAGGGGCTGGACCAATTGAACCGCGAGATCGTGCAGCGTATGCGTTCCGGGGTCTTGGTCCTGGATGCCGCCGGGGAGATCCGGCTCGCCAACCTGGCGGCACAGGGGCTCCTCGGTAGTGAGGGAACGCTGGTCGGCAAGCCGATCGGCGAGGTATCGCCGGACCTCGCCTCATTGTTGGGGTCCTGGGACGAGGCCGAGGGCGCGACGCGGCCGCTGCGCTCGCGCTCGCGCAAGACCGATCTGCTGGTCTCGCGCGCCAAGCCGGGCCTGGGCCCCGGGACCGGCGCCCTGGTCTTTATAGAGGATGCCGCGGCCACCCGCCAGCGCGCTCAGCAACTGAAACTCGCCTCCCTAGGCCGGCTCACGGCGAGCATCGCCCACGAGATCCGCAATCCGCTCGGGGCCATCAGCCACGCCACGCAACTGCTGGCCGAGTCCCCGGCGGCGAGCCCCCAGGACCAGCGTCTGATGCGCATCGTCAAGGAGCAGACGGAGCGCATGAACCGCATCATCGAGAACGTGCTGAATCTCGGCAGGCGCGGTCAACCGGCGCCTGAGAGCCTGTCGATAAAGGAATGGCTGGAGGCATTCGCCGCCGAGCTACGCGAGCGCCATGGCCTGGCGGCGCAGGCCATCCGGGTAACCGTGGATCCGCCCGATATTCGCATCATGATGGACCCCAGCCAGCTATACCAGGTGCTGTGGAACCTATGCGAGAACGCCTTGCGCTATAGTAAGGGTATGCCCTTGTTAGAGCTTAGCTGCGGCGCGAAACCGATCAGCAAGGCGCCCTATCTGGACGTGCGCGATCATGGTCCGGGGATCCCGCCGGATCTCGCCGACCGCGTGTTCGAGCCCTTTGTATCCAAGCACTCGAGCGGCACGGGCCTCGGGCTGTACATCGCGAGCGAGTTGTGCGAAGCCAATCAGGCCAATCTGAGTCTGCATAGCAATACCGATGCGGGCTGCTGTTTTCGCGTGAGCTTCGCTCATCCGGGGCGTCAGCAGTGGCTGAGTTAGCGTAACGATGTTGGTGCATCTCG
>JBOIDW010000084.1:0-7546 GCA_050740655.1 Gammaproteobacteria bacterium | reverse complement strand
CGCCACGAGTTCGATGTTGGATTTGTCGAGTTGGCGCGCAGCGTGTATCGGACCAACGACGAGCGCGCCGCGCTTAAACGGGCCATCAATATTGCGCTGGGATCGGGGCTGACGGAGGAGAAGTCCTACGCTGATTATCGGGTCGCCACTTAAACGGCCGATGGGCGGAGACCCTAACCGCTTGCTCCTCATCTCGCTCAGCAACGTGGGCGATGCGGTCATGACCACGCCGGTGCTGGAGCTGATGCATCAGCGTTATCCCGAGGCGGCCATCGATATCGTCGCGGATCGTCGCGCGAGCGGGTTGTTTCAGCATTGTCCCTATCGCGGCCGGGTATTGCACAAGGATAAGAGCGCCGGTTGGCGCGGCCTCTGGCGTTTGGTGCGGACGCTGCGCCAAGGCCGCTATGAATTAATCGTTGACCTGCGTACGGACGGGCTCGCCTATCTGCTGCGTGCCAAGCGCCGGCTGAGCAAATGGGGAGCGGGCGCGCCGTGCGGTCCGCATGCCGTGGACAAGCTATTGGCGATCGCTGCCCCCCTGCTCGCCGCGGGCAGCTCACCCCCTGCGCCCCGGCTCTGGTTGGATAGCCAGCTGCGGCGGTTCGCCGACGGCGAGGTCTCGGTCCTGCCGGGCCGACGCTGGCTGGCGCTGGGGCCCGGCGCAAGATGGCCGCGCAAGATCTGGGCAGTGGAGCGCTATGCGGAGATGGCCGGCCAGCTCGGCGATCGGTTCGATGCCGTGATCGTCCTGGGCGGGCCGGCAGACCGTGAGACCGCCGCTCGGCTTGCGCAGGGCTTGGCCCTCCCCTGCCTCAATCTGGCTGGCCGCACCACCTTGCTCGAGGACTGTGCGGTTCTGGAGCGCGTGCAATTCTACGTGGGTAACGATTCCGGATTGGGCCACATGGCTGCGGCCCTCGGTGTCCCCAGCCTGACCGTGTTCGGCCCTACGGACCCGCAGCGCTTTCGCCCCTGGGGCACCCGCGCCGCGTGGATAGCCGCACCGGACGGCGACCTCGATCGCCTGCCTGCCTGCCAGGTCGCGGCGCGCGTGCGGACACTGGTCAACACATGAGCGTCGATGCATAGCCTGCATATCATCGGCAGTCGGGCGGGGGGCGGGGCCGAGGCCTTTTTTTGCAGGCTAGTCCGGGCCTTGAGCGCGCACGGTGCCTCGGTCAGCGCTATTGTCCGGCCCGGTAGCTGGGTGAGTGAGCAGTTGGGCGGCGGCGTGAGGTACATGTCCATCGGCATGCGCGGCGGCTGGGACCTCTGGGCTCGATATCGAATCGGCCGCGCCGTGCGCCGCGGGGAGGCCGCGATCGTACAGACTTATCTTGGCCGGGCGACCCGGTTGACCCGGATCGCGGCCACGGGCGGCGGCGTCCACGTCGCGCGCCTGGGCGGTTATTACGATCTGGAACAGTACCGGCACGCGCACGCCTGGGTCGCGAACACGCGGGGCCTGTGTGATTATCTAGTCCGGCACGGATTTCCGGCGGCTCGCGTGTTCCACATCGGGAACTTCGTCATGTCCCCGCCGCCGATCGATGCCGAACAACTCGCGGCCGTGAGCAGGCAGCTCGGGGTCGCGGCCGGCGATCGGCTGGTGCTCGCCGTGGGGCGGCTACACCCGGTCAAGGGCCTGGATACGCTGCTGCGCGCCTATGCGCAACTGCGCGCATCGGAACAGGCCGGCGTAACGCGCCTGGTGTTGGTCGGGGCAGGTCCGGAGCGTGCGGCGCTGGAGTGCCTGGCGGCCGAGCTCGGGATTGCCCGCCGCGTGCATTTCTGCGGCTGGCAGGCCGACCCCTCGCCTTATTACCGGCTGGCCGATCTATTGGTCTCGTCCTCTCGGCAGGAAGCCTTGGGGAATACCATACTCGAGGCCTGGGCACACGGCCTTCCCGTCGTGGCGACGGCTACCGCCGGGACGACGGAGCTGATTCGGGACGGTGAGACGGGCCTGCGGGTACCGATCAACGATGTCGCGGCGCTGGCCGCGGCGTTGCGCGCGTTGCTGGCCGATCCCGGCGCGCGCGCGCGGCTCGGTGAGGCGGGCCGGCGCAAGGTCTGCGACGAGTTCAGCCCGGGGGCGATCGTCGCCGCCTACCTGGCGCTGTATGAGCATCTGGCGGCTTGAGCCATCCCATACGGCCGTGATTCCGGTATAGTCATGCCGGAGGAGATCGAAGCAGCAACGCCGCGCATCCAACCATGAGCACTCTGGCGAGTAGGGCCGTGTCCGGGCTAGGTCTGTTGGCGTGCTCCCATGTCCTGTATGCCTGGGGGATAGAACCGGATGACGAGCCGCAGCAGCAAGAAGACCGCGGCCGGATCGACTGCGTGACGGATACCGAGCGTTACGCCGTGCATTTCACCGCCTATCTCGATGACGCGAGCACCGGTAACGCCGTGTTCCTGCCGTATTGCCAGGACCTACCGGGTATCGGCCGGGTGTATTTCACGCTGGATTTCCTCAAGCGGGAGCCGCGTGCGGTGCCGGTTGCGGTGCGTATCCTGGCCGAGGCCGGGGACAACCCGGCGAGCATGGCTACCGTCCTTACCGTCCCGCCCAGGACCTATCCCAGCGGCAGCATCGAGCTCGAGACACGGCTGGACACGCCAGGCCGCTACACCGTGCTACTCAGCCTCGCCGATGGGCAGGCGGCCGGCCCGACGGAGATCCGTATCCCCTTGCGCGTTGCGGCATATTCAGGATACTCGCCGGTGCTAGTCGGGCTCGCCGCGGCACTACTACCCCTCGCCTACTGGGTTTATCGCCGGCATGGCCGCGCCGCGACACCGGTCTGAGATCTCCATGCCGGCGGCTCCCCTCATGCACCCCGAGCAGCCTACCGAGACCGCCGCCGACCTGCCGCGCGGTGACGACTCGCCCCCGCCCTGGTGGTCTTGGGTAGCGTATCGCCTCTTCTGTACCGTTACCTTGGGCGTTTACGTTATTGTTTTCTCGTTGGTCGATTTCGAGGAGGCGATGTACTACACATCGCAAGGGTGGATGTGGGTGCTAGGAACGGTGCTCACCTTGCGCCACCAGACCCTGGGTATGACGCTCGGCTACCACCGTCTGTATTCGCATGCCGCGTACCGGGCCCGGCGCTGGTTCGAGTGCCTCATCGCCTATTCCTGCGCAGTCTCCGGCCAGGGGTCTATGAGTTGGTGGGCCGGGAATCATCGCTATCATCATGCGCACTGTGAGACCGCGGACGATCCCCATTCACCGGTTACGCATCCGGTCTGGTACGCATGGGTCGGTTGGACCTATGACCCGCGCCACGCGCGCCGCGGCGTGCGCCTGCGCTATCCCGAGGTCGTCTGGCTGGACCGCTGGGGCTTCCTCATGCCCTGGCTGGAGTGGAGCCTTGTGCTTGGGCTGTCGGGGTCCATCGTCTTTGCAACCTACACGACGCTGTTGCCGGCCTGGATAGCCACGTTGTTTACGCTCTGGTTTAATATCCAGGCCCATCGCGGGGTGCCGGACGAAAAGGGCTGCGCGGCATCCACCCATTGGCTCGCTTATGCGCTGGGCGAGTGGCAGCACCGCGACCATCATCTCTACCCGGGCAAGGCGCGCCGGCCGGGCGCGGACCTGCCGTACTGGCTGGTGTTGTGGCCGATGCAGCGCCTCGGCGTGGTGTGGGACCTGCGCGAGCGCTGAGCGGGCCTCGCCCGCGCGCTGGGCACTAGGCAGGCGGGTAATCGCCTCGCCGGCATCTATTTTACGTGCTTTCCTCCTCCGGCGCGCATCGCGGGCGGCGCCGCAGCGCGGCATTATTATTTGTTCAGTTCGCGCTCCAGCAACTCCAGGATCCGGTTCGCCGCCGCACTGCTGTCCCAGTCCCCGTCGTCGTCAAGCACCACCAGCTCGGTATGCTCGCCGACCGCCGAGAGGTGTAATTCGTAGTCGCCCTCGTCGTCGCCCTTCCAGAAGGCCAAGCTGGAGAAGAAGCCCGGTTCCTTGGGCGGCACCTCTTGCGTTTCAATAAAGTGCAGCTTGAATACGCCCTTGGTGCGATCGCTCTCGGTCACTTGGATCCCGGCCCCCTTGAGCGCGCGGTGGGTGCGTTGCCAGGCGGACATGAAGTCCTCGCCCATCCGTAGAAATTGTTTGCCTTGCCCGGCGCGTACCAACTCGGCGCGCTGGCCGCCCCGCTGCTTGCCGGGTCGCGTGGCGTACGCCTGTTGCGTCTTTTGCACGGGGGCCGGTTTAGCGCCGGCGAGAAACCGCTGTAGCTCCTCGATCATACCGCGCTGGACCGCGGGATCGACCTCGCGCGCCCGCCATACCGGTTCCTCGCCCGCAGCGCCGGGCTCGCTGCTTTCGCCGCTGTGGGATAGATAAAGCGCGGAGGTGCCCGCTTGCCGGCCGGGCTCGACGAAGAGCTTGAACTGGTCGCGCATGCCCTTGGAAAGGCTCTCCCGCCAGTTGGTCTCCAGCACGCCGAGCTCCGCGTCGTCGAGGGCTAGATAATATCCGCGCTTGCGCCAGAACTCACGCAATTTGGGCCAGATGACCGCCGGCGGGCGCTTAACGACAATGCGCTGCTCGTCATCGGAGGCGTCGGCGGCCGGCTCATGCCGGTCCTCGCTTACCCCCTCGTGGCGCACCGCATGCGGTTCCGGAACCTCTTCCTCGCGCAGCGCGCTCGCCTCGTCCACCTCTTCTTGTTTCTCTTTGCGCGTCTGCTGGTCCCGGCGTTTGGCCGCGCGCTCCTCATAGGTTGAAAAGGTCGCCGCACCGGTCTTATCCACCGCGGGAATCGCCGTGGTGTCCTTGATGGCTTCCGTGCTCAGATCCGGCGGGACTTCCAGATCGGGGAGCGCCTCACTCTTTTGATAATCCCGTTGCTTGTCCGGGAAGACGTCGTCCAGGGTTGGAAACCAGCTCCCGCTGCAAGCGCTCAGGCCGAGGACGAGCGGGAGCAGTATGGCCTGCTTAGCACGGTTCATGGATCGGTCGGGGGATGGGTTAAGGTGTCGGAAGGCAGTGCGCCTGGCGGAGGGCGGCCCACAGCGGCTCGTGATAAACAGAGGACAACCAAGTCAGGGGTAATCTGATCCCAGCCTCGATGAGGCCCATCTGGTGCAAGGCCCATTTGACCGGGATCGGGTTGGCCTCTAAAAACAGATCGCGGTGCAAGGCCTCGATCCGCGTATCTACCGCGGCCGCGCCGGGCCGGTCGCCAGCCAGCGCCAGGCGACACATGCGATGCATATCCCGCGGCGCAACATTGGCGGTCACCGAGATCACCCCGCGCCCGCCGTGCAGGATAAACTCCCGGGCGCTCGCATCATCGCCGCTCAGGAGTATGAACCCAGGCGGGCACAGCTCGCGCAACGCGACCAAGCGGCCGAGGTCGCCGGTGGCGTCCTTCAGGCCGATGATGTTGTCGATGCACGCCAGGCGCGCCGCGGTCTCGGGCAGCAGGTCACAGGCCGTGCGGCCGGGCACGTTATACAAGACCTGGGGGATGGCGACCGCTTCCGCTATCGCCTTGAAATGTAGGAAAAGCCCTTCCTGAGTCGGTTTATTGTAATACGGGGTCACCAGCAGGCACGCATCCGCGCCCAGTGCCTTTGCGCGTGCGGTAAGGCGGATCGCCTCGGTGGTGGAGTTGGCCCCGGTCCCGGCGATGACCGGTACGCGGCCGCGCGCCTGCTCCACGGTGTGGCGTATGACCTCGCAGTGCTCATCCTCGTCCAGCGTCGCCGACTCACCGGTGGTCCCGACCGCAACGATCCCGTCGCTGCCTTGCTCGACGTGGAACTCCACGAGCCTGCGCAGGGCCTCCCAGTCGATAGGCGTCTCGGCCGCGATACCGCCGCGCATCGGCGTGACGATGGCGACGAGGCTCCCGGCTAGGCTGTACATGATCGGTCGATGGCTGGGCAGGTCACGCTAAACGGCGGCCATGGTACGTTGCCGATCCGGGCTTGACAAGGCGTCGGGCGGAGTGGCCCCGTCCTTGCGCGGTCGGGCTCACTCCATGCACAATCTTCGCTATACTTCCGTGGGTCCTTCCCGAGCCTCGCATGCAAAACTTCCTGGTCATCTCCGCCATAGGAAACAATCGTCCCGGCCTCATCTCGCAATTCTCCAAGGCCGTCAAGGACTGCGGCTGCAATATCGTCGATAGCCGCATGACGGTGCTCGGCGATGAGCTGGCGCTGATCATGCTGCTCTCCGGCACCTGGGACGCCGTCGCCAAGATCGAGAGCATGCTGCCGCGGCTGCGCGAGAATCTGGACCTGACCTTGATCGCCAAGCGCACCGAGGCCCGCAAGCGCAGCGCCAACCTCATGCCTTATGCGGTGGAAGTGGTGTCGGTGGACCGGCCCGGCATCGTGCACGAGATGGCGCAGTTCTTTACCGCGCGCGACATCAACATCGAAGAGATGTTTACCGGCAGCTACGCGGCGGCGCATACCGGTACCCCGATGTTCTCGTTGCACATCACCATCAGCGTCCCGACCAACAACTCGATCGCCGCGCTGCGCGGGGAGTTCATGGACTTCTGCGACCAGCTCAATCTGGACGCGGTGATGGAACCGGTGAAATAGATCATGGCCGGCATAGGCAAACCGTTTCCCGATTTCGATCTGGCCGCGACGGGCGGCGGCCGGCGTCGTTTGTCGGATCTCGCAGGCAGGCCCGTCGTGGTCTATTTCTATCCCAAGGACAGCACCCCCGGCTGCACGCAGGAGAGCCGGGATTTTCGCGATCTGAGCGTGGAGTTCGAGCGCCACGGCGCAGCGATCGTGGGGATCTCGCGCGACGCAATCCGCTCGCATGAGCGTTTCAAGGAAGCCGAATGCCTGCCCTTCGAGCTGCTGTCCGACGCGGATGAGGCACTATGCCGGGAGTTGCACGTCCTCAAGGAAAAAAACCTGTATGGCAAGAAGGTGATGGGCATAGAGCGCAGTACCTTCTTGATCGATGCGCGCGGCGTGTTGCGGCGGGAGTGGCGGAAGGTCAAAGTGGACGGCCACGCCGCCGAGGTGCTGGAGGCGGTGCAACGCCTGTAGCCAGCGGCCGGCGTCCCCCTCAGGCATGCCCAGCACGCCCGCCCAGCGCCTGTTCGTGCTCGACACCAATGTGTTGATGCACGATCCCGCCGCCCTGTTCCGCTTCAAGGAGCACGACGTGTTCCTGCCCATGGCGGTGATCGAGGAGCTGGACGCCGCCAAGAAGGGTACCTCCGAGGTTTCACGCAACGCGCGCCAGGTGAGCCGCTGCCTCGATGATCTCATCGGCAAGGCCGATCGAGAGGCGATCGAACGCGGCCTGCCGCTGGCGCGATTGCCGAGGCCGGATGCCGGCGCCGACGCGCCCGGGCGGGTGTTTCTACAGACCGCCGAGCTCGGGCGGTCGGTGTCGCCGGCGCTTCCCGCCGATCGGCCCGCCAATATCATCCTCAACGTGACCTTGGCCTTGATGGAGGCGCACCGCAGTGATACCGTCACGCTGGTCTCCAAGGACATCAACCTGCGCATCAAGGCGCGTGTCCTGGGCGTCCCGGCC
>JBOIDW010000083.1:0-7891 GCA_050740655.1 Gammaproteobacteria bacterium | reverse complement strand
GTCCACAAGCGGCCCACATGTCGACCTGGCCGGCTACCGACTGGTCAAGGTCAGCCGGGTCGATCTAAAGCGTGGCCTCTTGGCCCATGTCGGATGCGGTCGGTTCCTTGCCGCGTGCTGCGCGCTTGCTTTACCCATTGGGCCTACGGGACGGTCATGCAATGTGGCGTTCCGGGCACGCCTTGGCGGCTTGCCAACCTCGGAAAATAAGCTAGACTAGTCTGGTCTATCTGAACTTGGGCATCACCATGCAAACCGTCAGTCTCTTCCAGGCAAAGACCCA
This sequence comes from Gammaproteobacteria bacterium, assembly GCA_050740655.1. Taxonomy (GTDB): domain Bacteria; phylum Pseudomonadota; class Gammaproteobacteria; order JACCXJ01; family JACCXJ01; genus JBOIDW01. Next base: position 7,608 of record JBOIDW010000083.1, on the reverse strand, counting down.
TCTGTCCAAGCTCATCGAGCAGATCGCCTCGGGTGAGGAAACCGAGATTGTCATTTCTCGAAACGGCAAACCGGTCGCGCGAGTCGTCCCGGTCGCGCGCACCGATGCTTCGCGCCGGATCGGGATCGCTAAGGGCGAGTTCAAGGTTCCCGACGACATCGACGGACACAACGAGGAGGTCGCGCGCCTGTTTTTGGGGGCACCACCCGCCGATGCGCCTCCTGCTTGATACGCAAGTAGCCCTATGGGCGCTTACGGACGACCCGCGGTTATCGCCGCAGGCACGCGAACTCATCCTCGATGCCCATAACGAGGTGTTCGTCAGTGTGGCGACGCTTTGGGAAATCGCCATTAAGTACCCACTCGGCCGAGGCGACATGCCCGTCTCGGCCCGCAGGGCAGCAGAACTGTTCCGTGCCGCGGGATTCGCGGAGCTGTCTATCCTCCGTGAACACGCCCTTGCAGTGGAGACCCTTTCCGCCATCCACGGCGATCCCTTCGACCGCATCCTCGTCGCGCAAGCGCTTACCGTACCCTTGCGCCTCTTGACCCATGATCGGACCGTCGTCCGCTATAGCGACGAGATCGTATTTGTTTGACAGGGTTACCCCTTACCCTGCTGGCTGACGAATCGTTTGATAAAACCCCGCCGTGAAGAAAAATCGCCATCCTCCGGCGGCAAGGTCCAGATGCAATGGAGGTGGGCTGATATGCTTCGTCCGGGATCCGTGCTTAACTGGTAAGTCTTATGAATAGTAAAGGAACCGAACGATGATCGAGTGGCGCCTATACATCATTAGCGATCCGCAGATCTGCCGTGGCGAGCTTTGTGCCAAAGGAACTCGCGTGTTGCTCACCAACATTCTCGATAGCTTGGCAGAAGGGGCAAGCCGGGAGGACATCCTGCGCAGTTACCCCTCGCTGGCGGCGCTCGCTAGGCCCTGGGCAAGGTCACGCCGACCTGGCCCTGATATTTTCCGCCGCGGTCCCGGTACGAAATCGCGCACGGCTCGTCGGACTCGATGAAGATGACCTGCGCCACGCCCTCGTTGGCGTAGATCTTGGCCGGCAATGGCGTGGTGTTGGAAAACTCCAGCGTCACGTGTCCCTCCCACTCGGGTTCCAGCGGTGTCACGTTGACGATGATCCCGCAGCGCGCGTAGGTGGATTTCCCCAGACAGATCGTCAGGACAGTGCGCGGGATGCGGAAATATTCGACGGTGCGGGCCAGGGCGAAGGAATTGGGCGGGATGATGCACAGCGCGGATTTCACATCGACGAAGCTGCTCGGATCAAAGGCTTTCGGATCGACGATCGTCGAGTTGATGTTGGTGAAGATCTTGAATTCGTCGGCACAGCGTACGTCATAACCGTAGCTCGAGGTGCCGTAGGAGATCAAGCGGCCGCTCGGACCCTCGCGGACCTGATGCGGCTCGAAGGGCGCGATCATGCCGTGCCGCTCGGCCATGCGGCGGATCCACTGATCGGATTTGACCGGCACCGGCCCTCAGTTCTGCTCGATGACGATCTTCGGGAAACGTGCGGAATAGTCGCGCGCCTTGAGCGAAAGCTTAGCGGCGATCCGGCGTGCGATGGCGTGAAAGAGCTGCGCGGACCGCGACCGCGGGTCCATGGCCACCGTGGGCCGGCCGTTGTCCACGCCCTCGCGGATGCGGGTATCCAGCGGCACGGCGCCGAGCAGCTCGACACCGTATTGGTGCGCCATGCTGGCGCCGCCGCCCTCGCCGAAGATGTGCTCCTCGTGACCGCAGCGGCTGCACACGTAAGTGCTCATGTTCTCGATGACCCCGAGCACCGGCACCTCGACCTTCTCGAACATCTTGAGCGCCTTGCGCGCATCCAGCAGCGCGATGTCCTGCGGCGTAGTCACGATCACCGCTCCCGTCACCGGGACCTTCTGGCATAGCGTGAGCTGGATGTCGCCGGTGCCGGGCGGCAGATCGACCACCAGATAATCCACCCGATGCCAGCGCGTATCACCCAACAACTGCTGCAGCGCCGAGGTCACCATCGGACCGCGCCAGATCATCGGCGTCTCCTCGTCGATCAGATTACCGATCGAGATCGCCTGCACGTGGTAGCTCACCAGCGGCTGGAAGGACTTGCCGTCCGGGGACTCGGGTTTGCCGCGGCAACCCAACATGCGCGGCTGGCTGGGCCCGTAGATATCGGCATCGAGGATTGCGGCCTGGGCGCCTTGCGCCTGTAGCGCCAGCGCCAGATTGACCGCCACCGTGGATTTTCCGACCCCGCCCTTGCCGGAGGCGACCGCGATGATGTTCTTGACCTCGGGCAGGGCCGTAACCCCGCGCTGCACCGCGTGCGAGAGGATCTTCTGATCGAGTACGATAGCGACCTCAAGCGCTCCGGTGGCCGTAATGACCGCGTGACGCAGCGCCTCGATGAGCGTCGACTCATAGCCCCGGATGGGGAAACCAAGCTCCAGACGGATGCTGGCCTTTTCGCCCTCGACCGCAATCGCCCGGACACACTTGGCACTCACTAGGTCTTGTCCGAGACAGGGCTCGATATAGGCGGCGAGGGCCTGCTCGATGGCGTCTTTGCTCAGTGTCGTCATGCCGCGTCGATCGATGATCCGGGGTCAGGGGAGCGGCATTCTACAGGAACGACCGCGCCGGGCCGAGCCCAAGCGGGCGGCGGGGAGACTATCGCGCGCCCGCGGAAGCTGCCGGGCGCGCCTCCCCGATGCCTCAGCATTCCCACAACGCCATGCGCAGATAGGCCACCTGCCCGAAGGCCTGGGCGATGTACTCGCGCTGCAAGGCATGGGCCTCGTATTCGCGCCGACGGTGGTCGGCGCAGCTCGCGGGATCGAAGCGGCCGCTCAGGTCCTGAAGGTAATGCACGATCTCGTGCACTACCAGACTGCGCGCAAAGGGGGTGTCCTCGGCATGGTAGCGTTCGTCGATGTAGATCGTGCCGTGGTTGTCGTACCAGGCGATGGCACCGCAATGGCGTCCACCGCAGGCCTTCTCGGTAATAAGGGTGCGCGAGGCGAAATACACCGCCGGGGGCTGCGCCGGGGCCGGATAAGGCGACAAGCGCACGGCCCAGCTCAACAGCGCTGCGATCGCCTCGGGTGAGTGCATGCCGGCTTCTTTGGAAGGTCTTCCGCGACTACAATAGCATTGAGCAAGCTCCGGACGACAGGCCCGCATGCAAGCACCACTGAAGACAGAACCCCCTGAAGCCTTTGCACCCTGGGTCCAGCGCCGCCACTGTGTGGGCGTCGCGGTGGGACCGGTCACCATCGGCGGGGGCCACCCGATCGTGGTCCAGTCCATGACCAATACCGATACCGCGGACGCGGTCTCGACGGTCCGCCAGGTGCAGCAGCTGGCCGAGGCCGGCTCGGAGCTGGTGCGCATCACGGTCAATACCGAGGAGGCCGCACAGGCCGTGCCGCGCATCCGCTCGATGCTGGACGCGGCGGGCTGCAACGTGCCTTTGATCGGCGACTTCCATTACAACGGGCATACGCTGCTCAGCCGTTATCCGGGCTGCGCCGAGGCGCTGGGGAAGTATCGTATCAACCCCGGCAACGTCGGCTTCGGGCCCAAGCGCGATCGCCAGTTCGCGACTATGATCGAGACGGCGATCCGGTACCGCAAGCCGGTGCGCATCGGCGTCAACTGGGGCAGCCTGGACGGCGATCTCCTGACCCGAATGATGGATGACAATGCCAGACTGGCCGAGCCCCTGGAGGCCGGCACGGTGATGCGCGAGGCCTTGATCGTCTCGGCCTTGGAGAGCGCCGGGCAGGCCGAGCAGCTCGGTCTGCCGCGCGACCAGATCGTGCTGTCCTGCAAGGTGAGCGGGGTGCAGGAACTGGTCGCCGTTTATGGCGCGCTGGCGGCGCGCTGCGACTATGCCCTGCACCTGGGCTTGACCGAGGCCGGCATGGGCTCCAAGGGGATCGTGGCCTCGGCAGCGGCCATGGCGGTGCTCCTGCAACGCGGCATCGGCGATACCATCCGCGTGTCCTTGACGCCGGATCCGGGCGGCGAGCGCAGCAACGAGGTCATCGTTGCCCAGGAGTTGCTGCAGACCATGGGCTTTCGTTCGTTTGTGCCGCTGGTCACGGCCTGTCCCGGCTGCGGCCGTACCACCAGCACCTATTTCCAGGAATTGGCCGAGCGCATTCAAGCCTATGTGCGGCAGCGCATGCCGGCCTGGCGCGAGCGCCACACCGGGGTCGAGGAGTTGACGCTGGCCGTCATGGGCTGTGTGGTCAATGGCCCCGGCGAGAGCAAACATGCCAACATAGGCATCAGCCTGCCCGGCACCGGCGAGGCCCCGGTGGCGCCGGTGTTCATCGACGGGCGCAAGGCCATGACCCTGCGCGGCGAGCGTATTGCCGAGGAGTTTCAGCAGGTGGTCGAGGACTACGTGGCGAATCGGTACGCGGCGCGGACCTGAGCGTACCCCGGAGGGGAATGGCCAACCTGATGCTTAGGCTGCACCAACAGCATAAGAATATCGCTAGGTTGTTGGTGCTGCTGGACGAGTCCCTCACGCCGCTAGACCGCGGTGAGAATGCCGATTTTCGTTTGGTCGGGGACATCGTCCACTATCTATGCACCTATCCTGACCTCTGCCACCACCGCTGGGAGGACCGGATATTCGCGCGGCTGGTCGAGCGTGATCCGGCCAGCGCCGGCGCGGTTCAGGGCTTGGAAACGGAGCATGACTCCCTCAGACAGGTCGGCCACGACCTGTCCCAGCTGGTGCGAGGTATCGTGGGGGGCGGGATCACGCCGGTCGACAGGCTCCTGTCCACCGCGAACCGCTATACCGCCCTCAGTCGTGAACACTTGCAGCGCGAGGAGTCGACGGTCTTCCCGCGGCTCGCCGAGGTCTTGAGCGCTGCGGATTGGGAGGCCTTGGCGGCCGCCGCCGAAGCGCAAGACCCGTTGTTCGGCGCGGTCGTCGATCACACCTACCAGGACCTCTACCGCGCGATAGAACGCGCGCGATAACGGGTATGGCCCGGCCGGCGCCCGCCGCGGGCAGCGCTTTGAACGGCGCCGCCGCGCCCTTGCACCACTTGGGTCTGCTGGCCTCACACCGTGGCAGCAACCTGCAAGCGGTCATCGATGCCTGTCGGTCCGGGCGCTTGCCGGCCGAGACGCGGGTGGTCATCAGCAACAACCGGGAGTCCGGGGCCTTGCTGCGGGCACGCGAGGCGGGTATTCCGGCCTACCACTTGAGCGGCCAGACCCACGCCCCCGATGCGGCACTGGATGCGGCCATCCTGGAGGTCCTGTGGCGTCACGGCGTCGGCCTGCTCGTGCTGGCAGGGTATATGAAACGGCTCGGCGCACCGATCCTGGCCAGTTTCCGGAACCGGATCGTCAACATACACCCGGCCTTGTTGCCGCGCTACGGCGGCGCTGGGATGTACGGCCTGCGCGTGCATGAGGCGGTCTTGGCCGCCGGGGAAACCGAGAGCGGGGCAACTGTGCATCTCGTCGACGAGCACTATGACCACGGCCGCATCCTGGCCCAGCGCCGCGTCCCGGTCCTGGCAGCGGACACGCCCGGCGCGCTGGCCGAGCGCGTGCTGGCCTGCGAGCATGCACTGCTCATCGAGACCCTAGACGAGCTCCTCGCCGGGCGGATCGCGTTGTAGAGCCGCGCGGCGGCGTGATGCGCCGGCCCGAGATCGCTTAGTATAGGGACGAGCCATGCATACCGGAGGGAGGGTCCCATGTTCAAGCTCGCAACCGAGCCACAATCGATAGGCAAGGTGTTGGATAGCGGCGTCCGGCTTTACACCACGGGTCTGTCCCGGGTAGTCCTATGGGCATTCCTGTCGCAGCTGGTCGTGGCCGTACCCGGAGCCATCTTGCAGCTAACCATGTTGAATATCGCGCCGGCCCCGGACCCTGAAGCGGCGATGTCGCAGTTGGGAATATTCCTGGCGGTGCTGTATCTCGTGGGGCTGTCGTGTTCCGTGTTGTTCTTTCTTGTGGCCTGTTACAGGCTCTGGCAGATCGCGAGCGGCGATGCGTCGGTGCCGCCCTTCAAGCGTGCACTGGTCTGCCTGTTGCCCACGATTGGGGCCTTCCTGCTGTATATGCTGGCCGTGGTGTTGGGCATGGTGTTACTGCTCGTACCGGCCATCATCTTTGGCCTGAGTTTGGGTTTCTCCTTTTACATCATCGTCGTCGAGCGGATCGGCCCTATTGCGGCCCTGAAGCGCAGCCACTATCTGGTCTGGGGTGACTGGTGGCGTACCCTGGCGATCCTGACCGTGGCCTTATTGATTCTGGTCGCGCTGAGCCTGCTCGTATACGTTCCCATGGCGGTCCTGGGTGGGATAGGCGGCATCGACTTCAGTTTCCCTGTGTTCATCGCGATCCAGACTCTCCTCGTCGTGCTGGTGGGTACATTCACCGTGCCCTTGATCATTGCGATCATGCTGGTGCAGTATCATGACCTGCGGCTGCGCAAGGAGGGGACCGATCTTGCGGCGCGGATCGCAGCGCTGGACCCCAGCGGCTAGCCTGCTGCTGGTCGTCGCAACAGGGCCGGTGGCGGCGGCCGAGGCCCTGGAGCAATGCCTGGCGCGTCTGTCCGCAGGGCCGATAGCGCCACTGACCCGCTTGTGCCCCGACCTGCGCGGCGGCGGCGATCGCTGCGCCGGCCAGGACTGCGCGGCCCGCCAGACGCTGGCCGATCTCGACGTGATGTTGCGGCAGGACTATGTCCGGCGGTTACCGCGGTACCGTTTGGATTTCCAGGGCCTTGCCCAGATCCTGCGGGATGCCCGCAAACCCCCCGAGCGACCCGATCCGTGGGCGCGGTTCCGGGAGCGGCTGGAGCGGTGGCTTGAGCGCTATGGCATCGAGCCGCGGCATTGGTTCACGCAATGGCGGCGGCACTTCGAGGCTTGGCTAGCCCCTTTACGTCCACCGGAATCGGTGTGGCGCTGGTTACTGCGCCTGTTCTGGATCGCCATGGCCCTGGTGCTGGCCCGGTTGGCCGTCAGGATATTGCGCGAGGTCATTCCGCGTCTAGCACGGCGCCGGCCGCCGCCGCGCAGCGAGGCACCCCGGCCGGGAACGGCGCTCCCGGCATTCGACTGGCGCCGGCTGGAGGGGCTACCGCCCGCGCGGCAGGCGCCCGCGGTGCTCAGCCACGTCATCGCCGTGCTCGCCGCCCGGGGCTTGATGGCGGATCGCGCGAGCGCCACCTACCGCGAGCTACAGCGCGCACTACCCGATCGTCCTCCCGAGGCTGCCGCGGCCTTCGGCGCCCTCAGGCTCGCGGCCGAGGCCGGTCTATACGGCGACCGCGACCCGCCACCGGATGCACTGGCGGATTGGCGTGCCGCCGTGGCGGTGCTGACGACCCGCGCATGAGCGATCGGTTGCTAAACGCCCTGGGGGCCATGCTCGCCCTGCTGGTGCTCGTGGTATTGCTGTTCCCCGGCCCGGGTCCGCGCTCGGGTAACGATTCCCGGCCGACCAGCGCCGATCGCGGCCGTTATGGCCTGCTCGGGCTCAAGCGCTGGCTCGAGCAGGCCGGCGTGCCGGTACGTAGCCTGCGCCAGCGCTATAC